>JANRJM010000018.1 GCA_033763975.1 Planctomycetota bacterium
GAGCACCTGGCCGGCGCGGGGGCCGGCGCGGGGGCCGGCGCGGGGGCCGGCGCGGGGGCCGGCGGGGGGGCGGGCACGAGCGCGCGGGAGGGGCCTCGCACGCTGTTCGCGACGCACTACCACGAACTGACCGACCTCGCCGAGCGCCTGCCGGGTCGCGTGCGGAACCTGCACGTGGCGGTGCGCGAGTGGCCAGCCGGGGGCGAGCACGCGGAGATCGTGTTCCTGCACCGGATCCTGCCAGGCCGCACGGACCAGTCGTACGGGCTGCACGTGGCGCGCCTGGCCGGCATGCCCCCGGGTGTCATCGCGCGGGCGCGCGAGGTGCTCTCGAGCCTGGCGGTGCACCACGCGACGCCCGGGTCGCCCGCGCCCGTCGCCCCGCCCCCGGCCGACGACGATCCCTTCCCGCTGTTCACGCGGTACGTCGCGCACCCGGCGGTGGACCAACTGCGAGAGATCAAGATCGACGCGCTCAGCCCGTTGCAGGCCTTCGAGACCCTCCGCCGCCTGAGCGAGCAGGCGCGCCGCGGCGGGTAACACGGGTCCGCGGCTAGAGTCTGGCGAGGACCGGCGATGACGTCTGGCCGCGATGCCCCGGGAGGCTTGCCCATGGTCACGACAGCCCTGCTGCGATCGAAGTTCGCCGACGCGATGCCCTACGACGCGTACATCCGCTCGGGAACGCCCAGCCAGCTCGACGCGTGGCGATCGTTCGAGCGCGTGGCGCGCAACCACGCCAGCCTCGACAGCCACCAGCGCTCGGCGATGTCGGACTTCGCCCGTCGCGTCAACGTGCTCGTGCTCTCGGGCCTGTGGTGCGGCGACTGCGTGGCGCAGTGCCCGCTGCTCCAGATCATCGCCGAGGGCAAGCCCGACCTCATCGACCTGCGATTCCTCGACCGCGACGCGCACGCCGACCTGGCGGAGATGGTCATGATCGCCGGCGGGCGGCGCGTGCCCACCGCGATCTTCATGAACGAGGACTACGAGTTCGTCTCGCTCATGGGCGACAAGTCGCTCGCGCGTCTGCGGTCGCTCGCCTCCGCGTCGCTGGGCCCCTCGTGCCCGCTGCCGACGGCCGAGGTGCCCCCCGACGAGATCGAGGCAACCCTGCAGGACTGGCTGCGGGAGTTCGAGCGGGTGCACCTGCTGCTGCGCCTGAGCCCGAAGCTGCGGGAGCGATACAACGACTGACGGCGGGGGTCCGATAAGTCCGGGCACGCCTCGCGGACGTTCGCGCAAATCACTGCGGGAGCGAGATTTTCTGTTCCTGCCCCACACTTTCCGCTTGTGCGACTCGCGGAGTTCTGGTGCAATCAATGGACCTTTCCCGGGGCAACCCGGGTCGGTTGCGTGGGTGCTGACTTGAACGCGGTTCTCGAGGAGAAGGAGAGAAACATGACTCGTCGTCTGCTGTCGGTGTGCGGTGTGTTGGCGGTGCTCGGCGCGTCTTCGGCTGCGCTGGCCCAGAACGACGTGTACGCCATCAACCTCCGTGCGAACCCGAACACGCTGCTGCGCTTCCCCGTGAACGCGCCGGCGAACAACGTGATCTCGGCGAACGCCAGCTACGACGGCTTCGCGATCGACTTCAACGCCGACGCCTCGGTGCTGTACGGCATCACCGCCGGGGTCGCCGGCACCCAGCAGTGGGGCACCATCGACACCACGACCGGCAACTTCACCTCGATCACCACGATCGGCGTGGTTGAGAGCAACTGGGGCGGGCTGTCGTACGACAACACCAACGGCAACATGTACGCCCTGGCCGGCCAGAACCTGTACACGATCAACGTCGCGACCGGCGCCGCCACGCTCGTGGCGCCGTTCAGCGGCGGGCCGACGGGCATGTTGCTGATCGACATCGCCGTGCACCCGACCACCGGCCAGATGTACGCGCACGACATCGGCACCGACTCGCTCATGTCGATCGACAAGAGCACCGGCGCCGTCACGACCATCGGCCCGACCGGCTTCCTCGCCAACTTCGCGCAGGGCATGGACTTTGACCCCTCCACCGGCATCCTGTACGGCGCGATCTACACCGGCGGGGGCACGGGCGCGTTCGCGTCCTTCGACCTCACCACGGGCGCGGCGACCACGATCGTCAGCACCACGCCCTGGAACGCCGAGATGGAGATGGCGATCGCTCCCGCACCCGGCGCCGCGGCGCTGCTGGGCCTGGGCGCGGTGGCGGCCTTCCGCCGTCGTCGCTAAGACAGAATCCCATCCGGGAGTGGAACGTCGCACCCCTGCGGGCATCCGCGGGGGTGCTTTCGTTTTGCAGGCTCGCCGCCGCTTGGCAGCATCGCCGCGGCCCCACGTCACTTCAACGCGCGCTCGCCCCGCGCCCGGCGCGCCTCGTTCAGCATGGCGAACGCCGGCGGGTGGTCCTTCACGAGCCGCACGAGCTGGCTCGTCGTGCACGCCAGGCGCGCCGCGGCCCTGGCGACATCAAGCCCGCATGCCCACGCCATGTCCAGGGCTTCGGCGAGCAACGCCGGGAAATCGGCGTGCTGCGGGTTGCAGGCGATGCGCCCGGCGCGGTCGCAGCGCGATCGCCACAGGGCGCTGCGCTGGTCGCCGTCGGGCACCGGGCAACGCACGCCCATGGCCAGCGCGAGGCGCAGCCGCCGCAGCGCGACGGGCCGGTTCTCGCGCACGCTGCGTCGCTCGGCGGCCTGGGCGATGATGCCCGTGCCCGGGTGCGTGAAGACGACGGCCGTCTCGACCTTGTTGCGGTGCTGCCCGCCCGGGCCGCCGCTGCGCTGGCGGTCCATGGTGATCTCGCGCAGCAGTGTTTCTTCGTCGAGCGTGGCGGGGTGTGGGGGATCGCGCCAGAGCACGGGCGGCTCGCGCGCCGGGGGCGCGTCGGGTGCGCGAGCGCCCGGCGCCGGCGGCTTGCCCGCGAATCGGAAGGGGTTGGGGCGTCCGGAGGGCATGTCAGCACGACGTGGTGGGCTGGGCCTGCAGCGACAGGTCCGATGTGCGTCCGCTCGTGGCGAGGACGTGCGCGAGCCCCGCGATCATGGCGGCGTTGTCGACGCACAGGTGCAGCGGCGGGATGACGAGCGCCGCGCCCCGTGCCGCGGCGAATCGCGTCAGTTCGCGCCGCAGCAGGCGGTTCGCCGCCACGCCCCCGCCGACGAGCAGCGCGCGGGGCGGGACGGGCGCATGGTCGAACGCGCGCGTGATCTTGAGGAGCGCCGCGTCGCAGGCGGCTCGGCGGAAGCTCGCCGCCAGATCGCGCCGGCGCCCGTCGGTCAGCGCCGGGGGCGGGGGCGTCTTCGATCGCTCGCCCGGCACGCCCTTCGCCGCGTACAGCAACGCCGTCTTGAGCCCCGAGAACGAGAAGTCCAGCGACTCGCGCCCCAGGCGGCTGACGGGAAGGTCCGCCGCCCGGTCGTCGGCGCCCGGTGATTCGGCCAGCGCGTCGAGGTGAGGCCCGCCGGGGAACGGGATGCCGAGAATCGCGGCGGCCTTGTCGAACGCCTCGCCCATCGCGTCGTCGATCGTCGCGCCCACGCGCGTCAGGCCCGTCCACGATTCCAGGCGGTACAGGCTCGTGTGCCCCCCCGACACCACGAGTCCCACCGCGGGGAACAGGTCATCCGCCGGCGTCGCGGGCCGCTCTCCGGGCTCGTGCAGCACGCCCGCGTACAGGTGCGCGTGCACATGGTCGACGCCGACCAGGGGCCTGCCCAGGCTCCACGCCAGCGCCTTGGCGCCCGACACCCCCACGAGCAGCGAGCCGATGAGCCCCGGGCGATGTCCGACCGCGACGGCGTCGATCATCCCCAGCCCGATCCCGGCCTCTTCCAGCGCGGCCCGCACGACCGGCACGAGGCGTTCGGCGTGGGCGCGGCTGGCGAGCTCGGGCACGACGCCCGCGTACTCGGCGTGGATGTCGTTCTGCGAGGCGACGACGCTCGACAGCACCACCCGCCCGTCGCGGACGATCGCCGCCGCGGTCTCGTCGCAGGAGGTTTCGAGCCCGAGGATGATCATCGGACTAGCGCTGGGGCGTGGCGGGGCGCGGCTTGACGGGCGCATCGACCAGCCAGCGTTCCAGGTCCGGCCCGGTGACGTCGAGCGTGGCGATGAGCGCGCCGTTCTTGTCGCGGATCTCGACGACGCCGCCCGAGACCTCGGCGCTGTCGGCCCACAGGTCCTGCGGCTTCACCTCGCCCACCGCCGACTCGAGCGCCTCGAGCCGTCGATCCGTGCGGTCGAGTTCGCGGAGCATGCGCTCGCGAAGCTGCGTGAGACGGGCGGCCTCGGCCAGACCGATCGCCGTCACGGCCTGGCCCGCCTGCCCGGTTTTGACCCACGCGCCGGTGTCAATCTTGCCGCGCATGGCCTTGACCGCCGCGGCGAGCTGCGCGTCCTTCAGTTCCTCGAGCACCCACTCCGGGTCGCTCCAGTTGCCCGTCGGGGGCGTGCCCCCGGCGGCGCGCAGCACCTCGTTCTTGCGGCGCACTTCGAGCATCGCGATGAGTTCGGCGTCGGTGACGGGCACGTAGAAGCCGTCCGTCGGGTCGACGCCCCACGCGGGCGAGTCGTCCTTGCGCGAGAGGCTGCGCCCGCTGGGCAGGTAGTACCCCTGCTCGGTGAGCTTGAGTTCCGAGCCGTTCCCGCTCGGCAGGTGCAGCACGCTCTGCACGCTCCCCTTGCCGAACGAGCGCGTGCCGACGGCGACCGCGCGGTTGTTCTCGACGAGCGCCCCGGCCAGCACCTCGCTGGCCGACGCCGACTGCCCGTTCAGCAGCAGCACGATCGGGAAGTCCGGCAGCGTGCCCGGCGCTTCGGCCCGGCGCACCTGCTCCGGGTGCGCCCGCCCCCGCGTCGAGACGATGACGCCCTCGGCGAGGAAGAGGTCCGCGATCTTCTCGGCCTCGTTCAGCAGCCCGCCCGGGTTGAACCGCAGATCGAGCACGAGCCCGCCCAGCGCGCCCGAGTCGGCGCCGACCGATCGCAGCGCCGCCTCGACCTCGTCGGCGCAGCCGGGCGTGAACTGCGTGAGCCGGATGTACGCGATCCGCCGATTGGGATCGATGAGGTAGTCCCACGCGTTGGGGTCGGCGTCGGAGCGGCGGAAGCCCTTGACGGCGCGGGTCTTGATCCGCTCGCGCACGATCGTGATCTGCGAACGCTCGCCCGACCGCTCGACGGTGAGCACGACGCTGGTGCCCGGCTCGCCCAGCAGCAGGTCGATGCACTCGTCGACGCTCAGGCCCTGCGTGCTCTTGCCGTCGATCTCGACGACGCGATCCTCGGCCATGAGCCCGGCGCGGAACGCGGGTGAATCTTCCAGCGGAGAGACGATGGTGAGCCAGCCCTCCTGCTGGTTCACCTGCGCGCCGATGCCGACGTACTCGCCGGTCAGGTCCTTGTTGAAGTTGCGCTGCTCGGCCGCGGGCACGTACACGGTGTACGGGTCGTCGAGGGCCTCGACCATGCCGCGGATGGCGCCCTCGCGGAGCCTTGCGTCGTCGGGTGCGTCGACGTACCGCTGCGAGAGCAGGTGCTTGACCTCGACGAGTTCGTCGAAGAACGCGTAGTCGTCGGCGGAGGCGCCGGTGGCGAGGCGCTTGCCGATGGCCGCACCCGCCGCGAGCCCCAGCACGCTGATGCCCACGACGGGCACGGCGATGAGGGCGCGCTTCCACGCCGCACGGGGCTGCGTCCGATATCGCTCGCTCTTGGTCACACGGCGCTCCTTCGCGTGGGGGGTGGGCGGCGGCAGGCCGCGCACGCACCGGGCGATGGTAGGGTTTCCGCGTCGGGCGGTTGCACGGATGCACGCGGGGCCGGGTCTTCACGCCGGGCGGGTCTTCGCGCCCGGGCGGGCGGCCCCTACCATGTCCCGACACGATGGCGAAGGAACGAACCGAACTCCGCGTGGCGTCCGAACGGGCGGTCCTCGCGGCCGTCCGACTCCCGGACTCCACATTCGACCCGCGCGACCCCTTCGGCGAGCTGCGCGCCCTGGCCGAGCAGGCCGGCGCGACCGTCGTGGGCGAGTGCTCGCAGCGCCTGGAGCGCCCGGTGGCCGGCACGTACATGGGCAGCGGGAAGATCAGCGAACTGAAGGGGCTGTGCGAGATGCTCGAGGCCTCGACGGTGCTCTTTGATCATGACCTCTCGCCCAAGCAGATCAGCAACATCGAGCAGGCGATCGGGCGGAAGGTGGTGGACCGCTCGGAGCTGATCCTCGACATCTTCGCCAGCCGCGCCACCACGAACGAGGCCAAGCTGCAGGTGGAGCTCGCGCAGCTCGAGTACACGTACCCGCGCCTCAAGGCGATGTGGGACCACCTGGAGCGCATCGTCGGGGGCGGTGGCGTCGCAGGAATCGGCACGCGCGGCCCGGGCGAGCAGCAGCTCGAGATCGACCGGCGCCTCGTGCAGCGGCGCAAGCTCGCCCTGCAGCGCGAGCTCGAGGTCATCCAGGCCCGGCGCCGGCGCGAGGTCGCCGCCCGCAAGCGCGAGCACTTCACCGTCGGCATCGTCGGGTACACGAACGCCGGAAAGTCCACGCTCTTCAACACCCTCACCGCGGGCGGTGCCTACGCCGACGACCGCCTCTTCGCCACGCTCATGACCCGCACGCGCCACTGGGACCTCGGCGGCGGCGGGGGCGTGATGCTCTCCGACACCGTCGGCTTCGTGCGCGACATCCCGCACCACCTCGTCGCGTCCTTCAAGGCGACCCTCGAGGAAGCCACCCACGCCGACATGTTGCTCATCGTGCTCGACGTCTCGGACCCCGCGGCCGAACTGCAGTACGCCGCCGTGAACCGCGTGCTGGACGAGCTGTTCGAGGAACTGGAACGCTCGCGCCACGAGGAAGACCGCCTGCACGCCCGCCCGGCGCGCGTGCTGCTGCTGAACAAGGTCGATCGCCTCACCGACAATGCCGAACTGCTGGTCTGGCAGCGCAAGGTGCCCGGCGCGATCGGCATCTCGGCACTCCCCGGGCCCGACGGCCGCCTGTCGATCGGGGCCGACGAACTGGAGCGTGTCGTGCGCGACGCCTGCCTCGGCGGCGTCGAGACGTTCCGCATCACCCTGCCGATCTCGGACGCGAAGACGATCCACATGATCGAGACCCGCGGCGAGGTGACGGCCCGCGAGTACGACGCCGACCGCGTGACGATCGTCGCGCACATCGGACGCCGACACCTGGCGCAACTGCGTTCGCAAGGGGCGAGGCTGGAACTCGCGGACGAGCGCGGCAGGCCGCTGACGCCGGAAGAGACGCCCGGATACACGCCCGCGCGTGCGTGGGGCGAGTAGCGGGCTCGAACAGACTTTCGCCGCCGTTGAACCACGCCGCTAGTCGTGGCGCAGCGCGACGATGGGGTCCTGGGCGCTGGCGCGTCGGGCGGGGTACAGGCCGAAGATCAGGCCCGTCGCCGTCGCCACCGCGAAGGAGAGCAGGATCGACCAGAGCGTGAGGGCGGTGGGCATGCTGGGCACGGCCCAGCCGACGGCGAGGCTTCCCCCGACGCCGACGCCCACGCCGACCAGCCCGCCGATGGCGGAGAGCACGCCGGTCTCGACCAGGAACTGCCACATGATGTGCTTGCGCGTGGCGCCCAGGGCCCGGCGGATGCCGATCTCGCGGATGCGCTCCGTCACGCTGGCGAGCATGATGTTCATGATGCCGATGCCGCCGACGAGCAGCGAGATCGCGGCGATGGCGCCGAAGATCAGGTTGTAGGTGAGGGCCGTGCGGCGGGCGTTCTCGAGCAGCTCGTACGGCACGATGAGCGTGACGTCGGGCAGGCCCGGGTGCCGGTTCTTCATGATGAGGCGCAGGCGGTCGGCGTCGTTGAGCACGCGGTCGCGGTTGGGGCACGCGATGTAGATCTCGCTGATCTCGGTGGAGTTGGCCTGCATCGACCCGCTGCTCCCGCGGATCACCAGGTCGCCGAACATCTCGCGGGCCGCCGTGAGCGGGACGTGCACGTCGAGGTTGAGGTCGCGTCCGATGAGAGCGGCCCCTGCGCCCCCGGCCAGCCCGATGGGCGCGAGCACGCCCACGACCGTGAACGGCTTGGCGTCCACGCGCAGCGTCTTGCCGATGGGGTCTTCGAGCGGGAACAACTGGTTCGCCACCTCCGCCCCGATGACGCACACGGGCAGGCGCGCTTCCAGATCCGTGGTCGTGAGGTACCGCCCCTGCGCGACGGTGAGGTTCGCCACGCGTTGCAGGTCCGGCGTGGTGCCGTAGGCCTGGCTTGTGCGGCGGAGTTCGTCCTTGATCACCTGCCCGCCGATCTCCTTGAGCGGCACGATCGCCTCGGCATCGGGGAAGTTCGCCTGGATGACCTCCAGGTCCAGCCGCGTGATGCCGAAGCGGCTCACGAAGCTGCGCTGCTGCCCGCTCTGCTGGTTCTGCGACTCCGGGGGCTTCTGCGAGCGCACGATGATGTTCTTCGCCCCGAGGCGCTCGATCTGCGCGAGCGCCTGGCGCTTGCTGCCCTCGCCCAGGCTGCTCATCACGATCACCGCCAGCACGCCGAAGATGATCCCCAGCGCGGTGAGGATGGACCGCAGCATGTGCAGGCGGAGGTTCGACAGACCCAGCCGGATGATCTCGAGGATGAAGCTCACCGTGCGCTCGGCTCCGAGGGGGCGTGCATGCGCCGAATTGTCGCAAACTTGTCTCGCACTTTTCCCGTCCGCGGGTAGGGTTCGTGCGGATCGATGCTACGCCCCCGAAAGATGTGCGGCCGACCGGGGAGCGCCCCGCGGAATCCGCCGAAAGCCGCCCCTCTGCCGGACCGATGACCAGACCATGGATCGCCCCGGAGCATCCCGAGCCCTTCCCAAGCCCGCCGCGCGGGTGCTCACCGAGCGCGAATCCGTTGGCGGATGGCGGTACGAAGTGCTCATCCTCTGGCCCGACGGCGCCGAAACCGCCCACGACGTCACGCTCGGCTGGCGCGACCACGACTACTGGTGCGGCGGGGCCTCGGCGCCTTCCCGCGTCGTGCAGTCCGTCGTCGAGTACGTGCTCGACCACTGGGACGGCGAGATCCCGCCCCGGTTCGACGCCGCCCGCGTGCGCCGTTGGCTTCCGCGGATCGACGAAGAACTCCGCGGCACGATCTAGCGACGGGCGTGGGCGTGCATCGCCACTGTTCACCGATCAACCCGCCGGCAACTCCCCGACGCGCTGCACGCCCGGCCACAACCAGGCGAAGATGCCGCCGGTGACGAGCGCGTAGATCACGCCGTCGATCAGTCGCCCGGGCACCTGCGACCACGGCATGCCGTGCCAGATCGCCATGGGCAACGCGTAGCCGGCGTGGGCGAGCAACGCGGCGGCCCCGACCGCGCGGAAGACGGCGAGGAACGGCGCACCGGCGGCAAGCCCGGTGCCGGCGACATACGCCACGAAGACGCCGACGATGAGCAGGTGCGCGAACCACGCGCCGAGGTTCTTGCCCATGCTCGGCGGGCCGCCCTGCACGTAGACGAGCGCCCAGGGCCCGGCCTTGAGCTTTTCCATCATCGCGCCCTTGTCGGCCATGCCCATGCACCAGGGCAGGAAGTACACGCCCGGCGCGAGGGCGGCGTCGCGCAGCGCGTCGAGCAGCCGCGGCTCTTTGTCGCCGGGGTTCTTGTAGTCGTGCTTGTGCAGCGGCGTGGCCATCCAGATGAGCGAACTCGCGACGAAGACGCCGACGGCGCTGGCGAGGATCGGCAGCCAGAGCGAACCAACCGCGACCGCCGCGAGAACCATCGGCGCGCCGGACCCGAGCGTGCAGTTGGCGTGCAGCATGCGGAAAACCCCCGTGCCCGGGCGTCAGCCCGGAGAAACCCGCAGCATCGCAGCGAGTCGTGCGGCTGTCAAGCAGTGTGCGGGCGGGCCCGCGCACCTCAGTTTTGAGTGAGCATGCGCGCGAGGTACCGACCGGTGTGGCTGGCATCGACGCGGGCGACCTGCTCGGGCGTGCCGCTGGCGACGACGCGTCCGCCGCCGCCCCCGCCCTCGGGGCCGAGGTCGATGATCCAGTCGGCGCACTTGATGACGTCGAGGTTGTGCTCGATGACGACGAGGGTGTTTCCGGCGTCGGCGAGGCGGTTCATGACGAGGACGAGCTTTCGGATGTCCTCGAAGTGCAGGCCCGTGGTGGGCTCGTCGAGGATGTACAGCGTGCGTCCGGCGGGGCCGAGCTCGCCGGAGCCCTTGCCGAGCTCGGTGGCGAGCTTGATGCGTTGTGCCTCGCCCCCGGAGAGCTGCGTGCTGGGCTGGCCGAGCTGCACGTAGTCGAGCCCGACGTCGTGCAGGCAGCGCAGGAAGCGGGCGATCTTCGGGTGGTTCTCGAAGAACCCGCAGGCGTCCTCGACGGTCATGTCGAGGACATCGGCGATGCTCTTGCCCTTGTACGTCACCTCGAGGGTCTCGCGGTTGTAGCGCTTGCCGGCGCAGACCTCGCACTCGACGTAGACGTCGGGCAGGAAGTGCATCTCGATCTTCTTGAGGCCCTGGCCCTGGCAGGCCTCGCAGCGCCCGCCCCCGTTCTGCGCCGAGACGTTGAACGAGAACCGCCCGGGCTTGTACCCGCGGACGCGGGCCTCCTTGGTCTGGACGAAGACCTTGCGGATCTCGTCGAAGAACCCGGTGTAGGTCGCCGGGTTGCTGCGGGGCGTGCGCCCGATGGGGCTCTGGTCGACCTCGATGACGCGTTCGAGCGCGCCGGGCCACTTGAACGACCCGTGCGCGCCGGGGCTCTCGCGCGTGCCGAGCAGGTGCTGGCGCGCCGCCCGCAGCAGGATGTCGTTCACCAGCGTGCTCTTGCCCGACCCGCTGACGCCCGTGACGCACACGAGCCCGCCGAGCGGGAACGCCACGTCCACGCGCTGCAGGTTGTTCTCGCGCGCGCCCTTCACGATGATCGCCTGCTTCGTGTTGAGGCGCCGGCGCTTCGCGGGCGTCTCGATGGACTTGCGCCCCGAGAGATAATCGCCCGTGAGCGAGTCGGGGTTCGCGCAGATCTCCGCGACCGTGCCCTGCGCCACGACCCGCCCGCCGTGCACGCCCGGGCCCGGGCCGATGTCGATCACATGGTCCGCGGCCCGGATCATGTCCTCGTCGTGCTCCACCACGAGCACCGTGTTGCCGATGTCCGCCAGGTGACGCAGCGTGCCGATCAGCCGGTCGTTGTCGCGCTGGTGCAGCCCGATCGTCGGCTCGTCGAGCACGTAGCACGCGCCCACCAGCCCGCTGCCCACCTGGCTCGCCAGGCGGATGCGCTGCGCCTCGCCCCCCGAGAGCGTCGAGGTCTTGCGCGACAGGCTCAGGTATTCCAGCCCGACGCCCGCCAGGAACCGCAGGCGGTTGTTGATCTCCTTCAGGATCGGCTCGGCGATCGTCCGCTGCTCGGGGCTCAGGCGCAGCCCCTGGGCGAACGCCGCGGCGTCGGTGATCGTGAGGCGCGAGAACTCCGCGATGTTCAGCATGCGCAGCCGGGCCGAGGTCTCCGCGCCCGCCGGACGCCCGATGACGTTGTCCGAGCACGCCGCCCGGTCGACGCCGTGCGAACTCTCGATCAGCACGTGCAGCGCCTCGATCCGCAGGCGATCACCCCGGCACTCCGGGCACTGCGTGTTCGACATGAACTGCCCGAGCCACTCCTTCACCGACGGGTTGTCCGTGTTCTTCCACCACGTCGTGAGCTCGGGCAGCACGCCCTCCCACTTGCCCAGCGCGACCTTGCGGGTCTCCTCCGCCGGGGCGCCGTGCATGAGCTTGTGGCGCACGTCCGGCGGGAAGCTCGAGACCGGGTCCTCGAAGCTCACCTTGTACGCGCGGCAGAACTTCTTCAGCGCCCGGTGAAACCACGCGCGCACCGCCATGTTCTTCGCGTACGCCTCGATCGCCCCCTCGCGCAGGCTCTTGCCCGCGTCGGGCATCACCATCGCCTCGTCGAGCTCCAGCAGCGTGCCCAGCCCGCTGCACGTCGTGCACGCGCCCTGCGGCGAGTTGAACGAGAACAGCCGGGGTTCGAGCTCCTCGAGCGCGACCTCCGGGTGGTCGGGGTCCGCGTAGAGCGTCGAGTACGTCGTGTCGCGCCACGCGCCACCCTCGCCCTCGACGCTCGCCACCACCAGCCCCTTGGCGATCCGCAGGGCCGCCTCCACCGACTCGGCGATGCGCTGGCGCGCGTCGGGCGAGAGCGTCGCGCGGTCGATCACCGCGTCGATGGAGTGCTTCTCGTAGCGTCCCAGCTTCAGCGGGTTCTCGCCGGGCTCCTTCAGCACCTCGCGCAGGTCCTTGAGGTCGCCGTTCACGCGCACGCGGTTCCAGCCCTGGCCCGAGAGGTCCTCGAGCACGTCGCGGTGGAAGCCCTTCTTCGCGCGCACGACCGGGGCGAGGATCATGACCCGTCGGGTACTCCCTCGCTCCGCGTGGGGTGAGTCGCCCGCACGGAGTGCGGGGGTACCCATCAAGGCATCGACGATCTGCGTGCTCGTCGTCGCCGTGATCGGGCGCCCGCTGCGCTCCTGCACCGTGCCGTCCTTCTTCACCTTGGTCGGCGCCCAGGAGTACGGCGTGCCGCAGCGGGCGTAGAGCAGGCGCAGGTAGTCGTAGATCTCGGTGGTCGTCGCGACGGTCGAGCGCGGGTTGCCGCTCGCCGAACGCTGCTCGATCGCGATGGTGGGGGGGACGCCCTCGACCTCGTCGACGTCGGGCTTCTTGAGCTGCTCGAGGAACTGGCGGGCGTACGCGGAGAGCGACTCCATGTACTTGCGCGGCCCCTCGGCGAAGATGGTGTCGAAGGCGAGGCTGCTCTTGCCGCTGCCCGAGAGCCCGGTCATCACGACCAGCCGGTCGCGCGGGATCTCGAGGCTGATGTTCTTGAGGTTGTGCTCGCGCGCCCCGCGCACGCGGATCGACCGCTGTGAAGGCGAGTCCTGTGCGCCAACCTCAACAGCGACGGGGCGATTCTGCGGCACGGCGGCGGCTCCTCCCTGCACGGCGGCTCCTCCTTGAGCGTCCATGCTAGGCCGTGCACGGCGAACTGGAAGGTTTTTGTTCGTGCCACGCCCGAGCAGCCCGCCGCGTGAGGAGCGATCGCACGGCCTAGGACTTCGTGGACTTCCGCGGCGCCTTGCGATTGGCGCGCGTTGCCGCCTTCTTGGCGGCCTTCTTCGTGGCCTTCTTCGCGGGCGTGCGGGAGGGCTTCGGCGCCGGCGGACGCGGCGATTCCGGGGCGGGTGCGGGGCCCAGCCACTCGAGCCGCCCGCGGCGCTTCACGATGTTCTTGTAATCCCACTGGAGCAACGCAGCCTTCGCGAGCCAGCGGGCCAGGGCGGCCGTGTCGACCTGGTCGACGGACGTGTAGCGCGCTTCCGCGGCCTTGAAGCTCCCCTCGGGCTCGAGGCCCGGCTCATCGAACGACTGCCCGCTCCAGAACAGCAGGCGGACGCAGTCCTTGAGTGTGCTGTAGCCCACGATCGGGTTGCCGTCGAGGAACCAGACCGGGTGGCGGTGCCAGACTTTGTTCTCGGCGCCGGGGAGGTTGCGGTCGATCGTCCGGGCGAGCAGGTCGCAAGTGCGTGCTTCGCTCGCCGATCGGGCGGCGTTGTACGCGACGGTGTCGTGGTGGATCGGCATGCGCTGCTCCGTGATGCGCAGTTCGGCGTGCGAGGTTACGGGGCCGTGCCGGCAGGCGTCGGGCCGGGCGACGCCGCGCCCGGTGGGGGCGGGGTGCTCGAGGTCTGGTGCGCGGGCGGGGGCCCGGGCGGGGCCGGGTTCTGGCGGACCTGCGCCTTGATCCACCAGATCATGCCGAGCATCGCGCAGCCGATGGACAGCCCGACGAGGTAGTAGCCGAGGCGCTGGCGAAAGCCGGGCGCGGGACGAAGGTCCGACATGCCGGAGTGTACGGCGTGGGGAATCTGGGCACGGCGCGTGCGGGCGAACCGCTTGACAGGTATATCGTATATGGTATCGTGAAGTACGAAAAAGTGATGGATCGAAGGATGGCCTCGAGCGGGGGAAACGCGTGTTCCGAGCCGTGCTCTCGCGCGAGGTGGTCGGGTGGCTGCGGGCGAGGCCCGCGCTGGTGGAGCCGTTCGCGGCGGCGTTGGGCAGGGTGCGCTCGGGCGTTGACCTGGGCGAGCCGATCAAAGAACCGGGCTCGAAGTACCTGCTGCGGTTCTTTCGGTTCGGTCGGGACGGGTCGTACATCGCGGTGTTCGTGTCCGAGGCCGCGACTCGGACGGTGAGGGTGGTGACATGCCGAAGCGTTCGACCGGAGCAGCCGTGAAGTCGCCCGCCAAGCCATCCGCCAGGCCATCGGCCAAGCCGGGAGCGAAGGCGGGTGTGCAGACCCGCACCAAGCCGACGTCTGCGAGCGGGCACCGGGCGGCGGCCACGCGCGTGCGGCGCGGAGGCGAGTACGTGCTCGTCCCGACGGCGGAGTACGAGCGGCTCGTCGTCCGCCAGGCGGCCCGCCGCGCGGCGCAGGTGCTGGACGCGGGCGACGCCGGATGGGTGGACTCCGACGCGGCGCTGACGTCGCTGCGTCGCGGGCGCATCGCGCAGGTGCGCGAAGAACGCGGGCTGACGCAGCGCGAACTCGGGCGGCTGCTCGGCGTGCCGCAGTCGCGGGTGTCGCGCCTCGAGCGCCACCCGGACTCCACCACGCTGCGGCAGCTCAAGCGCGTGGCCGAGGCGCTCGGCGTCGAGCCCGCCGACCTGCTGTAACCGGCGACGTCGCGAGCGAAGCGTGAGTCATCGCCTGCGGCGAAGTGCCGTGAGCGTACCCATCAGGAGCAGGCCCGTTGTCCCGACCGACGGCACCACCGCGACCTCGAACTGCCCCGTGCCGCCGATGAAGCCCATCATGCTGCCGCTTTGAAACCTGATCGACGCCTGATAGGAGCCGGGCCCAATCACGCCGGAGACGGTTTCATTCCGATCGGTTGCGAAGTTCACGATGTCGGCGCCGCCGAAGTACGAAAGTTTGAAATAGCCGTATCCGAACCAAGCCTCGGATACTGTGCTGGAAAAAGTGAACGTATGCACGTGAATGAGATCGAAGTTCACTCGTATCTCGGTTGGCGTTTGACCGCCGCCATGTCCGGCGCCGCCGCCGATGGAGCTCCAGCCATCGATGAAGAACATCGATTCGTTGACCCAAGAAAACTGGCTGGCTCTCCCGGATGCACCTGCGGTGCTCTGTATTGCCGCCGACCATGGGTCGAGCGAGTTCGTCTCCTGTGTTTCGCTGAAACTCCCGGGGTTCGCGGAGCCGCCGTACGTTGAGACGGTGACGTAGCTGTATCTGGAGAGATTCAGCATGCTGGCGCGAGCCTGAACGGCAGCGCCCGCGAGTACGAATCCGACAACACATCCCAGGCGAGACGAGCGGTTCATGAGTTCCTCCGCCTGTCTCTCTCGTGCGTCAGAATACTTGAGCGCACCCATGCGTGCAAGCATCACGCCGTTGCGTCGTGCTAAGAATCATCAAACGCAGTGTTCGTCACCCGTACGGAGTTCAGCGGGCTCGAGCGACCGTCGTTGCGCCGTCCGCGCTACCGCTTCCGCCGCCCTTTGCGCGTGCCGGGTTGGCCGGGCGTGCCGCGGGGCGACGGGCCGGCCCGCTCGCCTTCTTCGTAGTCGGACTTGCGCGCCCGCGTCGGCAGCCCGCTGCGCTCCAGCTCGCCCGCGCGCTTGCGCAGGCGCATCATCTGATCGCGGATCGACGCGGCCTTCTCGAACTCCAGCGACTGCGCCGCCTTCACCATCTCCTCTTCCATCGTCTTCATGAGTTCCGCGATGTCGTGCTCGGGCTCGGCCTTCTCGAACGATGCCCGGGCCGTCTTGCGGGCCGAAAGCTCCGCCTCCAGGCCCCGGCGCACTTCTTTCATGATTGTCTTGGGCGTGATGCCGTGGGCCGTGTTGTACGCGACCTGCTTGGCGCGCCGGCGGTCGGTCTCGTCGAGCGCGTGGCGCATCGCGGGGGTCATCTCGTCGGCGTACATCACGACGCGCCCGTTGACGTTGCGGGCCGCCCGGCCCATCAACTGGATCAGGCTCGTGGGCGAGCGCAGGAACCCCTCCTTGTCGGCGTCGAGGATCGCGACGAGCGAGACCTCGGGCAGGTCCAGCCCCTCGCGCAGCAGGTTGACGCCCACGAGGATGTCGAAGTTGCCCAGGCGCAGGTCCGTCAGGATCTGCATGCGGTCCAGCGTCTCGATGTCGCTGTGCAGGTAGCGCACGCGCAGGCCCTTCTCGGCGAGGTAGCCCGCGAGGTCCTCGCAGATGCGCTTCGTCAGGGCCGTCACCAGCACGCGCTCCCCGCTCGCCACGCGCTGCTGGCAGCGCTCCAGCAGGTCGGGCACCTGGCCCTTCGTGGGGCGGATCTCCACTTCGGGGTCGAGGAGGCCCGTCGGGCGGATCACCTGCTCGGCGACGACGCCCCCGGACTTCTCGAGTTCCCACGGCCCGGGCGTCGCGCTCACGAACATCATCCGCGGCACCACGCTCTCGAACTCCTCGAACCGCAGCGGGCGGTTGTCCAGCGCGCTCGGCAGCCGGAACCCGTGCTCCACCAGCACGTCCTTGCGCGCGCGGTCGCCGTTGAACATCGCGCGCACCTGCGGCATGGTCACGTGGCTCTCGTCGATGATCAGCAGCCAGTCGCCCAGGTTCGGGCGGGGCATCTTCTCCGCCGCCGGGCGGTCGGTGTCCGTCGAGCGATAGCCCCGCACGCCCTCCGCCGCCAGCGTCTCGGGCGACGACGCGAACGCCGACACGCCCCCCGCCGGCGGCGCGAAGTCGAAGTAGTCCAGCAGCGTGTACGGGCGCTCGCCCGGCATCCGCCCGTCCATGAAGCGCGAGTAGTTCTCGATCCCCGGGCACGTGCCCGTCTCTTCGAGCAGTTCCAGGTCGAACTTCGTGCGGCTCAGGATCCGCTGCGCCTCCAGCAGCTTGCCCTGCGAGCGGAAGTGCATCACGCGCTCGTCGAGCTCCGCGCGGATCGCCGCCAGCGCCGCCTGCATCTGCTCCTCGGGCATCACGTAGTGCACCGCCGGGAACAGGAAGAACTGGCGCTCCTCCGCGAGGATCTCCCCGCTCGCGGGGTTGATGAGGTCGATGCGGTCGATCTCGTCGCCGAAGAGCTCGACGTGCACGGCGTACTTCTCGTACGCGGGCCACACGTCGATCGCGTCGCCCCGCACGCGGTACTGCCCGCGCTTCCACTCGATGTCGGTCCGCTGGTACTGCATGCCCGCGAGCGCGAGCAGGAACGAACGCCGGTCGATGCGCGAGCCCTTCGTCATCGTCAGCACCCGCTGCCCGTACGCGAGGGGCGAGCCCAGGCCGAAGATGCACGACACGCTGGCGACGACGACCGTGTCACGGCGCGCCAGGATGTTGCTGGTCGCCTGCAGGCGGAGCTGGTCGAGGTCGTCGTTGCGCGAGCTGTCCTTCTCGATGTAGATGTCGCGCTGCGGGATGTACGCCTCGGGCTGGTAGTAGTCGTAGTACGACACGAAGTAGTTCACGCTGTTCTTCGGCAGAAACTCGCGGAGTTCCTCGAAGAGCTGCGCCGCCAGCGTCTTGTTGTGGCTCAGGATCAGCGTCGGCTTTCCCAGCCGCGCGATCACGTGCGCCATCGTGAAGGTCTTGCCCGTGCCCGTGGCGCCCAGCAGCGTCACGTACGGCCTGCCAGCCCCGAGATCACGCGTCAACTGCTCGATCGCGCCGGGCTGGTCCCCCGTGGGCTCGAACGGCGCGACAACCTCGAACGGGCGGTGCATCGGCGGAGGGTAGCGGGGGAGAGGCCGTCGCCCGCCCGCACGGCACGGTCAGCGGGCGCTCGACTTCACACGGGACGCGAGCCACGCGCTCTCGCACACGGCACAGCGGACCATGAGCCCGCGCCGCCGCCCGCTCGTGTGAAGATCGGTCAGGCAACTGGGGCACACACCCCTGCGCAGCGCGATGTCGCATCGGTCTCGCCACGGGAACGGCACTAGAAACGGGAAGACAGCGCCGGCGAACGTGCTCATCGCGATGACCATCCACCAACCGGGCGGCAGCCCCGGGGCGAACAGCCTGACGGCGCCGACGCCGAGCGCACCCGCGAGCAACACGACGCCGCTCACCCGCAGTCGATATCGCAGCTGATGCGTGCAGCAGGCGTCGAAAATCGCCGAGTTCAGCCGTGACCCTTCCCACCTGTCATGGAGCTCTCGCACCAGGAACACGCGGACGGGCGTGCGCTCGTCGTCGCAACCATCCCAGCGCGGAAGCGTCATCGGCGCTCCCGTCGCCTTCGCGGCGAGTTGCCCGCATTCCGGGCAGCGCCGACTGGGCAGATCGACCATCAAGTACCCGCAACCCGGGCAGAGGTCGTCTTTCGGCGGCTCCGAACCGCTGCGGGTTGCCTGTCGATCCGGTCGCCACGCGTGCCCGCACGTCGGGCACTCCCGGTTGCCATCGGGGGCGACGGGCCGATCGTCGAGGGGCGTCCCGCACCGCCCGCACAGGCCGTGCGTGCAGAACTGGGACGCGATGAACTTGGCCGGCACACTGATTCCGTGAGGCTTCGGGATGATGATGACAATGAACACGCACAGGCCGACGAACACCGCGTCGACGTTCGCGTACCACAAGAGTATCGTGAAGAAGGAGAGCGGCAGCAATACCGCGGTAGCCCCCGTCGCCAGCGGCAGAGTCGTGAGCAGATGTCGAAGCCCCGAGTGTTTCAATCCGACCTAATCCAGCGCTCGCAGCAGTTCTCGACGCGGCGCCAAATAACACAACTGTCCTCGATCGTCCCTGAACGGGAACGTGAGCGGTGAACGAGTCTGGCGGAACGGATTCCACACGCGGGCGCACAGCATACCGCGCCCGCCGGCGGGATCGGTTTACCATCCCCCATGCTCCGCGTCCTCTACATCGACATGAACTCCTACTTCGCCTCGGTGGAGCAGCACTTCCGCCCCGAGCTGCGCGGCAAGCCCATCGCCGTCGTCCCCGTCGAGGCCGACACCACCTCCTGCATCGCCGCCAGCTACCCCGCGAAGGCGTACGGCGTGCGCACCGGCACGAAGGTCGGCGACGCCAAGCGCATGTGCCCGGGGCTCATCCTCGTCCGTGGGCGCCCCGACCTGTACGTCCGCGTGCACCACGAGGTCCTCGCGGCGATCGACACCGTGCTGCCCGTGCACGCGGTGCACTCGATCGACGAGTGCTCGTGCCGCCTCGTCGAGGCCGAGCGTTCGCCCGGCGCGGCGGAGGCAATCGGGCATCGCGTCAAGCGCGCCATCACCACGCGCGTGGGCGAGTGCCTCACCTCGTCCGTGGGCGTGGCCCCCAACCGCTTCCTCGCGAAGGTCGCCGCCGACCTGCACAAGCCCGACGGCCTCACCATCCTCGACGACGCCGACATCCCCGCCCGCCTCCTGCACCTGGCGATCACCGACCTGCCCGGCATCGGCCCGAAGATGCGCGTGCGTCTTGATCGCGCGGGCGTGCGGACGATTTCCGATCTCTACGCCCTCGACGAAGCCGGGCTGCGGCGCGCCTGGGGCAGCGTGGTCGGCGCGGAGTGGTACTACCTGCTGCGCGGGCTGCCCGTGAACGACCCCTTCGACGGGCCGCGTCCGCGACGCACCATCGGGCACTCGCACGTGCTCGGCCCCGACAGCCGCGACGAGCATCGCGCCCGCCAGGTGGGCGTGCGCCTGCTCACGAAGGTCGGGCAGCGGGCGAGACACCTTGGTTACGTCGCCGAGTGGCTCACGCTCTCGCTGCGATACCTCCGCTCGCGCGAGGACCGGCTGCACGCGCCCGACTCGGGCCCGCCCGAACGCTGGCACGATCGCGCCTCGCTCGCGGGCGCGGCCGACGCCGAAGCGCTCCTCCGCGCCTTCGCGTCCATGTGGGCCAGACGCCCGCCCGGGCACCTGCTGCAGATCGGCGTCACGCTCCACGACCTCGCGCGGCGCGAGGCCGCCACGCCGTCGCTCTTTGACGCGGCCCGGCGCGACGGGCGTCTGTCGTCGGCGATCGACCGCATCAACCAGCGGTTCGGCGCCGACGCCGTCTACCCCGCCGCGATGCACGAGGCGCGCAAGTCCGCGCCCCGGCGCATCGCGTTCGGCAACATCCCGGACCTGGGCCTGCCGGACTTGGAAGACTGACGGCGCACCCGCGCCGGCTACCGCTCTTTCCGGGGGTTCTCGCGCGGGGCCCCGTCGGCGTATTCCCACACGATGACCTGCAGCTTCTGCCGCCCCCAGCGACGTGCCCGCTCATGCGTCGGGTACAGCACATCCAGGCGGCGGCCCTTGATCGCCCCGCCGCAGTCCAGCACCGGCACGATCCGCCCGTTGTCGTACCCGGGGATCGTCAGCATCGAGCCGTACGGCAGGACCTTCGGGTCCGCCGCGACCAGCGCGTGCCCGTTCGTCTCCACCGAGTGCAGCGTGGCGGTCTTCCCGTCGGCCGAATCGCCGCACGAGCGCCAGTCCGGCGAGTACGCCGTCACCACCATCTCCATCACGCGCGCCGGGCGCACGGGACGCCCGTTGAACCACCGCACGTTCGGGTCGGTGCTGTACACGCCCGCGGGCAGCCGCGGCCCCGGCTCGTCGGCCCGGGCTGGGTCTGGCTTCTGCGCGCCTTCGGAAGTCGCCTCGGGCTTGGGAGGCAGATCGGCCTGCGACCACGCCCCTTCGCCGTGCGTCGGTGCGGCTTCCGCACGCGGCTCGCCCAGCGTCACCAGCCGCACCGGCATGATCGGCACGCCGCCCGCTTCCGGCAGCGACAACGATGCCAGCGGCACAGGCCGCTTGCCCGATTCCTTGGCCAGGATGGCCGAACCGGCAACGCCCAGGACGAGCGTTGCCGCGCCGACGGCCTTGAGCGCCGGCACCCGCCACTTCCGGAGCCGCGCAATCACGCGTTTGGCACGCGCCGCGCGGGGCGATCGAGTCTTCACCGCCCACCTCCACGTGTCGGGCACCTCTCGCCTGCCCGGGCCCACCAGCCCGGACCGGCTCGATCAAGGTTGCCCAACCCACCACACGGCGCGAAGTCTAACCGACAGGCTTCGCGCACCGCACATACGTCAGCAGGTCCGGCGCAAGAACCCGGAAAAATCCCGGGTACGGAACCGCTGCCACGACGGGGTGGAAGATAGCCCGGGTAGGCATGGGCGGCACTCGTAACTCGAAATACCAGCGAACTTTGCGTCAATCTCCCCCGCACAGACCCTACACGCCGCGCAGACAGAATCCGGCCATTGAGGAAAACACCCAGAGGCTGCGTCTGAGAATCAGACGCAATCGAACAAAATACAACCGACAGACGTACCATCGCAGCCCCAATCATGGGGCAGGAGGACGATCGCCATGACCCGGTTCATCAACAACGTCAAGACGGCGCTGCTGATGGGCGGCCTGATGGGGCTGTGCCTCGCCGTCGGTAGCCAGTTCGGCCAGCAGGGCCTCATCCTCGCGCTGATCTTCGGCGGGCTCATGAACGTCGGCGCCTGGTTCTTCTCCGACACCATCGCGCTGCGCGCCATGGGCGCCCAGGAAGTCGGCCCCGACACGCCCGGCGCCGGGGGCGAACTCTACCGCATGGTGGACGAACTCCGCCAGCGCGCGGGCCTGCCCATGCCCAAGGTCTGCATCTGCCCGCACGAAGCGCCCAACGCGTTCGCGACGGGGCGTTCGCCGTCGAAGGCCGCCGTCGCTGTGACCGAGGGCGCGCTCCGCGTGCTGAACTACGAGGAACTGCGGGGCGTGATGGCGCACGAACTGGCGCACGTCAAGAACCGCGACACGCTGACGAGCTGCATCGCCGCGACGGTGTCGGGCGTGCTGGCGTACCTCGCCCACTTCGGGATGTTCCTGGGCGGGCGGCGCGACAGCAACCCGCTGATCATGCTCGCGACGGTGATCCTCGCGGCGATCGGCGCCGCGCTCATCAAGGCCATGATCTCCCGCAGCCGCGAGTACGTCGCCGATCACGACGGCGCGGTGATCGCCGGCTCGCCCCGCGGCCTGATGTCCGCGCTCCAGCGCCTCGAGGCGTACAACCAGCGCATCCCGCTCGACAACCCCAACCCGGCGCAGAACAACCTCTTCATCGTCGAGCCCCTCACCGGGGCCAGCACGGTGCTCCGCCTCTTCGCCAGCCACCCGCCCATGGAGAAGCGCATCGCGGCGTTGGCGCGCCAAGAGCAGGAAATGGCCCGGGCGGCGTAGACGGGTCAGAGGGCGGTCCGGCTGGCCGCCGTCGCCTCGCGTCGTCAGCCTTTCATCGCCGCGAGCAGTTCGCGCGGGCCCTTGCGGGCGAGCGCCAGCACCGCCGGTGCCGCGGCGAGCAGGGTCATCGCGAGCGTGATGCCCCAGCCCATGGCGATCGGGCCCGGGGGCGGGCGCAGACGGAGTTCGACGCCCAGGAGTAGCTGGTCGATGCGTTGCACGGCGTAGACGCCCTGCAGGCCCATGATGGTGCCGACGAACGCCGCGGTGAGCCCGACCAGGGCGGCCTCGCCGAGCACGAGGCGCGTGACGAGGTGCTTGTGCGCGCCGACGGCCCGGAGCACGCCGAACTCGAACTGCCGGGCCGTCACGCCCGCGATGATGAGGTTCGCGACGCCCAGCCCCGCGATGATCATGGCGACGACGGCGATGAGCGAGAACGCGAGGAGCCCGCCCTTCACGAACGTGCGGATTGCGTCCTTCACCTGGCGTCCGCTGCCGACGTCGAGGATCCCCGCGTCCGCCAGGCGCGTGCGGATCTCGCCCAGCACGCGCTCGTCGTCGGCGTCGTCGGCGAGTTCGACCTGCACGAGGTGCACGGCGTCGACGCCGAAGCGCTCGCGCAGGTCCGATCGCGAGCCGAAGACCGCGTGCACCGACTGGTCGGCGAAGTTCTCGCCCACCGCGAAGAACTGGCTGACGACCTCGAGCCCCGGGCTCGTCACGACGCCCACGATCTCGAAGCGGTGCTCGTTTCCCTCCTCGCGGCAGACGAACGTATCGCCCACGCCCATGCCCTTGGCGATCATGAACTCCTTGGCGACGATGACCGCGCCGCCCTCGTTGAGGCGCCGGGTCGCGGTGTCGCGATCGCCCTGCACCCACACCGGGTTCACCATGCGGAAGAACGCCTCGGGCTCGAACGCGATGAACGCCGTCGTGTACGTCTGGAGCGCCCGCACGCCGAACGCGTCGGTCTCCACTGGGTGGATCGTGATCGCGCACGTGCCGGTGACGCCCTCGATGCGTTCGATCTCCTGTCGGGCGGCCTCGTCGAGGTCAAACCCCGTGACGAACGCGTCGGGGAAGGTCAGGCGGTCGAGCCAGTCGCGCTGCACCGCCCCGCCCTGCGTCCAGATGCTCACCATGAGGGCCAGGCCCATCATCATCGACCCGGCCGTGAAGCCGTAGCGGTAGGGCGTGGCGCGGATCGTCCGCGCGAGCAGGTGGGGGGGCAGCGCGAACACGCGCGACACCAGCGGCCCGCACGCCGCCGTCACCGCCATGAGCCCGGGCACCGCGAGCAGGAAGTACCCGAGGAAGAGCGTCGGCAGCCCCAGGAACACGTACGACCAGAACCGCACCTGCCCGTCGGTGGTGAACGTCACGATCGCGAGCGGCACGCCCGCCAGCAGCAGCCCCGCGACGAGCACGCGGCGCACCCCCGCGGCGCGCGCCGGCTCGCTCCGCGCCGCCATCGCCTGCAGCGGGCTGACGCGTGCCGCGCTCCACGCCGGGTACACGGCGCCGATGAGCCCGCACACCACCGCGCCGCCCAGCGCGAGCCCCGCCCCCCACGCGGGCACGTGCAGCGATACCTCGATCTGCGTCTGCAGGATCTCGACCAGCCCCGCGCCCACGCCCACCCCCAGCGGGACGCCGACCAACGCGCCCATCCCGCCGATGAGGAGCCCCACCAGCAACTGGCTCTGCGCCAACTGCCCGCGCGACGCCCCCACGCAGCGCAGCACGCCCAGCTCGCGCCGCTTCTCCGCCAGCGCGGTGCACATGCCCGTCGTGATGATGAACGCCGCCGAGAAGAACGCGATCGTCGTCGCGAGCAGGAAGCCCAGGCGGCTGGCCTCGATGTTCTCGTCGAGCTTCGACGACACCTTCGCGCTCGTGCGCAGCAGCACGCCCCGCGGCATCGACTCGCGGTGCGCCGCGACCAGCGCGTCGGGATCGACGCCCGGCGCCACCGTCAGCCCGATCTCGCTCAATCGACCCTTCGACCCCGTGATCGACTCCACGGTCTCGATCGTCGCGACCAGCGTCGCCCGCCCGCCCAGCGGCGGGGCCTTCGCCACCCCGACCACCGTCAGCTCCACCGGCCGGCGCAGCAGCCCGCCCAACGCGTCGAGCGGCACGCCCACCCCCGTCGCCCGCGCGAACGCCGCGGCCTTCTCCGGATCGCCCCGCACCTTCGACAGGTCCACGTCCGGCAGCACCCGGCGCGACACCTCCACCACGTCGCCCACGCGCACGCCCACCTGCTCGTTGAGGCGAGCGGCCTCGTCGAGCGCTCCGACCCGCTCGGGCAGCGACGGGTGCGGGCCGGTCAGGTGCGTCCGCTGCCCGCCCACGCGCCCGGGCAGGTCGAACATCGTTGCCGAATCGCCCGCCGCCGCCGACAGGAACGCCGCCAGCGTCGCGTCGATCACGATCTCGCCGGGCGCACTGGGGAGACGTCCCTCGAGCAGGTCGAGCGGGGGCTCGGCGCCCGGCTGGTGCCCGAAGGCCAGCGCCGTGACGCTGCGTTCGCGCGGCGCACGGCGGGCGCCGCCGGCGCCGTCGGGCTCGAGCACGTCGTACGACGCGGTGACGGTGACGGGCGACTTGAGCACGCCCTGGGCGCCCGCCACGCCGGGCCACGCGCGGACCTCGTCGAGCAGCGAGGCCCGCAGGAGCTGCCCGCGTCCGGCGGGGGCGATCGCGGCGTCGGCCTCGCCCACGAGCTGGTGCATCTGCGCCCGCGCCGAGACCTGCACCGAGTTCATCGCGCACGCGATCGCCGCGACCAGCGCCGCCGAGAGCGCCACCGTGCCCGCCAGCAGCGCCGAGCGGCTACCCCTGGCGGACAGCGAGCTGATAGCGAGACGCCACGCCGGGCGCATCCAGTCCTCCCGTTTCGAACGAGGTGCGGCACACGCCGTCCTGCAGCACGAAGACGCGCTCGCAGTGTGCGGCGGCGGCGGGCTCGTGCGTCACCATGACCACGAGCATCTCGCGTTCGCGCGCGATCTGGGCGAGCAGCTCCCACAGGCGCTGCGCGCTCGCCGAGTCGAGGTTGCCCGTCGGCTCGTCGGCGAACAGCACCCGCGGCGCAAAGAGCAGCGCCCGCGCGATCGCCACGCGCTGCTGCTCGCCCCCGGAGAGCGCGTCGGGCCGATGATCGGCCCGCGCGGAGAGCCCCAGGCGCTCGAGCAGTTCCCCGCTGCGGGCGCGCAGCGATCGCGCGTCTTCGCCCGCGAGCAGCCCGGGCAGTTCGACGTTCTCTCGTGCGCGCAGCGTCGGGATCAGGTTGAACTGCTGGAAGACGATCCCGATCTCGCGCCGGCGGAAGAGCGTCGCCTCGCGTTCGCGCAGCGCGTGCACCGCGCGGCTACCCAGGTGGATCTCGCCCGAGTCGGGGCGGTCGAGGGCCGCGAGCAGGTGCAGCAGCGTCGACTTCCCGCTCCCGGATTGCCCCATGATGGCGTAGAAGCCGGGGCGGTCGATGGTGAGCGAGCACCCGCGCAGCGCCGCGACGCGCGCGTCGCCCAGCGTGTACGACTTGTGCACGTCGGTGCAGCGCAGCGCGGGCTGTGCGTGCGCCGCGCCGTCGGACGGTGCCCCGGCGATGTCGGTCACGGGTGCTGGGCGTCGTACGCCTTGGAGTCCATGCACGAGGAAAGTCCCGCGGCGTCCGTCACGCGTGCCTTGAGAAGCCACCCCGCGTTGTACGGGTCGCTGTTCAGAAGGCCCGGCTGATCGGCGAGCGCCGGATTGACCTCAACGACTTCGCCCGAAACGAAGCAGTAGATGTCGCTCGTCGTCTTCACGGATTCCACCTCGCCGACGATGTCGCCCGCCTTGAAGACGAACCCGGGCTTCTTCATCTCGACGAACGTGACGTCGGTGAGTTGGTCCACCGCGAACTGCGTGAGGCCGAGCGTGACAACGCCCCCCTCGACTTTGTGCCATTCGTGGGAAGGGGAGTAGACGCGATCCGTCGGGCTGGGCATGCGCAAAGCACCTTTCTGAGGCCGTCGCGGCGGCTCGGGGCCAGATGGTAGCGTCTTGGCTCCCGCGTGCGTGCCGGTGTTTTCCCGCAGGCGGTTGCGCTTCTCTTCCATTGACGGTGTGAGTCTGGGTAGGTATTCTCGGGCTTGTTTCTCCCCTCCGGACGGCCAGCACCCTAGCGGGTCTGGCCGTCTTCTTTTTATCTTTGCGCCGCGCTTGCGCACCACCCCTCGGGCCCTCCGGTTTGCGGGACGGCACCGGCTGCGACTAGAGTGGCGCCCGCATGTTGCTGACCCTCAGCGCGAGCTGCATCCGTTCCCTCGTTCTCCCGCCCGGGCGGAGCAAGAAGCCGCCGGCGGTGGGGCTGCTCGATCTGCCGGCGTTTGTTCGCGAACAGTTGGGGCTCGCGGGGCTGAATCTCTCGACCGAAGTTCTGGCGGGCGCCGACCGCGGCCGGCTGGAGAGCCTGCGCGAGCGCGCCGATCGCCAGGGCTGCGCGTGCCTGCTGCTGGTGGAGACCGACGCGCAGAACTTCGGGGGCGGCACCGACGCCGGCGCCAACGCCGTCCAGCGCCTCACCCGCGTCGTCGAAGCGGCGCACATCCTGGGGTGCAGCGCCGCGGCGGTGCGGATCGTCGCGAGCGACGACGACGAGTCGCTGGTGAAGGTGGCGGGGCGGCTGCGCCAGGCCGTCGAGCGTGCCGAGAAGCTCGACCTCAACGTCCTCATCGCGCCGCACACGGGCCTGACCGAGCGGCCCGAGCGCGTGACGGAACTCCTGAAGAAGGTCGGCGGGTTCCGCGTGGGAACCTTCCCGGACTTCGAGAGCGCGAGCAAGTCGAAAGACCCGGCGGCGTACCTGCATCGCCTGACGCCCTACGCCACCGTCGTGTCGGCGTCGACGGTGGAGTTCGCGCCCGGCAAGAAGCCCGGCGCCGAGCCGAGCGTGGAGGCGTTCCGCGCCGGCGCGTGGGAGCACCGCCCGTACTCGCTGAGCGCGTATGTGGGCGCGATCCGGGCGGTGGGGTACGACGGCCCGCTGGCGATCGACTACCGTGGCGCGGGCGACGTGACCCAGGGCGTGCGCCTCAGCCGCGATGCGCTGCTCGCCACCATCGGTGGGGGCGACCCCGCGCGTGGCGACGAGGAGCCCTGAGCCGCTCGGGGCGACGGGCGCCCCGGGGCCCTCGGGTCGGAAGTGCGACGTGTTCAGACTCGACCAGCCGACCATCATCACGATCGACGGGCCGGCGGGGACGGGCAAGTCGTCGGTCGCGCGGATGCTCGCGCGTCGCCTGGGCCTGGATTTCCTGGACACGGGCGCGATGTACCGGGCCGCGGCGCTCGTCGCGCTGCGCGAAGGCCTGGACCCGGCGGACCCCGTCGCCCTCGTGCCCCGCGTGGTCGACGCCGACATCCGGTTTGATTGGTCGCTCGACCCGCCCGAGGTGCTGGTGTTCGGCGAGCCCGAGGCACGCGCGATCCGGTCGCCGGCGGTGACGGCCATCGTCTCGCAGGTCGCGGGGATCCGCGCGCTGCGCACGCACCTGGTGGAGCGCCAGCGCGACATCGCCCGCAAGCACCCGCGCCTGGTCTCCGAGGGGCGTGACCAGGGCTCGGTCGTCTTCCCCAACGCCCCGGTGAAGTTCTACCTCGACGCGTCCGCCGCGGTGCGCGCCGCGCGCCGGGCGCGGCAGCTCCGCGACGCCGGGCAGCCCGCCGACGAGGCCCGCCTGCTCGACGAGATCATCGCGCGCGACCGCAGCGACATGGGACGCGCCGACGGCCCGCTCGTCTGCCCCGCCGACGCCGTTCTCGTCGATACCTCCACGCTCGAGTTCAACGGCGTGGTGGACGAACTCGAACGCATCGTCCGCCGCCGGGCGGCCGAGCCCTAGGCCGCCTCGCACCCGCCGAACCCTCTACGCTCCGCGTCGACATGGGAACACCACTTCGAGCACGCCAGCCCGGCGCCTCCCTGGCCCGAACGCTGGTGTACGAGGCGTGCCGTCGGGCGGCCCGGCTCACCCTCCGCCTCTGCTTCGGGCTGCGGGCGCAGGGCGTCGAGCACGTCCCCGCGACCGGTGCGCTGCTCATCGTCGCGAACCACGAGTCGTACCTCGACCCGCCCTGCATTGGCTCGTCCGTCACGCAGCGCCACCTGACGTACGTCGCCCGCGCCGGGCTCTTCGCGTTCAAGCCGTTCGCGTGGCTCATCGGCACGCTCAACTCCATTCCCATCCGCGAGGACCAGGGCGACGCCGCCGCCATCCGCGAGATCCTCGCCCGCCTCGCGCGCGGGCAGGCGGTGCTGATCTTCCCGGAGGGCTCGCGCACGCCGGACGGCGAGATGCGCGACTTCAAGCGGGGCGTTGCGCTGCTCCTCAAGCGCGCCAAGTGCCCCGTCGTGCCCGCCGCGATCGACGGCGCCTTCGAGCGCTGGCCTGTCGCGCGCCGGTGGCCCCGCGTGCGGGGCCCACGCGTCCGCGTCCTCTTCGGCCAGCCCATCCCCGCGTCGACGCTGCTCGCCGAGGGCACGGAGCAGGCCCTCGCGCACGTGGAGCGCGACGTGCGCGCCCTGCGCGCCCGCCTCGAGGGCGCACGCACGCCGCCCCACCGGCGCGACCCGGCCCCGGGTGATACCGTCCCCTCGCCATGATCGTCGGCAGCCTCGCCAGCCCCCCGCAGCGACTGGACGATCTGCTCGGCCCCGCGCTCGCGGCCCGTCTCGACCGCCTCGACATCCTCAGCCGCAAAGTGCTCTCGGGCACGATGCCCGGCGAGCGGCGTTCGAAGCGGCGCGGGCGATCCGTCGAGTTCGACGACTTTCGCGAGTACGCGCCGGGCGACGATCTCCGCCATGTCGACTGGAACGTCTACGCGCGCCTCGACCGGCTGTTCGTGAAGCTCTTCCGCGCCGAGGAGGACCTCTCCCTCACGATCGTCGTCGACGCCTCGGGCTCGATGCAGGCGGGCGATCCGCCCAAGGGCGTGTACGCCCACCGCCTGGCGTTCGCGCTCGCGTACCTCGGCCTGGTGAACCAGAACCGCGTGCGCGTGGCCCTCGCCGCGGGCGGAACCGGCGCCGACGCGCTCCGCACGCTCGCGCCGCTGCGCGGGCGCCCGAACGTCCGGCGGGTCGGGCTCTTCCTGCTCGAATCGCTCCGGCGCGGGGCCCCCGCCGTCGCGACCGGCCCGGCCGACACCTTCGCCGACGCGATGCGTCGGCTGTCGGGCGAGCGGGCGGCCCGTGGCGTGTGCGTCGTGCTGTCCGACTTCCTGTTCGACCCGACGCGCGGGCTGGACTACCTCGCCGCGGGCGTCGCCGAGGGCGCGCTCGACGTGTTCTGCGTGCAGACGCTGTCGCCGGGCGAACTCGACCCCGCGGAAGAGGCCCCGCGCGGGCTCTTCGGCGACCTGCGATTAACCGACGTCGAGACCGGGGCCGCCCGCGACGTGACCGTGACGCCCGCGACCATCGAGGCGTACCGCGTCGCGATGCGCCGGTCGATCGACGGGCTGCGGGGCGCGTGCCACGCCCGTGGCATGGCGCACCTGCTCGTCACGACGCGCACGCCCCTGGAAGAACTCGTGACGAGCGCGCTGCGCCGCGGCGGGCTGCTCACATGATCAGCGGGCCTCCGGCGCCCGCTCGCCGTCGGGAAAATCCCTGTACAGCGCGCTCGTGAAGTCGGTCACCATCGAGTACACGGGGTGGTGCAGGCGCTCGACCTCGCCCTCGCGCGTGGCGACGTGCGAGAACGCCGCGTCGAGCTGCGTGAGATCGCGGAACGCGATGGAGATGTGGAACTCGCCCAGCGCGGCGGGCCCGAAGCCGAACTTCCGCCGGGTGATCCGCCATGATTCCAGGCGTCCCTGCGCCTTGAGGTGCCCCATGTACGCGTCGACCGCGCGGCAGAACTCCAGGTCGCGGTGCGATTCCTTCAGGTTCACCCAGATCTCGTAATAGTTCATCGACGGTCCTCCCTCGAGCGGGGCTACGCCTTCGACCCGCCCGCGATCTCGCGCAGCACGTCGTCGTCGATGCCCAGGTACTCGCGCATGTGCCGGTCGTACGTCTCGGCGTCCTCTTCGCGCGACAGGTCCAGCCGCATCTCGTTGATGACCTTCGTCCCCTGGCGCACCCACGCGTCCCACGTCTCCTGCGAGATGTGCGCGTGGATCCACGCCCCCAGCGACCCGCGGAACGGCGCTCGCGCCAGCCGGCACCCCGCCTTCCCCGTACGACGGCACACGAACGAGCCGTCCGCCGCCGCGCCGCCCGACCCGCCCGGCGCCTCGGGCGCGGGCGCCTCGGGGGGTTCCTGGCCCATCTTCCGCAGCAGGTCGGCCATCGCCAGCATCGGCATCCGGTCGCCCTTGCTCCGGGCCATCGCGTGCCCGCGCAGCAGCACGTCCGCCGCCCGGCTCAGTTCGCCGATCCTCACCAGCGACTCGCCCGCCAACTGGTACGCCTTCGACATCGCCGGGTTGAGGGCGACGCACTTCTCGAACGCCGTCGCGGCGTCGGCGTCGCGCCCGGCGTCGGCGTACGCCCGCCCCAGGCTGAACCAGGCCATGTCGTTGTCGGGGTCGGCCCCGGGTCGGACCATCGTCTCGAACTGGGCGATGCGTTGATTGACGTCCATGGCGGAAGATAGGCGGGAGGCCGCGGTACGATGCGTCCGGTTGACCAGCCCCCACGACGCCATCCTCGCGACAGACCTGGCGGGCCTCGCGCTCCGCACGCCCGTGCTCCTGGCCGCGGGCACCGCGGGCACCCTCGACGAAATGGCCGACGCCGTCGACCTCGCGCGCGTCGGCGGGGTGGTGACCAAGTCCATCACGCCCCTGGCCCGCGAGGGGAACGCCACGTGGCGCATGCTGCCCGTCGAGGCCGGCATGCTCAACGCCATCGGGCTCGCGAACGTCGGGCTCGACGCGTTCCTGCGCGATGTCGCCCCGCGGGCGGCCCGCGTGCCGACCACCGTCATCGGCTCCATCTCGGGCTTCAGCGTCGAGGACTTCGTCCGCGTCGCCTCGGGCATGGCGGACGTCGAGGCCATCCGCGCGGTCGAGCTCAACGTCTCGTGCCCGAACGTGAAGCACGGCACCGAGTTCGGGTCTGACCCCGCGCTCCTCGCCGAACTCATCCGCGAGGTGCGGGCGGTGCTCCCCGCGCAGCGCCTGTTCGCCAAGCTCAGCCCCATCGCCATGGGCCCCATGAAGCTCTCGACCCTCGCCCGGGCCGCCATCGAGCCCCCCGGATCCTCGCCCCGCGGGCCCAACCAGCGCCCCGGCGCCGACGCCCTGTGCGTCTGCAACACCATCAGCGCCATGGCCATCGACGTCACCACCCGGCGACCGCGCCTGGCGAACGTCACCGGCGGGCTCAGCGGCCCGGCGCTGCACCCCATCGCCGTCAAGCTCGTCCACGACGTCTACCGCGATGTCGCGCGCGACACGCACACGCCGATCATCGGGCTCGGGGGCGTGCTGCGCTGGGAGCACGCGGCGGAGTTCGTCCTCGCCGGCGCCACCGCCGTCGAGATCGGCACCGGGCTCTTCGTCGATCCGCGCAGCCCCGTGCGCGTCGCGCAGGGGCTGGCCACGTGGGCACGCGCCCAGGGCGTGGCCCGCGTGCAGGACCTGGTCGGCGCGGTCGACCTCTCGCCCCCGAAGGAGTAGCGCATGCGTCGCTTCGCCGTGCCGGTGCTGTCAGTGCTCGGCGTGCTCGCTCCGGTGGCCTTCGTGCCCGGCGCGATCGGGCAGCCAGCCTCGCCACAGCCACACGAGCCCACCCCCGCGCCCCAGCGGCCGGCCCCCGCGCCGCAGCAGCCTGCGCTCCCCGAGGCTCCGCCCGACGCCGCGCTCATCGCGCACGACGTCTCGGCCCTGCTCGAACCCATCCGCGCGAAACACGATGTCCCCGCGCTCGCCGCGTGTCTGGTCTCGGGCGAGACGGTCACCATGATCGGCGCCAGTGGCGTGCGCGAGGCCAACGGCAACGACCCCGCGACCGTCGACGACCTCTGGCACATCGGCTCGTGCGCCAAGGCCATCACCGCGACGCTGTGCGCCGTGCTCGTGGAGGAAGGCCGCCTGACGTGGGGCTCCACGCCCGCCGACGTCTTCCCCGAACTCGCCCCGGACATGCACGAGTCGTGGCGGAAGGTCACGCTCCGCCACCTCGTGACGCACCGCGGCGGCGTCGTCGCGAACGCGACGGGCGCACTCGGCACGCGCCTGGCGCGGAGCAACGAGCCGCCCCACGTGCAGCGGCGTCTGCTCGTCGAGGCGCTGACGCAAGCGCCGACCGCGTCCCCGCCCGGGACGTCGCACGAGTACTCGAACGTGGGCTACGCGATCGCAGGGGCGATGTGCGAACGTGCCGCGGGGGAGCCGTACGAATCGCTCGTGCGTCGCCGGGTGCTCTCGCCCCTGGGGGCGGATCGTGTGGGCTTCGGCGCCCCCGGGCTGCGGGGTGTGGTGAGCCAGCCGCGCGGGCACACGGGCCCGCGCACGCCCGTGCAGCCCGGGCATGGCGCGGACAACCCGCCGTGGATCGCCCCCGCGGGCGGGCTGCACATGCCGCTGCGCGACTGGGCCCGCTTCATCGCGCTGCACCTGCGGGGCAACGCGCAGAACCCCAGCCGCGCGGAGCGCCTGATCTCGCGTGAATCGTTCGACCTGCTGCACACGCCCGACGCGGGGGAGTACGCGGGCGGCTGGGGCCGCGGGTCGCGTCCGTGGGCCGGGGGCGTCGTGCTGACGCACGCCGGGAGCAACACGATGTGGTTCTGCGTCGTGTGGGTGGCGCCCAAGAGGGACTTCGCCGTGCTCGCCTGCACGAACATCGGGGGCGACGCGGGCGCGAAGGCGGCCGACGAAGCGGTGGGGGCGCTCATCCAGCGTCATCTGGCGTCCAACGCCGACGCGGCCCGCGACGCCGGCGGGAAGTAGCGCCGCGTCAGGCCCCGCTGTGCGCGTTCGACTTGCCGTGCCGCGCCACGAGTTCATCGAGCACCGAGGGCGGCGCGACGTTGACGATCGGCGCCTCGCGCCTGGGGCGCCGGGCGCGGGGCTTAGGCGCCGGCGGCGTGTCCGGCGCCTCGGTCGCCGCCGGCGTCTCGGGCGAGCCAGACGTCTCGGCCATCGCGCGGACGGCGCCGGACGGGCGCGACGACTCGCCCGGGTCGTGCGCCGCCGCGGACGCCCCCCGCCCCGGCGTCACGCGCACGTTGCCGTGCTCGTCCACCTGGTCGAAGCGCACGCTGACGCGCGTGGAGACGCCCCGTTCCTGCATCGTCACGCCGTAAAGGCGGTCCGTCGCCTGCATCGTCCGCTTGTTGTGCGTGATGACGATGAAGTGCGAGAGGTCGGTGAACTGTCGCACGACCTGCGTGAAGCGCGAGACGTTGCCCTCGTCGAGGGCGGCGTCCACCTCGTCGAGCACGCAGAAGCAGCTCGGCTTGCTGCGGAAGATCGACATGAGCAGCGCCACGGCCGTCAGCGTCTTCTCCCCGCCCGAGAGCTGGCTGATGCTGCGGGGCTCCTTGCCCGGGGGCTTGGCGATCACCTCGATCCCGCTCTCGAGCAGGTCCGTCTCGTCGGTCTCGACCTTCTGCACCGTGCCGTCGTCGCGCTCCACCTCGCGCACCAGCGGCATGAGCCGCACCTCCGCCTTGCCACCGCCGAACAGGCGTCGGAACATCCCCTGCTCGCTCCCGAACGTCTCGCGGATGCGCTCGAACACCTCGCCGAACCGCTCGCGGCTCACGGTGTCGAGGTGCTGGATGAGGTCCGCGAGCTGCGTGCGAGCGGCGTCGATGTCCGCCACCTGGCGCACCAGGTCCTCGTTGCGCGCCTGCAGCGTCGTCTCTTCCTGCAGCGCGTCCATGTTGACGTGCCCGAGGCGCCGGACCTCGTCGCGCAGGATCTCGATGGCCCGGGCCGCCTCGTTCGTGTCGATGCGCGCCACGTCGCCGTCGGCCATCATCGCGCGATAGTCGCCGAACTCTGCCGTGAGGTCGACGCCCAGCTCGTGCAGCGTGCGTTCCTGGGCCGCCTCGCGCTTCACCTCGACCTCGCGCCGCGAGACCTCGAGGCTGTGCCAGTCGCGCTCGACGACGCCGAAGCGCTGGCGCACGCCGTGCAACTGCTCGCCCAGGGCCTCGCACGCGCGGGCGGCATCGTCCGCCGCCGAGCGGACCTGCGCGAGCGACTCGCCGAGCTCGCGTGCCCGTCCCGCCGCGTCCACGCTCCGCGCGCGGGCCTCGTCTACCCCCGCCCGATGCCCGGCCGCCCGTTCGTCGAGCCTCGCGAGCCCCGCGCCCAGATCGCGCGCCTGGCGAGCCAGGTCGTCGCGGAGCAGGTCGAGGCGTGCGGCCTCGCGCCGCGCCTGCGACACGGCCGACCCAAGCCGCCCGACCTCGATGGTCGCGCCCGACACGTCCTCGAGGGCCGCGTCGGCGGCGGCCTGCGCCGCCCGTACCTGCCCGTCGAGCGCCTCGGCGCCGGCCTGCTCGTCGGCGAGCAGGCGCGACAGGCTGTCGGCCCGTCGCTGCATGTCCTCGCGGTCTTGCTCGAGCCTCGCCAGTCGCTCGCGCGACTGGGCCAGGTCCTGCTCCACGCCCGCGCGCTCGCGCGCCACGCGTGCGATCTCCGCGCCAAGCCGCTCGACCGCGCCGCTCGCCCCAATCGCCTCGCGCTGGGCGTCGAGCAGCGCCGCGCGTGCCGCACTCACCTCGCGCGCCAGCGCCGAGACCTCCGCGTCCGCCGCGAGCAGTGCGTCGCGCTCGCCCTCCACGACCTGGCGCAGCGAGGCCACCTCGCGCGTGAGGCCTTTCAGGTCCGCCCGGCGACGGAGCAGTCGTCCGGTGTCGTCCGCCCCGGCCCGCCCGCCCGCGCGGACGCGCCCGTCGGCGTCGAGCAGCACGCCCTCACGCGTCACGAACCGGGCCCGCGCGCCCGCCAGGGGCCCGCCCGAGAGCAGCACCGCCGCGTCCAGCGATTCGACCAAGAACGTCCGCCCGAGCAGCCGGTCGAGCAGATCGACCAGCCCCGGGTCGGCCGCGTCGCCCGCGCGCGGGCGCACCAGCGAGCGCAGACACACCAGACGCCCGGCCGGGTCGTCGGTCCGCAGCCCGGCCTCGGCCAGCGTCCCCAGCCCCGAGCCCGCGCAGGGCAGTGATCCCGCGCACCCCAGCACCGCCTGCGGCAGGAACGCCACCGGCCCGCCCAGGCGGGCCAGTTCCTCCGTGCCCGGCAGCGCCGCCAGCGACGCGACCACCAGGCCCTGCAGATCGGCGCCCAACGCCGCCTCCACCGCGCCCGCCGCGTCCGGGTCTACGTCGGCGCGCGTCTCGATCAGGTCCGCCAGCGGCGCGATCACGTCCGCGAAACCCTCGCCCCGGGCCTTCATGTCCAGCACCCGCCGCACGGCCTCGTCGAACCCCGCACGCGTTTCGATCATCTCGTGCAGCATCGCCCGGCGTGAATCCGCCCGCGCCAGGTCTTGCTCCACCTGCCCCAGCAGTTCCGCCCGCTCGCGCCGCTCGGCCCCCAGCGCGTCGATCCGCGACTCGAGCCCGCGCACCGTCGCCTCGAGCTCCGCCACCCGCGCCTGCGCGTCGCGCGCGCGTGCCTCGCCCTGCGTCACGGCCTCGCGGGCCGCGCGCTCGTCGGCGTCCAGCGCCTCGCCCCGCTTGCGCAGGCGTTCCGCCTGCTCCCGCACGCCCTCGCTCCGGCGCGCCTCGCCCGCGATCGACGCCACCAGCCCCAGGCGCTCCCGGTCGATCCGCTGCGCCGCGCTCGTCTTCGCGGTCAGTTCGGCGCGGGCGGCCTGCAGCGCCCGCACGCACTCGGCCCGGCGCGTTTGCGCCGTCGCCAGCGATGATTCCCGCGCCGCCAAGTCGCGCGACAGGTCCGCGAGCAGCGCGCGCTGCTCCTCGCCCTGCTGCTCGGCCGCCGCGCGCGACGTCTCGATCTCGTCCAGCCGCCGCCGGTCGCTCTGCGCCTGGTGCACCGCCTCGTCCGCCGCCCGGGCGAGCATCGTCGCCCGCTGGGCCGCCTGCTGCTCTTCATGCGACGCGGCGAGGCGCGCCCGCTCCAGGTCCTGCGCGGTCGCCGCCAGTTCGTGGCGCTCGATCTCCCGCGCCTGCTTGGTCGCCTCGGCCTCCGCCAGCAGCCGCCCGACCTCGGCGCGCTCCGTGTCCAGCAGCGCCTGGCGGCTCGTGAGCCCCGCGAGGCGCGACTCCAGTTCGTCGTACTGCTCGAACGCCAGCGCCGCCCGCCACGCGCGCAGCTCCGTGTCCAGTTCCACGAACTTGCGCGCCTTGGCCGCCTGCCCCTTCACCACCCGCAGCCGACGCTCCGTGCTCTCCAACTGCTCGCGCACGCCCGTCAGGTTCGCCTGCGTCCGCGCCAGCTTCCGCTCCGCCTCCACCCGGCGCTGGCGGTACTTCGCGATGCCCGCGGCCTCTTCGAAGATCACCCGGCGCTCCTGCGGGCTCGCCAGCAGCATCGCGTCGACCTTGCCCTGCTCGATGATCGAGTACGCGTCCGCGCCCACGCCCGTGTCGAGGAACATCTCGCGGATGTCCTTGAGCCGCGCCACGCGACCATTGATCAGGTACTCGCTGTCCCCGTCGCGGTACAGCCGCCGCTCGATCTCCACGACGTCGCTGTCCACCGGCAGCGCCCGGCGGCCCCTCGCCGCCGGCGCGGGCGACGCGTCGGACCCCTGCGCTTCGGCGTCGTGCGCGGTCGGTGCACCCGGCTCGGCCGGCGCGCTCGCCGCGCCGGCCTGCGGGTCCCGCGACGCGTCGCCAGCGACCGCCATCTCGATCGCCGGCGCGGCCGCCCCGACCCCGCCCGTCAGCACCGGGTTGTCGAACGTCAGCGCCACGCTGGCCATGCCCATAGGCTTTCGCCCCGCCGAGCCCGCGAAGATGACGTCCACCATCTCCTGCCCGCGCAGGCTCTTGCTGCTCCGCTCTCCCAGCACCCACTTGATCGCGTCGACGACGTTGCTCTTCCCGCACCCGTTGGGGCCAACGATGCCGGTGACGGCGTCGTCGAACGTGAACTCCGTCACGTCCGCGAAGCTCTTGAAGCCGCTCAGGGTGAGTTTCCGCAGTCGCATCCGCAACCTCCGTGTCGCGTGCACGCGCTCACGCGCGTCCGGCCCGCGGGGTGCGTCGACGCTCCCCGCCCCCGGCGTCCGTGCCGGCGTCTCTCACGATATCGACTTTCGCGCGCGGGCGGAACCCCTTCCCGCCGACAAGCGCCAGATCTCATCACTTTTTCGCGGGGGGCACGATCGGCACGATCCGGGGCGGAGGCTCCGACCCGGGCACCTCCGTCCGCACCGCCGTCGGCGACTCGTGCAGCACGATCGGCTCGTCCCCCGGGCGGTCCGGGCGCTCGAGCATGTCCTGCGACGTGGACGCCGCGAGCAGGTCGGCCTTCAGCTTGTCCGCCTGCGTCGCGAACGCGGCTCGGACCCCGCCCTTGGCCGACATCGCGGCCAGCGCGCCGACGACGTCGCTGTACGTCATGCCCAGCCCGGGCGTGCCGCTGAGGTCTCGGGGCGACGTCGCGAGGAACTGCACCAGCGACACGATGTCCGCCGGCGTCTCGCCCGTCCGCACGCTCACCCCGTCCGACCCCACGTAGCGCACCCGCACCGAGGTCGCCCCGGGCTCGGCCGTGATGAGCAGCCGGTCGTCCGACGCCGACACCAGCGAAGGCCGCAGGATCGCGCGGTCCTCGCCGAACACCACGATCCGCGGGAAGCCCACCTGCGTGACGTACACGAGCGGCTCGCCGAAGGGCACGATGTCCAGGATGAAGCTCTCGCCCACGATCTCCCGCCGGATGCCCTGCACGTTCCGTCGCGCCCACCGCGCCCGCCCCAGCACTTCCAGGCGCGTCGGCGAGATCCGCGGGGCGTCGGGGTTGCTCTCGAGCAACGCCGCCAGGCGCGCCGTCTGCTCGCGCGATGCACGCTCGACCAACGCCTCGTACGCCGCCACCCGAACCTCGAGCGCAGGCTCTGACAGCAGGTCGCGCAGCGCCATGTCCACCCGCGGCCCGCCGTCCAACTCCCCCAGCAGTTCGATCGCGCGCGTCCGTACCCGCCCCGTGCCCGTCCGCGCGATGTCACGCAGCGGCTCGGACGCCAGCGAATCGTTCAGCCGCGCCCCGGCCCGCAGACCAGCCATCCGCGGCGCCAGGTCCGGGTGCTCGTACAACTGCCGCACAAACGGCAGCCCGCGGCTGCCGATCGCCTCCAGGCACCACGACACCTCTTCCGCCAGCGCCGGCTCGGCCTGCACGCCCTGCACCAGCCGCCTCGCCTGCTCCTCCGGGAAGCTCCCGTCGATCGGCAGGTGCATCACCAGTTCGAGAAACTCGCCCGGCTCCAGGCGGTACCGGCGCGGGATCCGCAGCGCCACGCTGCCCCCCGCGTCCGACACCGCCCGCCCGCGCGCCGTGTCGCCGGGGTCTCCCGGGCCCTTCGGGAAGCGGCTGTTGATCGCCGACACGATCGCCCGCGCCCGCGCGTGGCTGTTGCTGTCGAGCACCAGTTCCACCGAGAACGGCTGCGTCACCGAGCCCCCGCCGAGCACGCGTCCCGCCGTCCGCGTCACGCCGTCGGCCCCGCTCGGACGATCTTCCGCGAACGGATTGATGAAGATCGGCCCGCGCGCCGTGGCGATGGGCCTGGCCTGCACCGCGCCGAACACCGCCGGGTCGCCCAGGCGCAGTTCGGTCGTCCAGAGCGTGCCGCCCTCGAGGCTCGTGGCGTTCATGGCGCGCACGACGACGTCGAACGACGAGTTCGCGGGCGAGCCGGGCGGGATCGCCGCCTGCACGATCACCACCGCGGTGTTCGGATTGCGCAGCACCTCGGCGGGTGTTTTGCCTTCCAGGGCCGTTCCGCGGAACGCGTCGACGCCGCCGACGCCCATGAGGCTCATCTGGCGCTGCATGGTGGAGGCGACGCTCTCGGGCAGGATGTCCCCGCCCGTGCCATCAAGCCCGACGACCAGCCCAAACCCCGAGACGAGCACCGGTTGCACGCCCCGCAACTGACCCTCCGCGCCGATCGTCCCGCGCAGCAGCGGGTGCACGTCGCGCGTGATCGCCTCCTGCGTCGGGATCGCCTTGGGGGTCTTGGGAGCGCAGCCGGACAGGCCGGCGGCGATCGCCACGACCACACCCACCGCCGCGTACGCGAGCGCTCGCACCATCGCACAACTCTCCGGGACGCCGAGCGTTGCGGGCGGCGTCGGCCCGCGCACCACTGTACCGAGTCCCGGCGCGCCGGTCGAATCCGTACGCCCGCGCACGCGCGCGTGCCGTCCGCCCGTAACGCCCGTCGCCCAACGCCCTTAACGCCGGCCCCACCCGAACACCGCATTCGCCCGACATCCGCCCGCCACCAACCGCCAACTTCGCCACACCGACCGACAGGCCGATCGGCCGCGCCCGCCCGCGGGCGGGCGATCTTCAACTCGCCGTGCGGACGAGATTTGCGTGCATCCGACAGTTCATCCCCAAAGTTTTGGGGCTCAACCGGCTTGCACACACGATAGGTAGTGGTATGCTCCGGATGTCTTCAACCCGTCCGCGACCGCTCGCGAACGGCGTCTTCGAGAAAATCCGTTCGTTCCGGGCGGACCGTTCCCGAGTTGGGTGGTTCGGACGCCGCGCCGGGCGACGGGAGTTCGGTTCGAGTTTTGTGCGTATCTTGTACGGATGAGTGTGGTGCGCGAACGTGGAAGGGTGGGTGGTTCGGTGGGCGTGCTCTGCGACAGCCAGATCCGAGAGCGAGTGCGGATCGAGCCCTTCGAGGCCGCGGTGAAGCGCCCGGGGCGCATCTCCTACGGCGTGTCGTCGTACGGGTACGACGTCCGCGTGGGCAACCGCTTCAAGATCTTCACCCCCACGCCCCGCACCGGGCAGATCACCGTCGTGGACCCCAAGGCCTTCACCGACGACCTGATGGTCGAGGTCGATTGCGGCGCGCTCGGGCTCGACCACGTGATCATCCCGCCCAACTCCTTCGCGCTGTGCGAGACGGTGGAGTACATCGAGGTTCCGCGCGACGTGCTGGTGATCTGCCTGGGCAAGAGCACCTACGCCCGCTGCGGGCTCATCGTGAACGTCACGCCGCTCGAGCCCGAGTGGCGCGGCAAGGTCACGCTGGAAATCTCCAACACCACGCCCCTGCCGGCCAAGGTCTACGCGAACGAGGGCGTCGCGCAGTTCGTGTTCCTGCAGGCCGAGCAGGTGTGCGAGAAGAGCTACGCCGACAAGGGTGGGAAGTACCAGGACCAGGGTGGATTGACGTTGCCGAAAGTGGATTGAACAGCAGGCATTCGGGATTGGGCATTCGGCATTCGAGGTGGCACATGCGTGGGGCGGGTCATGAGTGCGATCAGATCACACCGAGACTTGCGGGCATGGCAGTTCGCGTACGCCCTGGGTTTGCGGGTGGTGCGAGCGACCCGCACATTTCCGAAGCACGAGATGTTCGCGCTCTCGCTGCAACTGCGAAGGTCTTCGGTATCCGTTCCGTCCAACATCGCGGAGGGCTTCGGACGAGGCAGCCGCGCCGACTACCTGAGGTTTCTCAAGATCGCGCGGGGCAGCTTGTTCGAGGTCGACACGCAACTGAGATTTGCGCTGGACTTGGGATATCTGAAGCCCGCCGGACACGAGAGCCTGCACACCGATTGGAATGAGGTCAGCAAGGTGCTCGCAGGTTTGATCAAGCGTATCGAATCGAATGCCTAATGCCGAATCACGAATGCCGCAGAGCGCATCTGCGTAACGCGGACGACCAGGTCAGGAATCACGCATGAAGATCTCCCGCAAGTTCACCAAGGCCGGCTCCGACCCCTTCGCCTCCGTCGCGTGGGTGAAGCGGTCGAGCCGCATCACCAACCCCGACGGCTCGGTCGTCTTCGAGATGAAGGACGCCGAGGTGCCCGAGACCTGGTCGCAGCTCGCGACCGACATCATGGTCTCGAAGTACTTCCGCAAGGCCGGCGTGCCTCAGGGGGGCGGGCCCAACGGCATCGCCAGCCCGGGCGCCGCCAAGGGTGACGCGACGCTCGGCCCCGAGAAGTCCGCCAAGCAGGTGATCCACCGCCTGGCCGGCTGCTGGCGCCACTGGGGCGAGACGCACGGGTACTTTGATTCCAAGGCCGACGCGCAGGCGTTCTACGACGAACTCGCGTACATGATGGTGCACCAGATGTGCGCGCCCAACAGCCCGCAGTGGTTCAACACCGGGCTGAACTGGGCGTACGCCATCAACGGCCCGGCGCAGGGGCATTGGATCGTCGAGCCCCCTTCTTCGAAAGGCGGGGTTGCTGAGCCGCGCCTCGCCGACGACGCGTACACGCACCCGCAGCCCCACGCCTGCTTCATCCAGAGCGTCTCTGACGATCTGGTGAACGAGGGCGGCATCATGGACCTCTGGGTGCGCGAGGCGCGCCTGTTCAAGTACGGCTCTGGCACGGGCACCAACTTCAGCAACCTCCGGGGCGACGGCGAGAAGCTCTCCGGCGGCGGGCGCTCCAGCGGGCTCATGTCGTGGCTGCGCATCGGCGACCGGGCGGCGAGCGCGATCAAGAGCGGCGGCACCACCCGCCGCGCCGCCAAGATGGTCTGCCTCGACATGGACCACCCCGACATCGAGGACTTCGTGAACTGGAAGGTGCGCGAGGAGATCAAGGTGCAGGCGATGGTGGAGGGGCTGGCGCTGCTGAAGAAGCACGACCCGGACCTCGCCCGCCAGTGCGACGACTTCAAGTTGAAGCTCGACTACGACTTCAACGGCGAGGCGTACCAGACCGTCAGCGGGCAGAACAGCAACAACTCCGTGCGCATCCCCGACGCGTTCTTCGAGGCCCTCGACGCCGACGCGGAGTGGAAGACGTTCTCGCGCACGAGCGGCAAGGTGGCGAAGGTGCTCCGCGCCCGCGACCTGTGGGCGAAGATCGGCTACGCCGCGTGGCGCTGCGCCGATCCGGGCGTGCAGTTCGACACGACCATCAACGCGTGGCACACGTGCCCGGGCGCGGGGCGCATCAACGCGAGCAACCCCTGCTCGGAGTACATGTTCCTCGACAACACCGCGTGCAACCTGGCGTCGCTGAACGTGCTGAAGTTCTACGACTCCACGGCACGCACCTTCGACGTCGAGCGGTTCGAGCACGCGACGGACATCTGGACGGTCGTGCTGGAGATCAGCGTGCTGATGGCGGCGTTCCCCAGCCGCGAGATCGCCGAGTTGTCGTACAAGTACCGCACGCTGGGCCTGGGGTACGCGAACCTGGGCGCGATGCTGATGCAGGCCGGCATCCCGTACGACAGCGAGACCGGGCGGGCCGTGTGCGCGTGCCTCACCGCGATCCTCACCGGGCGCTCGTACCGCATGTCGGCCGAGCTCGCCCGGCAGATGGGGCCCTTCCCCGGCTACGCCCCCGAGCGCGAGACCATGCTCCGCGTGATCCGCAACCACCGGCGGGCGGCCCACGGCGTGGCGCGCGACAGCGCCGAGTGGGAAGGCCTCCACCCGGCCACCCGCCCCGTGCCCATCGACCACACCCTCGTCCGCGCCGGGGGCGTGCCGATCGCCAACGCCGGTGCCCTGCTCGACCGCGCCGTCGCCGCGTGGGACGACGCGCTCACGCTCGGCGAGAAGCACGGCTACCGCAACGCGCAGACCACCGTCATCGCGCCCACCGGCACCATCGGCCTGCTCATGGACTGCGACACCACCGGCGTCGAGCCCGACTTCGCCCTCGTCAAGTTCAAGAAGCTCGCCGGAGGCGGGTACTTCAAGATCGCCAACGAGAGCGTCCGCCCGGCCCTCAAGGCCCTCGGCTACTCCGACACGCACGTGCGCGAGATCATGGCGTACCTGCTCGGCGAACTCTCGCTCGAGGTTCCCGTGCCGGGGCGCTCGCCCGCGCAGACCCTCGGGGGCATGCTCAAGGCGCGCGGCGTGTCGGACGCCGACCTCAAGGCCATCTCCGACCAACTGCCGGGCGTGTTCGAGCTCTCGTTCGCGTTCGCCGGGTGGGCGGTGCCCGCGGGGGCGCTGGCGGCGTGCGGGGTCTCGCCCGCCGAGGCCGCCAGCCCGTCGTTCAACCTGCTCTCGCACCTGGGGCTGACGCGCGAGCAGATCGAGTCGCTGAACACGGTGATCTGCGGCACGTCGACGCTCGAGGGTGCGCCGCACCTGAAGGCGGCGCACGTCCCGGTGTTCGACTGCGCGAACAAGTGCGGGAAGCTGGGGCGCCGGTTCATCGCGCCCGAGGGGCACATCCGCATGATGGCCGCGGCCCAGCCGTTCATCAGCGGGGCCATCAGCAAGACGATCAACCTGCCCAACGACGCGAGCGTCGACGACATCACGGCGTGCTACCGGCTGTCGTGGGAACTGGGCCTCAAGGCCAACGCGCTGTACCGCGACGGGTGCAAGCTCAGCCAGCCGCTCTCCGCCACGGCCGACGAGGCGAAGAAGGAATCCGGCGCGGAGAACCCCGCGGGAAAAGAGCCCGCGCAGAAGGAACCCGCCCCGGTCCCGGCGGCGGAGAAGACCTCGGCCCCGCCTGCGCCTGCGGCGATTGAGCGCGCGGCGCCCGTCCGGGCCGTGCGCCGGCGCCTGCCCGATACCCGCAGCAGCATCACGCACAAGTTCAACATCGCCGGGCACGAGGGGTACCTGACGGTGGGGCTCTACGAGGACGGGCAGCCGGGCGAGTTGTTCATCACGATGAGCAAGGAAGGCTCGACCATCGGCGGGCTGATGGACTCGCTGGGCACCGCGACGAGCGTCGCGCTGCAGTACGGCGTGCCGGTGTCGAGCCTGGTGTCGAAGTTCAGCCACCAGCGGTTCGAGCCCGCGGGCATGACGGAGAACGTCGACATCCCCTTCGCCAAGAGCCTGGTGGACTACATCTTCCGGTGGATGGGCATGCAGTTCGTGCCCGGGTATCGCGAGACGCACGCGCCGCAGCGCACGCGCCACGACGCGACCCCGCACGGCGTGCCGGTCGCGCTCCCGGGCGTCGCCCCGGGCGGGATCGAGCCGGCCCGCCCGGCCCGCGGGGTGATCTCCGAGAGCGTCGAGCAGCACACGGAAGTGAAGGTGGTGGTGACGGGGCGCGACGGCGCGAGCATGTCCGCGTCGGCGATGCTGTCGGACTACATGGACCGCGTGAGCGACGCGCCCGCGTGCGACGTGTGCGGGAACGTCACGGTGCGCAGCGGCACGTGCTACAAGTGCCTCAACTGCGGGAACAGCATGGGGTGCAGCTAAGCGGGCGCGCCGGCGGGCGGCGTCCCCACCGCCCCGCAGGATGCCGGCGCCGACGAAGGAGGCTGCGCGACGGGGCGAGGAACGCTCCGCTCGCGTGTCGGGAGCACGGGCCGGCGGTACGGAAACCGCCGGCGGGCCGAGTCGAGGATTGACGACGCCCCGCGCCGACTCCGACGGATGGCTAGAGGCGTCCCGGCCTTCGCGAGCGATCGTGGAGGGTCGGGGAAGCACGGAACACCCGCCCGCGGGCAGCCGCGAGCACGCCAGGAGGCCAGTTGTCAGAGGGATACCCCGAACGCGGCATTGGTCCGAGAACCCTGCGCCGCCTCTTTCGTCAGCGTCGGACCCACCCATGCGGAGCCGAGGAGTGCCGTCCACCCCGGCCAGACCCCCTCTGAGGGGCATTCGGCTCCGCGACTCACGACCCCCGGGGAACCACCGCCCCGGGGGTTCTTTGTTTCAAGCAACGAACGGATGCGGAACAGTCTCGGCAAGTTGTCTCTTGATAACCACTTGATGAGGACTTCGTGAACCGTCGAACCGAGGGGTGGCGGAACGCGGAACGGAACTGCAAAAGACAAGGCAATCCGCGAAAAAATCGTGCAAGTCGAGGAAAGACCCTTGACATGGGTCCTTGAACTCGCGAAACTTGCTCCGGAGTAAGAGGACCTGCCGAGAGAGGCAGCGTGCAATCCGCGGGAGCGGACTGCACAAGGAGGAGATGAGGCCATGCGTACGAATGTGATTTCGAGCGCCGTCATTGCTTGCGTCGGGCTCTCGGCGTCGGTGGCGAACGCGGACGTGGTGCTTGTGTCGATGCGGTACGACTCGCTCGCGGGTTCGTACTCGACCGCGACGCAGGAGTTCCGGGCGCGTGCGGCCGACTCTGCGATGCTGCGTTCGACGGGCGCGGTCTCGCGTCTGGTTTCTCCGGCGGGCACCGCCACGTTCCAGGCGGGCTTCGTGAGCGGCGGTGATCCGGCCGACTTCGACATCCGCATCCCCTCGATCCCGACCGGCAACCCGAACGTCCGACTGGGCGTGAACGGCCTGTTCGTCGCGACGGACGTGAACGGCGACACGATCTCGGGTCGCGTTGATGGTCGCTGGGTGAACGGCGGCCCCGGGTTCATCTTCTTCAACGGCACGCTGACCGAGGTCGTGGTGACCCCCGCCGGCGGCGATGTCGCGAACTCGACGTTCGACGGCTCGGCCGCGGGCGCCTGGGGCTTTGATCTCCCGGCCGCGTCCCCGTACGAGGGCGCGATCGTGCAGCTCGTCTTCGGTGCGCCGTCGTTCTTCACGGCGGACTTCGCGGACCGTGCGACGGGCGTGACCGCCCAGCTCATTCCCTCGACCGGCGCGCTGGCGCTGCTCGGCGTGGGCGGGCTGGTGATGGGCCGCCGCCGCCGCTAAGCACGGCTGAACGGACCAAACTCCGAAGCCACGGGGCGACATGGCACCGTGGCTTTTTTTACGAGACAGGTGTTGAAGCAAGCGAGACTGAGGTTGGCGACGGTGTTCGGTGTGTGTGCGGCAAAGTGTGTGTGGTAATTTTCTTGACGCCGTCGCGAACCTGTGTCATACTGAAGCACATGGGGTCGAGCCCCCGAGAGAGAGATAGACCGATCCGGGAGGATCGTTCGTAGGAACTGGAGGAGAAGAGATATGCGTACCCGTAGCCTTGTTGTCGCTGTTGCCGGGACCGTCTGCGCCATGAGCGCGGTCGCCTCGGGTCAGGTCATCGCGTCCGCCACGTACTTCGACCTTCGCGGCTCGTGGGACGGCACTCTCTTCCGCGCCAACGCGGAGGCGCTCCCCGGCATGAACTCGAGCGGCTCGATCGCCCGCACGGTCGCCCCGATCGGCACCGCCGATTTCGAGCCCGGCTTCGTCGCTGGTGCGAGCCCCGCTGACTTCCGCCTCACGCTCGACTTCGTCGGCATGGGCCCCGGCGTCGGCAGCGGCACGGGCTCGTTCATCGTCACCGACGCGGACGGCGACACCGTCAGCGGCAACATCTCGGGCACCTGGATCGACGGCGGCTCGCAGGTGTTCTTCAACGGTGCGATGTCCAACGTCGTCTTCACCGGCACCTCGTTCGACGGCACGTCGTCGGGCTCGTTCAGCACGCTCTTCGGCGGCTCGGGCGTCTACGACGGCGCTGTGACGCAGCTCTTCCTCTCGCCCCCCGGCAACTTCTTCGCCACCCCGTTCGACATGGTCTCGACGGGCGCCACCATGCAGATCCTCCCCGCCCCGGGCGCTGCCGCCCTGCTGGGCCTGGGCGGCCTCGTCGTCGCCCGCCGCCGCCGCTGATCGGCACGGCTGACTCCGGTTTCCGATCAACGCCCCGGCTTCGCGCCGGGGCGTTGTCTTTTCCCGCACGCGGCGACCCGCCTCGCGTGCACCGGGTTGAAACGCGGCCGTCCGCACCATCACAGCGACGGCCCTCGTCGCGTGTCACGGATCGCACGTCTCGGATGCGTCGCGACGGGCGATGGGCAACCTGCGATGGCGGCACTTCAGGGCGTCGGCGATTCCAACGCCGCCCGGCCCGGCGGCATCGCGAACCGCTCGCGCGTCGTGCAGTAGTTGAACCCGCCCATGCGTCCGATGGCGTCGATGATGCCCGGGTCGAGGTGGTGCCGCTCGTTGATGGCGTCGTCGCGCACGTGCACCTGCACGACCTCGCCGAGCAGGACGTTCCCGCCCGCGGGCGCGCCGGGGTTCGTGCGGATGATCTGGCGCGTGACGCACTCGAACGAAACGACAGATTCGGCCACGCGGGGCGGCGCGACGCGCCGGCTCGGAGCCGGCGTGAGCCCGGAGAGGTCGAACTCGCTGTCGCCGTAGGGCAGGGGCTCGGCGCACGCGGCCATGCGCCGGGCCCACGCGTGCGAGACGATGTTTGCGACAAACTCGCCGGTGCCGCCCTCGCTCGCGGGCTTGGCGTTGCGCAGGGTGTCCTTCTCCGAGCCGTCGGCGTTGTTGGCCGGGCAGACGAGCAGGGTCATCGGGTTCGAGCCGACGCCGGCGAAGAAGGAGAAGGGCGCGAGGTTGGTGCGTCCATCGGGCGAGATCGTCGCGACCAGGGCGATCGGGCGCGGCACGATGGCGCCGATGAGGAGCTTGTAGCGGTCTTCGGCCGCGAGCGCCGCGGGATCGAGGTGCATGGGCGCATCGTAGTGTGATGCGCGTACCGTTCGACATGCCCGATCGAGTCGTTGGCTGGGCGGCGTTACTCGCGCGGTGGACGGACTTCGCCCGGTCGGCGGCGGCGTTGCCGAAGGAGGGCGAGGGCGGGCGGCTGCGCGAGGCGGTGGCGTCGATCATCGCGTTGCAGGCCGTGTTCCACGCGCTGGGCGAGATTGATTCGCTCGCGCCCGACGAGTACGCGGTGGCGCAGGACCGGGGCGAGGTGCTGATCCGCGAGCACGCCGGGGCGGTGCACGCGATCTGGCGGGGCGAGGAGATGCCGGCGGGCGTGCGGGAGATCATCGACGACGCGCGGGCGGCGTTGGAACGCACGCGGACGGCGGGCGTCGAGTGGGTGGTCGCGGGCGCGACGCTGCGGGGCGAGCACCCGGCGGAGTTGGTCTCGGGATTGATCGCGGCGGGGTTCGGGGGCGACCTGTACGTGCCCGCGGCGGGGGTGGTGCTGTCGCGCGGGTGCCCGGCGGGGTTCATGCGGGAGAAGACGGGGGCCGCCCCGACCGAGGAGGCGTGCGACGCGGTGGGGGAGTTCCTGGGCGAGGTAGACGGCCCGTCGCGGGTGTGGGAGATGCGGCAGGCGTACCGGCAGTGGGACTTTGGGGCCGGGCGGGTGGTGCGAGACTACGTGGTGCCGATGTCGGCGGAGCTGCCGGGCGGGCAGCCGCTGCTGGTGCCGGCGATCGTGGGCGGGGAGGCGAGGCCGGTGGCGATGCCGATCCGCGGGGCGGACGCGCCGCCGCCGAAACTGGAGTTTGCGGGCGACGCGCGGGGCGAGGATCGCGGGCGCTAGTATTGGCCCTTTGGTGCGGGTGAAGCCCGCGAAAGGACTTGATCGATGATGCGTCGGGCGAAGATCAGCGTGATCGGGGCGGGGAACATCGGTGGCGAGTGCGCGCGGTCGATCGCGATGAAGGAACTGGGTGATGTCGTGCTGGTCGACATCCCGAACAAGGACAAGCCCGAACTGCACATGCCGCGGGGCAAGGCGCTGGACCTGGCGTGCTGCGGTCCGGTGGAGAACTTTGACGCGAAGATCACGGGGACGTTCGAGTACGCGGACATCGCGGGGTCGGACGTGGTGATCGTGACGGCGGGCGTGCCGCGCAAGCCCGGGCAGAGCCGCGATGACCTGGTGGCGATCAACGCGGGGATCGTGAAGAACGTGGCGCAGCAGATCAAGCAGCACGCGCCCAACGCGATCGTGATCGTGGTGAGCAACCCGCTGGACGCGATGGTGTACGTGATGTGGAAGGTGACGGGGTTCCCGGCGTCGCGGGTGCTGGGGCAGGCGGGCGCGCTGGACGTGGCGCGGTACAAGGCGTTCCTGGCGATGGAGCTGGGCGTGAGCGTCGAGGACATCCAGGGGCTGCTGCTGGGCGGGCACGGCGACGACATGGTCCCGCTGCCGCGCCTGACGAGCGTGAACGGGATTCCCGTGAGCGACCTGCTGCCGGCGGAGAAGATCCAGGCGTGCGTGGAGCGCGCGAAGGTCGGCGGCGGCGAGGTGGTGAAGCTGATGGGCACGAGCGCGTGGTACGCGCCCAGCGCCGGGACGATCGAGATGGTCGAGGCGATCGTGCGCGACAAGAAGCGCGTGATCCCGTGCGCGGCGTACTGCGAGCGGGAGTTCGGCGTCGCGGCGATGAACGGGGGCAAGGGCCTGTTCGTCGGCGTGCCGTGCGTGCTGGGGGCCAAGGGCGTAGAGAAGGTGCTGACGTTCTCGATGAACGAGACGGAGCAGAAGTCGATGCACGAGTCGATCAGCCATGTGAAGGACCTGATCGGCGCGACGGTGAAGCTCTTCCCCGACCTGGCGTAGGCCGGCGTGCGGAAGCGGCCCGGATCGCGGCGGGAATGTTCGGCGGATCGACACGCGCAGCAGAGGCGGACACACGAGGGACCAGAAATGAAGCGAAGCTACCTGGTGTTGGCGGCGGTGCTCTTGCAGGGCGGGGCGGCGTGGGCGCAGGACGGCGCGCAGGGCGTGCCGGAGAAGGCCGTCCGCGAGGTGGAGCGCCTGCTCGCGGAACGGGAGAAGGCGGCCCGGGCCCCGGTGTGGACGGACCCGGAGTTCGAGGCCATCGCGGGCATGCTCCACGGATCGTGGATCTCCGACAGTGCGGTGAGCACGGTCGGCGAGGGCGATGCGAAGTCGCAGGTCATCGCGAGCTTCGCGCCGGTGCGCGTGGAGGGCGTGCCGAACGCCATGTACTGCGAAGTGGTGCGGGCCGACGCGCCGCGCGTTCCCTACCGCCAGACGGTGCTCTCGTTCGCCCGGGTCGGCGGCAAAGTCCGCATGACCACCCACGAGTTCCGGCGCAGCGGTGGGCTGCTGCCCAGCGCGTACTGGACGTGGGCGGCCCCGGAGACGTTCCCGCGCGTGACGCCCGACGACCTGGTCGCCACGATGATGGTCGACCTCACCGGCTCGGCCGGACGCTACGAGGGGCGTTCGCCCCATGCGTACCCGTCGTCGATGCACGGCGCGGTCGAGATGACGACGTCGCTCACGATCACGCCGACCTCGCTCGAGACGGCGGACCGCGGCATCGGCGCGGACGGGTCGCAGGTCTGGGGCCCGGCGCCGGGCTCGAGCACATCGTGGCAGAAGCACGACCTGGGGCTGAAGGTCCGCACGCGCGACGGCGGGCTCGTGTCGATCACCTATCCGACCGAACTGACCGGTGAGCCCGCCAAGCAGGGCGAACTGCTGACGGTGCACTACGCGGGCTACCTGCAGGACGGGCGCACGTTCGACACGTCGTACCAGCGCGGGCAGCCGTTCAAGTACGCCAAGGGCCAGCCGCTGATCGAGGGCTGGAACACGCTGATGGAAGACATGCAGGCGGGGATGGTCCGCCGGATCATCGTGCCGGGGAACTTCGCGTACGGCGAGCGCGGGCGTCCGCCGACGATCCCGCCGAACGCGACGCTGGTGTTCGACATCGAGGTGCTCGCCGTGGAGCCGGCGCCGCCGCCGCCCGCGCCGCCCGCGCCCCCGGCGGACCCGCAGGGCGAGGGCAAGCCCAAGTTCGAGGTGAAGCCCGTGGAGATCAAGCCGTCCGAGCCGAAGTAAGCGGCTTGGGCCGGTGAGCGCGGCACACATGGCGGAGCGGGACTACTACGAAACGCTCGGGGTGGCGCGCGACGCGAGCGCGGATCAGATCCGCGCGGCGTACCGCGCGCTGGCGCGCAAGTTCCACCCGGACGTGAACAAGTCTCCGGACGCAACGGCGAAGTTCTCGGAGGTGCAGCGCGCGTACGACGTGCTGGGCGACGAGACCAAGCGCCGGCTGTTCGATCAGTACGGGGTTGCGGGCGTGGAGGGCGGCGCGCCGCCCCCGCCCCGGGGGCGCGCCAGGCCGGGGGGCGCGCCCGGCACGCCGCACACGGTCGGTGACTTCGACCCCGAGGAGCTTTCGGAGATCTTCGAGTCGTTCTTCGGGCGCGGGTCGGGCGGGTTCGGCACGCGCCCCGGCGAGGGCGGGCCGGGCGGGCCGCGCGGGGGGCGCGGGCGTGCGACGCCCCGCGCCGAGCCGGAGCCGGTGCGCGCGGACGTGACGGTGCCGTTTGTGCGAGCGGCGGTGGGTGGGCCCGAGACGGTGGGCGTGCGCGAGAACGGGCGCACGAAGCGGATCGAGGTGCGCATCCCCGCGGGGGTCGAGGACGGCGCGACCCTGCGCATGCGCGGCGCGCTCGGGGGCGCGAAGTCGCCGCAGGACCTGATCCTGACGGTGCGCGTCTCCCCGCACCCGTTGTGGCGTCGGGGCGAGGGCGCGAGCGAGGGCAAGGGGCTGGACCTGTTCGTGGATCTTCCGCTGACGGTGGCGGAGGCGTTCCTGGGCGCGACGGTGACGGTGCCGACGCCGGGCGGCCCGGTTGACCTGCAGGTGCCGGCGCTCTCGGGGTCGGGGCGTCGGCTGCGTCTGCGCGGTCGTGGGATCCGCGATGACGAGGGGCGCGAGGGAGATCTGTACGCGGTGCTGCGGATCGTGGCGCCGGGGGCGCTAACGGACGAGGACAAGGCCGCGTTGATCGTGCTGGGTGAGAAGACACTCACGCCGCGTTCGGGTCCCGAGTGGCGAACGACGTGAGCGGAATCGCGGTAAAGACTTGACGCGCGAACCGCGGGCGGAGAAACTTGCATCCGAACACAGGTCGCGCCCGGCAGGACGCTGGGTCGTCGGCGGAACGCGAGGACGCCCGTGGGGCGGGGGCCGCCGGAACCGGGAGCACACAGCGGTGCTCAAGCAGCGCCATCAGGTTTTCGTGTTTCTGTTGAGCGTCGCGGACGCGGCGGTGGCGAGCTGCGCGTGCGTGCTGGCGTGGCTGGTGCGGCGCGTGCTGGTCGAGGGGCACGTGCCCTCGCCGTTCGAAGATCCGCAGGCGTGGATCCGCGAGCCGCTGCTGGTGCCGCTGGTCCCGCTGACGCTGCTGAGCCTGTGGGTGTTCGGGCTGTACCGCCCGCGCCGCGATCAGGCGCTGTGGGAAGAGCAGCGACAACTGTTGAAGGCGACGATCGGCGCGCTGGTGGGGCTGGTGGTGGTCATCTGGCTGATCGGCGGGCAGGAGATCTCGCGCGACGGACAGATCGTGCGCCTGGGGCTGGGGCTGGGCGGGGCGTCGATGAGCGTGGACGCGGGGCGCGTGCAGCTGGGCGCGCTGGGCGTGATCGGCACGACGATGGTGTGCGCGACGCGACTGATCTTCCGCGTGTCGCTGCGCCAGCTCCGCAAGCGCGGCTGGAACCTTCGGCACGTGTGCATCATCGGCACGGGGCGGCTGGCGCGCATCTGCTGCCGCACGCTTGACCGCAACTCGTGGACGGGCATCCACGTCGCGTACTTCATCTCGCACCAGGAGCACGTGCCCGCGGGCACGATCCTGCTCGGACGCCCCGTGCGGGGGGGGCTGGCGGACCTGGAATCGATCCTCGACGCCGAGTGCCCGGACGCGGTGTACCTCGCGCTGCCGAGCACGCGCGCGTCGTTCCGCCCGCAGTTGCTGCGCCGGCTCGAGAAGTTCTGCGTCAGCGTGCGCGTCGTGCCCGACGTGCACCCTCGCTACATGGCGCACGGCATGACGCTCAGCGAGCTCGACGGCATGCCGGTGCTCAGCGTGCGCGAGAACCCGCTCATGGGCCTGGGCGGGGCGGGCAAGCGCGTGCTGGACATCGCCGGGGCGCTCGTCGGCCTGGTGCTCTTCGCGCCGCTGCTCGCGGGCATCGCGCTGGCCGTGCGGGCGAGCGGGCCCGGGCCGGTCATCTTCCGCCAGCGCCGGGTCTCGCTGGGGGGCGAGGAGTTCCGCATCCTGAAGTTCCGCACCATGCGTCACGCGGCGGACGAGCAGGGCCCCGCCCGCTGGACCAGCCGCAACGACCCCCGCGTCACGCGCATCGGCCGGTTCCTCCGGCGCACGAGCCTGGACGAACTCCCCCAGTTGTTCAACGTCCTCGCGGGCGACATGAGCCTCGTGGGCCCGCGCCCGGAGCGCCCGGAGCTCATCGCCCGCTTCCGCGAAGACTGGCGGGGCTACATGCTCCGCCAGCACGTGAAGGCCGGCATGACCGGCTGGGCGCAGGTCAACGGCCTGCGGGGCGACACCAGCCTCAAGAAGCGCCTCCAGCACGACCTGTTCTACGTGCGCCACTGGTCGCTCGGGTTTGATGTCAAGATCCTGTGGCTCACGATCCTGCGGGGCTTTGCGCACCCCAACGCGCATTAGCGCCCCAACACAGCGTCCCAACGAGCACGGGCACCCGAGCGCGCGCCGTCCCCGGGCGGCTCATACCCTCTCGCCGGTCATGGCCGCGCACTACCAGGTCATCGTGATCGGCGGCGGGCACGCGGGCGTCGAGGCCGCGTGGGCGTGCGCCAACATCTTCGCCGCGTCGGGCGTCGGAGGCACAGGGCCCCGCCCCGCAGACACGGGGCCCGAAAGGCCCCGCCCCGAGCGCGAGGCCCGCGAGCCGCGGCCTGTCGCGCTCGTCACGCTCGATCCCGGCACCGTCGGCGTCATGTCGTGCAACCCCGCGATCGGCGGGCTCGCGAAGGGCCAGCTCGTCCGCGAGATCGACGCCATGGGCGGGCTGATGGGCCTTGCCACCGACCTCACCGGCATCCAGTTCAAGGTGCTGAACCAGAGCAAGGGCCCGGCGGTGCACGGCCCGCGGGCGCAGTGCGACAAGCACGCGTACGCCGAATGCGTGCGAGCGCTCATCGCGTCGCGCCCGGAGATCGACGTCGTCGGCGGGAGCGTCGAGCGACTGCTGGTGCGTGACGGGAAGATCGAGGGCGTTGAAGTTCGCCGGTCCGACGGCTCGCACGAGACGCTGCTGGCCAGGGCGGTGGTGCTGACGACGGGCACGTTCATGCGCGGGCTGATGCACTGCGGCGAGCAGCGCACGCCGGGCGGGCGCTTCGGCGAGGGGGCCGCGGTGGGCATCTCGGGCGCGCTGCGGGAGCTCGGGTTCGAGCTCGGGCGGCTGAAGACCGGCACGCCGCCGCGGCTTCGGCGCGGGTCGATCGAGTGGGACGCGCTCGAACCCGCGCTCGGCGACGAAAGCCCCGTTCCGTTCAGCGACCTCACCGGCGAGGGCATCATCGGGTGGGCGAGCGGGCAGGGGGAGCCTGTGCCCCAGCGCGCGGGCGAGCCTCACTACGACGAGCACGGACCGGCGTCGTCGCTCGACCGGTTTCCCGTGCTGTCGCAGGTTGAATGTCGTCAGACACGGACGACGCCCGAGGCGCACGCGCTGATCCGCGCAAACCTGCACCGGGCGCCGATGTACAGCGGGCAGATCGAGAGCGCCGGACCCCGCTACTGCCCGAGCATCGAGGACAAGGTCGTGCGCTTCGCCGAGCGCGACAGTCACGGCGTGTTCCTGGAGCCCGAAAGCCTGCGCGACGACTGGGTGTACTGCAACGGGGTCTCGACGAGCCTCCCGCCCGACGTGCAGGACGTCGTGATCCGCTCGATGCCCGGGTGCGCCGCGGCCGAGATCCTGCGCTACGGCTACGCGGTGGAGTACGACATGGTGCGCCCGCACCAGATCCACGCGACGGGCATGACCCGGCTCGTCGAGGGGTTGTTCCTCGCCGGGCAGATCAACGGGACCAGCGGCTACGAGGAGGCCGCGGCCCAGGGGCTGGTGGCGGGCATCAACGCGGCGCGCTTCGTCCTGGGCGCGGGCGAGGTGGTGATCGGGCGTGACGCGGGGTACATCGGCGTGCTGATGGACGATCTGGTGACGAAGACGCCGGTGGAGCCGTACCGGATGTTCACGAGCCGCGCCGAGCACCGCCTGTGCCTGCGGAGCGACAACGCGCCCGACCGCCTGACCCCGCTGGCGATCGAGATGGGTCTGCTCGGCGGCACGGCGCTCGGTCGTGCGCGGGCGGGCCTGTTCGAGCGGCGCGGGGCGATCATGCGCGGCCTGCACGCGGCGATCGAGCGGACGGGCAAGGGCGAGCGGGGCCTGGCGCACCGATGCCGCTCGGACGTGTTCGAGGCGGGCGACCTGCGGCGGGAGTTGGACGCCTTGGGCGCGCTGCCCGCGGGGCTGCCGGCGCGCGTGCTCGACGGCGCGATCCGCACGGTGCACGCCGACCGCCGGTACGAGGCGTACGTGGTGCGTCAGCGAGCGGACGTGCGGCGTCGGGCCGACATGGAAGAACGTCGCCTGCCCGAGGGCGTGGACTACCGCGTGCTGACGCATCTGCGGGCGGAAGCGCGCGAGGCGCTGCACCGGTTCCGCCCACGAACGTACGGGCAGGCCGGGCGCCTGGAGGGAGTGACGCCAGCGGACCTCACGCTGCTCGCGGTGCTGCTCGAGAAGGCGCGCCGCGGCGAGGGCCGGGCGACGGGGTAGGATCGCGGATGCTCGCGGTGCTCGCACAGCAGGGCGTCTCGCACGCCGGTGTTCAGTTGCTCCTGGTCGTGGCGACGGCCGGGGCCGTTGCGCTCGCGTTGGGGCGGCTGCGGCTGCCGACGGTGCCGGGATACCTGATCGCAGGCGCGATCATCGGGCCTCACACGCTCGCGCTGGTGCAGGACTCCGACGAACTGGCCTCGATCGGCAGCCTGTCGACGATCCTGCTGATGTTCGTCATCGGCCTGCAACTGGACATGACGCGCGTGCGCACCGGGCTGCTGTCGATCGTCGGGGTGACGCTGCTGGCGACGGGCACGATGGCCGCCCTCGCCTGGCCTCTCGCGTCGGCGTGGGTGGGGTCCGCCCCGGCAGGCCTGGCGCTGGCGCTGGCGTTCTCGGTGGCGGCGACGGCCGTCCCGCTGCGGATGCTGGAGACGCGCCACGAGACGCACTCGGCGTTCGGTCGCCTGGCGTTCGGCGTCACCCTGTTCCAGGATCTGATCGCGGTGGGCATGCTCGCGGTGCTCCCGCTGCTGGCGATGTGGAAGGGCGAGGGCGCCATCAGCGGCACGACCGGCGGGCTGGCGCTGCGGGGCATGGTCGCGGTGGGGGGCATGGTCGTGCTGATCTTCGGCGGGCGGTGGCTGCTGCCCCGCCTGCTGGATCAGGCCAGCCGGGTCGGCAGCGAGGTGCTCATCGTGGTGTGCGCGGGCGTCGCGCTGGGGGCGGCGATCTTGAGCGCGGTGCTCGGTCTGAGCCCGGAGATGGGCGCCTTCATCGCGGGATTCCTGCTCGCGTCCACGCCCTTTAGGTTCCATGTCGCGTCGGCCCTGCTCCCGCTGCGAGACCTCTTCCTCGCGGTCTTCTTCACCGTCGTGGGCATGTCCGTGCCCTTCATGGAGGTCCTCTCGGGCTGGTGGATCGTGCTGCTCGGGCTGCTGGCGCTCGGGGTCTTCAAGCTCGTGGGCATCGCCGGGGCGGCGTGGGCCTTGGGCGCGCCCGCCCGGCACGGGGTGCTGGCGGCGATCACCCTCGCACCGGCCGGAGAGTTCACGCTCGTCGTGCTCGGGCAGAGCAAGGGCATCCTCGACGCCCAGCACGTCGCGTACGCGACCGCCATCGTCGGGCTCTCGCTCGTCGCGGCGCCGCTCATCGTCTGGGCGGGGCATCGGTCCACCTGGCCCAACCGCATCCCGCCCGCCCCGTGGGTGAAGTCCTCGGCGCTTCGGGCGGCGTTCGCCGCCACCACCCCGGATGCGCCCCTGGCGTCGGGCGAGGCCAGCCCCCCGCACGTGATCGTGGCGGGGTTTGGCCCCGTCGGGCGGGCGGTGGCCGACGCACTGGAGCAGCGGGGGGTGCGGATCACGATCATCGAGCTCAACCCGCGCACCATCGCACGCCAGGCGACGCTGGGGCGCCAGGTGGTGTACGGCGACGTGTCCAGCCGCGGCGTGCTGGAGTCGGCGGGGATCGCGCATGCCCAGGCCGTGGTCCTCTCCGCGCCCGACGAGGACGCGATGCTCCGGGCGTGCGAGTCGATCCGGTCGTTCCGCGACGACGTGTTCGTCTCGATCCGGGTGAGCGCGCTCAGCGTCGGGCTGCGGGCGCGCGCCCTCGGGGCCGACCACATGGTCGTGGAAGAACTCGTTACGGCCGAGACGATGGCGCGCGAGGTCGCCGGTGAGCTCGACCGCCGCGCCGGGGCCCGCCCGGCGCCGTCGGACATCGTCCCCGCGTAGGCACGCCGGACGTCATTCCTTGAGTTGCTTCAGTTCGTCGCGGAGGATCGCGGCGAGCTCGTAGTTCTCGTCGGCGATCGCGCGGGCCAGCCGGTCCTTGAGTTCGGACTTCTGGCTCACCGGCAGTTTGGGCACGAGCGCCTCGCGCATGCCCCGCAGGGCCTGCACCTCGTTGCTCGCGTCGAACAACTGCGGTCGCCCGGCTTCCTCGAAGTGGCGCCGGAGCACCTCCAGCCCTTCGTCGATCGCGAGCAGGGCGGCCTTGGGCTCGCCGTCCTTGACGGCCTGGCTCGCGAGCGCCCGCGTCCGCATCATGGTGATGTACGGGCGGAACTTCTCGAGCGAGGTGCGGTCGTCCTCGGTCTCGGCGTGGGCGGCGATGAAGTCGAGCAGGTGGAGGTTTCGGGTCGTATCCCGGACGACCCGATCAAAGTCCTCCAGCACCATCAGGGCGATGTACCGGCGGTAGTACATCTCGGCCTCGTCGCGGAGCTGGCGGCAGTCGTCTTCGTTCAGCGAACGCTTCTCGGACCTTGGGTCGTCGTCCTGCGGGGCGGTGCGATTCTCGTCGAGGACTTCCTGGTAATAATCAAGGAGGCTGGAGAAACCGTGGGGGCGTTCGCCGTCGGGGCGGCCGTCCGCACGCATCTGGAGGAGGCCCATGTCGAGACGAACTTGGATGTAGGGTTCTCCGTCCTCGCCCATGATGAGCCGGCAGGAGAGTTGACCGGACTCGTAGGGCCATTCGGAGAGGATCTTGCTGATGTCCACGGCGTGCTCTTCGTTCGGATGCCGGTCGGAGCGACCGGTGACTCCACAGTAGGTTCGGCGTGGCGGCGTGTGGGGTTCGGAAGGGGGCGGGAATGCTAATGGCATGTCTTGAGGGAACTTGAAACTTTTTCCGAAAGTGCCTTGCTTTTGGCGGTGGGCGTGACAGAGTCAGAGTGGGAGGTGGTAGAGAGAGTCAGGCCCTGAAGCCTTCCCCCTCCCCAGGACGATGCAACCCCAGGACGGGCGCAGGCGAACATTCACGGTGCTCTTATGTGTCTAGAGCATCTCACGTTCGCCTCGTTCGAGTGGACGCGGGAGGAGCGGCGGTTCTCGCCGGGAAGGTAGGGTTGAGACGTGAGTGCAGTGCGTACCAGCGCCGGGGGATCGCGACGCGCGTCGAGCGGCGTCCAGAGCGACCTCCAGGTCTACCTGCGTGAGATTTCCAAGACCCCGCTCCTGACCGCCGAGGAGGAGCGTGAGTACGGCTGGCGCATCGTCAACGAGAACGATCCGATCGCGCGGGAGCGCATGATCCGGGCGAACCTGCGCCTGGTCGTCGCGATCGCCAAGAACTACGCCGGGCGCGGGCTGCCGATGTCGGACCTGGTCGAGGAAGGCAATATCGGGCTGCTGCGCGCGGTGGAGGGGTTCGACCCCGCCCAGGGCGCCCGGTTCAGCACGTACGCCTCGTGGTGGATCAAGCAGGCGATCAAGCGGGCGCTGGTGAACTCGTGCCAGCAGGTGCACGTTCCGGCGTACATGGTCGAACTGATCGCGAAGTGGAAGGTCGCGTACCGGCGTCTGGAGGCCGAACTGGGCACCACGCCCACGCTGCAGGACCTGGCGCAGGCGATGGACCTGCCGCTGCACAAGGTGCGGATCGTGCGGCGCGCCGTGAAGGCGATGCAGTCGGCGTCGAAGGGCGGGGTGAGCGAGAAGGCCGAGCTGGTGAACCTGAGCGAGATCATGGCCGATCCGCGCGTCGGCACGCCGCAGGACCGCGTCTTCCGCGAGGAAGAACTGGAAACCCTGCGCCGGCTGATGGAGACGATCGACGAGCGCGAGGCGAAGGTGCTGCGGATGCGGTTCGGCCTGGATGGGTGCGAGCCCCTGACGCTGCGGCAGATCGCCGACGAGATCGGCATCAGCCGGGAACGCGTCCGCCAGATCGTGGACGAGGGCCTGACGCGCCTGAACGAGCGTCTGTCGGGCACGCCCGACGCCGAGGCCGCCGTCGCCGGGGCCCGCGCGGGAAACTGACCCCCCGGGTGATCTGACCGCGCGTGCGCCGGGGCGTCCTGCTACCATCGGCACATGCATGAACTTCAGCGTTTCGCCGGCCGCCTGTCGCGTGCGAGGGCCTTGGCCGCTGCCGTCGTGCTCGCCTCGGGCTGCCTCGTCGCCCGAGCGCAGAGCGGTGACTATCTGAACCAGGTGAACCGGGCGTACGCGCCGATCGACGCGTCGCGCCGCAGCGACCTGGTCCTGCTGCCGCTGATGGCGAAGATGGACGCGCCCCCGCCGGAGATGGACTCGCTGGAGCGGGCGGCGTTGCTGCCGGCGAGCGCGCCGTCGTTCGCGTCGGTCGCGGCGTGGGCGGGTGCGCCCGCGCAGCGCGCGGTGCTGGACGCGTTGGCACGCGTGACGCAGGAGACGGACTGGCGCCGGGCGTACGCGTTCGGACAGCCCTACGGGTTCGAGAACGTCGAGCCCGAACTGATCGAGGCCGGGCTGTACACGCAGTTGGGCGATCCGCCCACGCTGGCGGCGGCCCGCCACGGGTACCTGCCGGCGCTCGATCGTGTGGCGATCCTGGTGAACGTGGAGGCGAGCCGCCTGGTGGGGGAGGGCAAGCCGGGCGAAGCGATCGACGTGCTGACGAACTGGGCGTACCTGTCGCGCTCGATGTGCGACCGCCAGTTCTTCGAGGAAGCGTCGTGGGGGCTGCGGTCGCTGGCGGAGGCGTTGGAGCGCATCCGCGACGTGGCGTACGTCGACAGCCGCGGCGCCCGGGCGATCAAGGTCGATCGGCTGCTGGAGCAGCTCAAGCGCCTGAGCTGCACGGAGTATCTGGACCTGTCGCGGATGCAGTTCCCGATGGCGGACCGCGCGGGGGCCGAGCAGATGCTCGCCCGCGTGTACGTGCCCCGGGGGCGGGTCGACGAGCAGAACTTCGCGTCGGCGATGGCGCGCCTGGGCGCGTCCGACCATCCGCTGCGCCTGTTCTCGGAGGCGGCCCGGTGGGGCAGCGCCGCCGGGTCGCAGGCGGACTGGAACGTGGCGACCGAGAAGGTGAAGGGCGTGTACGACGACTGGCAGAACCGGTGGCTGTTCGACTGGTTCGACCGGCGTCAGTCGCTGCGGACCTCGTGGAGCGCGGTGCAGGACGAGATCAGTTCGCTCGCGGTGCTGCAGGCCACCACGCCCGACATGGGCGAACTCGCCTCGCTGCGCCAGATCGCGAAGGTGGAGTGCGTGGGGACGCGCACGGCGCTCGCGGTGCTGGGGGCGACGTACCAGCGTCAGTCGGCCCCGCCGCAGTTGTCGGCGGTGCGGCCTCGCTGGGTGACGGAGCTGGACGACGATCCGTACAACCCGAGCACGCGTGATCGTGGGGGCAAGCCCCCGCTGGAGTTCTTCGTCCCGCAGCGTGACACGCCGGCGGGGGAGGGGGGCGTGAAGGAGCCCTACGCGATCGACGTGGTGACGAGCGACCCGTCGCGTCCGCTGTCGCTTCGCCTGACGGACGACGTGTTCGTGCTGTACTCGTGGGGCTCCGACAACGCGAAGAACTTCGCGAAGCGGACGATGAACACGTCGTCGGTGGTGCAGGGAGCGGACTATCTCATCTGGCCGCCGGTCGTGAGCCTGCAGCGCCAGCACCTGATGGACCTGGGGCAACTGAAGTGAGCGCATCCGCCGGCGACGTGCACAAGGTGGTCATCATCGGATCCGGGCCCGCGGGCTGGACGGCGGCGATCTACGCCGCCCGGGCAGCCCTCGACCCGGTGGTCTACATCGGCGTGCCCAAGCAGGACCCCGGCCCGGTGCTGCCGGGCGGGCAGTTGATGCTGACCACCGAGGTGGAGAACTACCCCGGGTTCCCGCACGGGGTGATGGGCCCGGAGATGATGGACAAGTTCCGCGCCCAGGCCGAGCGGTTCAAGACGCGGGTGATCGAGGACGACATCGTCCGGTGCGACTTCACGACGCGTCCCTTCACGCTGCACGCGGGGGAGGGGGGCGTGGTGCGGGCCCACGCGGTGATCATCGCGACGGGCGCGACGGCGAACTGGCTGGGGCTGGAGAACGAGATGCGCCTGGCCCGCTCGGGCGGGGGCGTGTCGGCGTGCGCGGTGTGCGATGGCGCGCTGCCGATCTTCCGGGGGCAGGACGTCGCGATCGTGGGCGGGGGCGACACCGCGATGGAAGAGGGCTCGTACCTCACGAAGTTCGCGGGCACCGTGCACCTGGTGCACCGGCGCGACACGCTGCGCGCGAGCAAGATCATGCAGCAGCGGTTCCTGTCGCGTCCGAACGTGAAGGCCCACTGGAACAAGGTCGTGGTCGACGTGCTGGGGCAGGACGTCATCGAGGGGCTGCTGCTCGAGGACACCGTCACGGGCGAGCGGAGCACGCTTCCGGTGAAGGGGCTGTTCGTCGCGATCGGGCACACGCCGACGACCAGGTTCCTGCAGGGCACGACGCTGGAGTTCACCGACAAGGGCTACCTGATGCTGCGGTCGCGCTCGAGCCGCACGAACATCCCGGGCGTCTTCGGCGCGGGCGACGTGGCGGACAGCGAGTACCGCCAGGCCGTCACCGCCGCGGGCATGGGGTGCCAGGCGGCGTTGGACGCCGAGCGGTGGCTCGCGGCCGAGGGCATCCACTGAGCACCGGGGAGAGGGCAATGGCGCACGCGTCCCAGGGCGAGCCGCTGCGGCTGCACATCGGCGGGGAACACGCCGCGCCGGGCTGGAAGATCGTCAACATCGACCCCGCCCTGCCGCACGTCGACTTCGTCGGCAGCGCGACCGACCTCTCCGCGTTCGCCGACGCCACGGTCGACGAGGTGTACGGCTCGCACATCTACGAGCACCTGTCGTACAGCACCGAGCTGCTGCAGGCCTTCGGCGAGGTGCACCGCGTGCTGAAGCCGGGCGGGGTCTTCAAGCTCGGCGTGCCCGATCTGTCCGTGCTGTGCGCGCTGTTCCTCGATCCATCGCTCACGCGCGAGGAGCAGTTCTACGTGATGCGGATGATCTACGGCGGGCAGACCGACGCCTTCGACTACCACAAGGGCGGGTACAGCTTCGAGCTCATGGGCGAGTTCATGCACGCCGCGGGGTTCCGGCGCATCCAGAAGGTCGACGGGTTCAACCTGTTCCCCGACACGTCGAACATGACGTTCCGGGGCATGCCGATCAGCCTCAACATGCAGGGCGTCAAGCCCCGCCCGGGCGAGCCCGAGCACGCCGCCTGACGCGCGCGGGCGAACTCGCGTTCGCGGAGCAACGCCGGTAGCATGCGTCCCCGTTGGGGGAGGTGGCGTGATGCGGCACTGGGTGGCGGCGGCGGCGTGGCTGGTGGCGATCGCGTGCTTCGGCGGCGTGTCCCGGGCGGACGACGCGCCCACGCCGGTGCGCGCGGGGATCTTCATCGTGCAGTTGACCGAGCCCGACCTGCGCGCGGGCACGTTCCAGAGCGTCTTCTGGCTGTGGTTCCGCTGGCGGGGCGACGAGTCGCTGAACCCCATGCAGAAGTTCGAGGTGGTGGGCGGGCAGGTCGAGTCGCTCGACAACGAGGACGCCCGCACGCACGACGGCGAGCACTACCAGATCGCGCGGGTCCGCGCGACCATCCGCCAGACCTTCGACATCGCCCGGTTCCCGCAGGACGCCCACGACCTGCGCGTCGCGGTGGAGGAGACCACCGCCTCGGTGTCGGGCATCGTCTACGTGCCCGACGAGCTCAACAGCCGGCTGGAGCCGGGCGTCACGCTCTCCGGCTGGACGATCGGCGCCCCGCGCGTCGAGGCGGGCGAGAAGCTGTACGCGAGCAACTTCGGCGATCCGGCGCTGCCCAGCGAGTCCGAGTCGTCGTACGCGATGTTCTCGATCGTCGTGCCCGTGGCGCGCCCGGGCCTGGGGTACACGCTCAAGCTCTTCTGGTCGATGTACCTCTCGGTCTTCGTCGCGCTCGTCGCGTTCTGGATCAAGCCGACCGACCTCGACCCGCGCTTCGGGCTGGGCATCGGCGCCGTGTTCGCCGCCATGGCCAGCGCGTACGTCATTTCCTCGACACTGCCCGACAGCAACCAGGTCACGATCGCCGATCGCGTGGTGATGTGGTCGATCGCGTTCATCGTGGTCTCCCTCATCGAGTCCACGATCGCGCTGATGCTCTGTCACGCGGGCAACGAGGCACGCGCGATCCGCGTGGACAGGGCGTCGTTCGCGGTGATGGGGGCGGGCTACGCCCTCGTGAACGTCCTGCTGCTGTCGTGACGGGCTACCCCTCGGCGCGGACGAGGTCGGCCTCGCCCAGCAGGCGGAACTCCTTGCGCCGCAGGATCTGCCCCGCGAGGGTGAGGTCGTCGACGGCGAGCGCGATGTTGGCGTGCCCGCTGTAGCTCTGCATGAGCGGGTAGGCGAACTGGATCGAGAGCTCCGCCGCCAGCAGCGAGAGGCACATGCCCGACAGCGTGTGGGGCGGGGCGATCTCGACGACGAGCACCTCGCGCGAGCTGTACGGGAGTTCTTCACGCCGCAGGATCTCGGCGGCGGCGTCGGCATTGGTGGTGATCACGCGCACCACCGCGTGGTCCGACGCCTCGTGCACCGAGACGGCGCAGATCGACGATACCGACCCCTCGAAGGCCTGCACGAGGTCGAAGAGCTTGCCCACCTTGTTCGTCAGAAAGACGCTGTACTGCGTGACCGTGGGGGCGGAATAGCCGCGGGCGGTCTCGGGCGGAAGGGGCGCGTGCGTCATGGCGCAAAGTCCGAGAACGACGCGTCGGCGGGCGCCTGCCGGCCGGGCCCCACGCCCCCGCACCCCGCACCCCGCCAACCCCGGTCGTCGGGATGAGAGTACCCCGCACGCGGCGGAGGAACAACCGGGCGCCGGCACACCGCGCGGGCGGATGTGTCGCCGCGGGCGGCGTGGTCCGGGGGACGTCAGACCTGGAAGCTGCTGCCGCAGCCGCAGGTGCCCGAGGCGTTGGGGTTGTTGAAGACGAACCCGCGTCCCATGATCTCGTCGCGGAAGTCCACGGTGACCCCGTTGAGGTACAGCAGGCTCTTGGGGTCGCAGATGACCGTCACGCCGTGTTGGACCGACACTTCGTCGGTGTCCTTCTGGGTCTCGGTGAGGTCGAGCAGGTACTGAAAGCCCGAGCACCCCCCGCCCCGAACGCCGACGCGGAGGCGGACGGCCTCCTTGTTCAGCTCCTGTTCCTCGATGATCCGGTGGATCTCCTTCGCCGCCAACTCCGTCAGCACGATGCCCGTCTGCTGGGTGGCGTCCTGCGTCTGCGGTTCGGTGGTGTGCGTGGCCATGGGTTTCCCTGAGAAAAGTCGAACTGCTCAAACAAATTACGATCGGGGCGTGGCGACGGTTCAGGCCGAGGCGCCGGAGGGCGAGGCGGTCGTCTGGGCGTTCTTGGCCTTGTAGTCCTCGATGGCGGCCCGGATGGCGTCCTCGGCCAGGACCGAGCAGTGGATCTTGACCGGCGGGAGGCTGAGTTCCTCGACGATCATGGTGTTGCGGATCTCGGCGGCCTGGTCGACGGTGCGGCCCTTCAGCCACTCGGTGGCGAGCGAGGACGACGCGATGGCCGACCCGCAGCCGAAGGTCTTGAACTTGGCGTCCTCGATGACGCCCTGGTCGTTGACCTTGATCTGCAGTTGCATGACGTCGCCGCACTCGGGCGCGCCGACGAGGCCGACGCCGATGTCCTTGCGCGTCTTGATCTCGGCGCTGGTGCCGAAGTTGCCGACGTTTCGCGGGCGCTCGTAGTGATCAATGATCTTGGGGCCGTACGCCATGAGAGCCTCCGGAGGCGAATGGTCAAATGGTCAAATGGTCAAATGGTCAAATGGTCAAATGGTCAAATGGTCACGTGGTTCAGGGGGCGACATCCGGGTTGGGGGTGACGGGCAGGGCGATCGATACCCGAGGAAGCCGGGATCTTCGCCGCGGATCGGTCTTGTTCAGAATGGTCCCGAGGATGAGCTTGATCTCCGCGAGTTCGAGGAGCAACGGTTGGAGGCGTGAGTCGGGGATCCAGGCGCGCCGAACGACGAGGCGCAGCCAGAATCGGGTTTCGGCGAGTTCTTTCGCGGCGATCGCGAGGCACTTGCGGAAGTCCTTGTCGCTCATTGCCTGGTCCGCTTCGGCGCAGTTCGCGCCCACCGAGCAGGCGGCCGCGGCGAGCTGTTCGGCGAGTCGCGCGAAGCGACCTTCGGCCGCGAGCTGCTCCGCGACCGCCACGGCGCGATCCGCGAACGCTTCGGTTCGCTCGAGAAACTCCGCTCTCAGCCGACCCTTGCTCACCCCGCGTGCACTCCCGTCTCATTCTGCCGCATTTGCCCATTTGCCCATTTGCCCATTTTTCTAATGGTGCCCCCACTCGACCTTGCTCAGGTCGATGCCTTCCTTGTGCATGTCGTAGAGGGGCGACATCTCGCGGAGCCTGCGGACGGCCGCGATGATGAGCTCGGCCGCGGTGTCGACCTGCTCGCGCGTGGTCCACTTGCCCATGCTGAGGCGCAGCGACGAGTGCGCGAGTTCGTCCGACAGGTCGAGGGCCTTGAGGACGTAGCTGGGCTCCAGGCTGGCGCTGGTGCAGGCCGAGCCCGACGAGCACGCGATCTCCTTGACGGCCATCATGAGGCCCTCGCCCTCGACGAAGCCGAAGGAGATGTTCGCGAGGTGGGGGAGGCGCTTCGTGGGGTGCCCGTTCACCTGGCACGAGTCGAGCGCGCCGGTGACGAGGCGCTCGAGGTGCGTGCGGAGTTCGAGCAGGCGGGTGGCGTCGCGGTCCATCTCGGCGCGGGCGATCTCGCAGGCCTTGCCCATGCCGACGATGCCGGTGACGTTGAGGGTGCCGGAGCGGAAGCCGCGTTCCTGCCCGCCGCCGTCGACGAGCGGGGTGAGGCGCACGCGGGGCTTGCGACGCCGGACGTAGAGCACGCCCACGCCCTTGGGCCCGTAGATCTTGTGCCCGCTGAAGGAGAGCAGGTCGACGTTGTCGCGCTCGACATCAACGGGCATCTTGCCGGCCCACTGCGTCGCGTCGGTGTGGAGAAGCACGCCCTTCTCGTGGCAGAGCGCCCCGATCTGCGGGATCTCGTTGATCGTGCCGATCTCGTTGTTCGCCCACATCACGGAGACCAGGATCGTGTCCGGGCGCAGGGCGGCGCGGACGGCGTCGGCGGTGATGATGCCGTCGGGCCCGGGCTCCAGGAACGTGACCTCGTACCCCTCGCGCTGCAGGCGCTTGCAGGGGTCGAGGACCGCCTTGTGCTCGATCAGCCCGGTGACGATGTGCCCGCGTCCGGTCGAGCCCGCGGGCGCCCGCTCGTACATCTGGGCGACGCCGCGGATGGCGAGGTTGTTGGACTCGGTCGCGCCGGAGGTGAAGAGGATCTCTTTCTCGTCGGCGCCGAGCAAGGCGGCCACCTGGGCGCGGGCCATGTCCACGCCCTCTTCCGCCTCCCAGCCGAACTGATGATTGCGGCTTCCGGGGTTGCCGAACTTCGCGGTGAAGTAGGGCAGCATGGCCTCGACCACGCGCGGATCGCACGGTGTGGTCGCGGCGTGGTCCAAGTAGATTCGGGGGGACGTCGCCATAAGCACCTCGCCTCTGAGTCTTAGTCTCAGTCTAGGCTTTAGATGCTCGGCGAGTTCGAGATTCCGCCGACATCGGCGGGGCGTTGGTAGACCATCCGCAGGGCGTTGCCCTTCGCGTTGTACTCCGCGCTGGCCATGTACGCCCGGATAAGCAGCAGCCCGCGGCCTGACCCGCGTTCCAGGTTCTCATCGGCGGTGGGATCGGGCACGGCGCCGGGGTCAAAGCCGGGGCCCTGGTCTTCGACGAGGATCTCCACGCGTTCGGCGGAGACGTCGTAACGGAGGCTGATGGGCGTGTGGGGTGGGAGGTTGCGGTGCCCGTGGCGGAAGGCGTTGCTGATCGCCTCGTGCAGGCACAGGCGGACGGCGAAGACAGATGCCTTGGGGAACGAGAAGGCGGCGAGGGCGTCCAGAACGCGTTCCTCGGCCTTGCCGATCGCGCCGGGATCGTGCGGCACGTCAAGCGCCGCCCGGAGGTGCTGTCCGCCCGAGGGGGGAGTCATGGCGTGGGTGATCACGCGAAGCTGCGCATGGCGTCGCTGATGGTGGGGTGGATCTGGAACAGCTTGTTGAGGCGGGTGATGGCGAAGACCTCGTAGATCTGCGGGTCGATGTCCGAGAGTCGGAGTTGCCCGGAGCGGCCCCGGACGCGGTTGTTGATGGTGATGAGGGTGCCGAGCGCCGCAGAGGACAGGTGCTCGACGTTGGCGAACGAGATGAGCAGCTTGGGCGTGGCGTCTTCGGCGTCTACCAGGGAGCTGATCTCCTCGCCGATGGCCTGGATGTTGCTCTCGTCGAGGATGTTCCGGTCGACGAACTCAACCTGGATGACGCCGTCGATCCGCTTGACACGGACGCGGGACTCTTGGCCTGGCATCGACTGCCTCCTGTGGAAACTTCACGCGATGATAGCGAAGTTCCGGGTTGCCTCCAACGCGCGCGGGAGACGGGGCAAAAAAGAAGCGGCCTCGGGACGGTGGGCGCCCGAGGCCGCCGGATCGCTCGGCTTCGTCAGTTGCCGAAGGGCATGCGGATGGAATCGGCAAGGCCGGGGTAGCTGCGTTCTTCTTCCTCGGCCTGGATGAGGATGGTGGGCTTGAGGAGGATGAGCAGGGTCTGCTCTTCCTTGGACATCACGCGGTTCGAGAAGAACCGGTTGATGATCGGGATCTTGGAGAGCACGGGCACGCCCGACTCGACCTCGGACTCCGTGACCAGGCGCTGCCCGCCCAGCAGGATGGTGCCCTGGTCGGGCACGGTGACGGTGGTCTGCACCCGCGTGACCGTCAGCGTCGGGTTCTGGATGAACGACTGAGTGGCCGCGGAGTTCACGAGCTGCCCGCCCGCGACGGCCGTGACGGGGACGGCGGTGAAGCCCTCGATGCGGGAGACGGCGGCGTCGACGTTCAGCGTGACGTAGCGACGGTCGGCGGAGATCGTGCCGTCGACGAGCAGCACCACGCCCTCGCTGATGACGCCCTGGTCGGGGTCGAAGCCGACGGCCGACTCCGACACGATGGGCGTGAGGTCGGACACGAAGGAGACCTGGGTCGCGACGTAGATGTTCGAGGTCTGCCCGTTGGTGAACGTGAGGCGCGGGGCGGTGAGGCTGACGGTGCGCCGGTCGGCCTGGGTCGCCTTCACGAGGAAGTCGACCTGGAGATCGTCGAGGAACTGCCCGGCGACGCCCAGGGCGGGCGCCCCGGCGATGATGCCCGAGCCGAAGTCGCTCTGCAGGAGGCTCTCGGCGATGCCGAGGCTGTTCTGCCCGGCGCCGACGACCGAGAGGGGCGAGGGGAGCGGGGTGCGGTTGGCGTTGGCGCCCGGGCCGGCGGTGGGGAAGGTCGGGCTGATGCGTCCCGTGACGGGGTCGAAGAGTTCGGAGGGGCGGAGGGTGGGGATGGTGCCGCGGGCGGTGCGGACCTGGTTGTTGCGCCCGTTGAAGTAGACGTCGATGTCGACGCCGACCTGCTCGAAGAAGTCCTGCGAGACGAGGAGGAAGCGGGTCTCGACGTTGATCTGCATGGCGCGGGATTCACGGAGCTTGGCGAGCAGGCCGTGGATCGCGCGGTGGTTCGCGGGGGTCTGGGTGATGATGAGGTTGCCCTGGAGCTGCTGGATGAAGCCGACGTCGCCGCCGTTCTCCTGCCAGCCCTGGGGGTCGACGTTGGTGGTGATGATGTTGATGAGGTCGTTGGTGCGTTCTTCGAGGGTGCGGCGCTGGACGTCTTCCTCGTTGTTCTCCTGGAAGGGGGACCGCCCGCCGCCCCCGCCGCCCTGCCCGGTGTTCTGGAGGACGGACTGGAGGTCGAAGTCGGGGACGCCGGTGTAGTCGGGGACCTCGATGAGCAGGTCGCGGATGTCGTAGATGACGAGGTTCTTGGTGCGGTTGATGACGTCCTGCGAGGCGATGACGAGGATGCCGTCGTTCACGGACCAGGCGGCGCCGCTGCTGGAATCGGTGCTCACCTTCTCGAGCACGCGGTCGAGGACCGTGCGGACCGAGGCGTTGGAGAGCTTGAGCGTCACCAGCGACTCGCGGTCGATGCCGACCGACTCGAGGCTCTGGTAGTCGACGTCCACGTTGAGGTTCGTGACGGCCTGGACGAAGCCCAGCACGCTCGAGAGCGGGGTGTCGGTGAAGTCCACCGGGATGCGCTTGGACTCGAGCACCGAGAGCGCGCGACGGTTGTCCTCGGAATCGGCGAAGGCGATCGGCTCGCCCCGGCGCTCGGAGATGGCCGGCCAGTCCTCGGGGAAGTCGAGGATGTCGGCCGGGGGCACGGTGGCGCCCAGGTTGTCCGTCGACTGCAGGGCGACGTTGCGGGCGCGCTGCTCGATGTACCCGCGGGCGCGGAGCGTCAGGATCACGTCCTGCAGCACGTCGCGCAGCACCAGGGCCGACGGGTTGATCGGGTCGAGGAAGAGCACCTGGTCGACGACCTGCAGGGCCTCCTCGTACTTCATCTCACGCTGCAGGGCGCGGACGCGCTGCAGGGCCTGGTCGATGCGCTCTTCCTTGTTGCGGGCGACCTCGGTCTCGCGCAGGCGCGCCTCGGCCGCCAGACGCTCTTCCTGCATGCGGGCCTGCTCGGCCCGGATCCGCTCCTCGTTCTGGTCGATCGTCGTGCGGAGCTGGTCCACACGCGCCTTGTTCTCCTCGAACTCCGCGGCGGACAGGTACTGGCGCCCGGCGCTCAGGCGCAGATTGGCGGCGGCGGCCAGATCACGGGCGCGGCCGGGGTCGCCCGCCTCCAGCGCCCGCGAGGCCTGCTCGACGTCGTTGTTGAACTCGGCCAGCGTCTGCTCGCGGGCGATCTGGTTCGCCCGCAGCGCGCCGCTCAGGATGTCCCCGCCCTGGCCGGGGTTGATGTTCAGGCGGGCGTTGGTCTCCGCCAGACGCTGCTCGGCCCGGGTCCGCTGCTCCGCGGAGATGACCCCCGCGTACGCCGCCAGCACCCGGCGGTACCCGGTCGCGGCGTCGGTGTAGCGCCCCTGGTCGAACGCGAAGTCGGCGTCGGCGAGGATCGAGGCGGCCTCGAACTGCTGGGCCTGCTGGATCACGTCGGGCTGCGCCTGCGGGGCCGGTTCGGGCTGGGGCGCGGGCTGCGGCGCCGGCTCGGGCTGGGGGGCCGGCTGTCCCTGCGGCGCGGGCTGGTTCTCCGGGGCCGGCTGGGGCTGCGGAGAAGGCTGGGGCTGCGGAGAAGGCTGCGCGTCTTCGCTTCCGCGTTCACGACGACGAATGATCCCCGGCTGCTGCATGGCGCCGGCGTTCGCGTCCATCGCCCCAAAGCCCAGCACGCGCCCGCGGAGCGTGTCGAGCTCGGCCGCCTGCTGCTCGGGCAGGGCGATCCCCAGCTTCACCACGCGGTCGAGCGTGTCGCGCGCCTCGGCGGGGCGGCCCTCTTCGAGCGCCCGGGCGGCCTGGGACAGCGTGTCGGGCACCGTGTGCGCCACGGCGAGGCGACGGGCGGCGGCCTCGTCCTTCACGCGCCGGGCACGCCCGACCTGCTCGTTCGTCGCGCGGGGCGCGTCGATGACGGCGGCCGCGTGCCGGTCGGCCTCGACCAGGTCGTCGTGCAGGAGGGCGTCCTCGGCGAGCTGGGTGCTGGCCTCGACGGGTCCCAGGGCCTTCACGCGGGCGGTCGCGTTCGCCAGGAGGGAGTACAGCCGGGTGCTCTCCGCGCCGGTGAGCGAGATGTTGCTCTTGGCCGTGAGGGGCACGAGCAGCGCCCGCGCCCGGACGGGCTGGTTGTTCGCGAGCAGGTCGGCGGCTCGATCGAGCACCTCGCGTGCGGTCGCCGCCTGTGCGGCGGGCACGCTGTCCCCGTCGGCGAACGCGGGGGAGGCCAGGCTCATGGAAGCGGCGAGCCCCGCGGCGGCGAGGAGGATTCGGATCGAAGCGCGGTCGCGAGTCAACATGTGCATCTCCGTTCGTTCGGCGGGAACTCCACGTCCCGCCCCCCTGGAAGGTCCAGTCCGGTCGGCGCCTCTCGTCGATCAGACACGCGTGCTGTCCGACGCCGCAGGCCCGATGGTCCGAGCGTGCTCCCCGCGCTCCGCGGCGCGGGCGTGTCGATCAGCGGTGTGGGCGTGACGCGGGTGATTGCTCACCGCGTCGCCCCCGGTGTCACCTCATGCGCATGCCTGAGGGTCCGGGTTCCGACCGAGCGGGGAAGATACACGCCCCGTCCGCCGGATGCAAACCCCCCTCCTCGGAGTTATTCACCAAGCCAGCGCGCCGACACCACGTGCCCGCCCGATTCGGGCTGCGACGGGAGCTTGCGGAGCCCTTTCAGTTCCCGAACCTGTTCGGGTTTCAGACGGTTCGACGACACGATCACCACGTCGTCCCACGCCGTCGCGTCTTCCGACAGCAGGTCGATCGCGTCGAACGCCGTCTCCTCGGCGTGGCGAAGGTCCGGGGCACGCAGGATGATCTCGGCGTACGCGGGGTTCGCGGCGTCGGCGTGGCAGCGCGCGATGCACCGCCAGTGGGTATCGCCGAGGGGCTGGGCGTCGTCGTCCACGTTCGAATCGGGATCAATGTTCAGCACGAGCTGCCAGTCGTCGCGCAGGCGCTCGACGATCTGGTCGGGGTCCAGCAGGTCGGGCTGGTCCTCGGGGGCGAGGAGCGCGGTGCGGTGCTCGTGGGCGGCCGAGTCGGCGCCGGCGGGTTCCTCGACGTTCTCGAGGTCGAACGCGTGCAGGATCTTCTCGACGCGGTCCTTGTACTCGGGCTGCACGCGGACGGTGAGGATCTTGTGCTCGTCGACGAAGACGTAGACGAAGGGCTCCTCGCTCATGGCGCCGAAGCCGACGAGCCCGTCCTCGAGCAGGAAGTCGCGGTAGCGGCGCACGCCGTCGAGGAATCGCTCGAGCGAGACCAGGTCGTACGCGATGTACGGGTCGATCTCGCGGTAGGCGTCGTGCCCGAGGACGTCGAGGATGGGGTAGACGCGCGGGGGCAGGAGCGCGAAGAGCATGCGGCAGAGGGGCTCGACGCGCTCGGCGGAGATGACGATGTCGAAGACGTAGCGGTCGGGCCACTCTTCCCAGTCGGCGTCGTCTTCCCCGCCGTCGGCGGGCTCGAACTGCAGGGCGTAGCCGGGTCGGGGCGTCATGGGCTCGACCGGGTACGCGCCGAGCGGGAACCGGAAATCGCCGAACTGTGTCCGCGCGAGCGCGGGATCCACCTTGCACGCCTCCATCGCGGGCACTGTAGCCGCCGGGCGCGGTCGGGCCGGACGCGCTCGGGCCGGGCGAAGCCGCGCCGTCTACGCTCGACGCATGAGCGACACGGCGCACGAAGATCCGGTCATCGGTGTGGCGATCGGCAACACCCGTGCCCGCTGGGGGCTGCTGCGGGGCGATGAACTCGACGACGTCGGCAGCGCGCCCGCCGGGCGGCCCGACGAGATCGCCGCCGGCGTCCTCGCCCTCTCCGACGCCTCGCCCGAACTGGCCATTCTCGTCGCGGGCGTCAACCCGCCCGCCGCGGATGCGCTGGTGGCGGCGATCGAGGACGCCTCCCCGCCGCGCGTCGTGCTGCTCGTCGGCGAGGACATCGGCATCCCGCTGCGCCACGCCCTCGACGACGCGTCCACGCTCGGGCAGGACCGGGCGCTGTGCGCGCTGGCGGCCCACTCCCGCGCGGGTCAGGCGTGCGTCGTCGTCGACGCCGGCACCGCCATCACCGTGGACTTTGTCGACGGCGAGGGGGTCTTTCAGGGCGGGGTCATCGCGCCGGGGCTCAACATGATGCTCCGCGCGATGCACGAGCACACCGCCGCCCTGCCCCTCATCGACTTCGAACTCCCCGACGAAGCGCGCGGGCCCTTCGGGCGCGACACCCGCCACGCGATGCTGCTGGGCGTGCGCGACGCGGCCCGTGGCCTGGTCCGCCACGTCGTCGAGCGCTACGCCGACCACTACGGCGCGTACCCGCAGGTCATCGCGACCGGGGGCGACGCGCCGGCGCTCTTCGAGGGCGACGGCCTGGTCGAGCACATCGTGCCAGACCTCCAGTTGCTCGGCGTGGCCAAGGTGTGGGCTTCTCGCGCCGACGGGGAGGAATAGTGGACCGCGCGCCGAGCCCGCCCATCGGGGTGCGCTGGCGGCTGGCGACGCCGGCGGGCGTGCCGGGCGGGGTCGCGATCTTCGAGCTGAGCGCCGCGGACCCGGGCACGATGGACCGTGCGCTCGCAACGCTCGGGCTGGGACGAATCGCGGCGGGGGCGCTCGTCGTGCGCGATCTCGCGGGCGTTGATCGCGGGGTCGTCGCGCGCTGGACGCCGACGAGCGTGCACCTGATGCCCCACGGCGGGGCCGCGGTCACCCGGGCGCTCGCGCGCGAACTCGCGTGCGTTCTGGGCGGGCCGGCGGCGCGAGGGGACGACCTCGACCCGCGTGCGGCGTACCCCGAGGCCACGACGCTCCTCGAAGCGCGGATGCTGGACGCGCTCGCGCGGGCGGCGTCGCCTCTGGCCGTGGATCTGCTGCTCGCCCAGCCGGCGCGCTGGGCGGCGTACGAGCGGGCGCCGGAGGCGGCGGCGGCCGTGGAGCGTCGCTCGCGCGTGCTGGCCCGGCTGATCGACCCCGCGCTGGTCGTCGCGGTGGGGGGCACGAACATCGGCAAGTCCACGCTGCTGAACACGCTCGCGGGGCGCGGCGTGTCGATCGTCGCCGACGAGCCCGGCACCACGCGCGACCACGTGGGCGTCATGCTCGACCTGGCCGGGCTGGTGGTGCGATATGTCGATGCGCCCGGCGTTCGGCCCGACGCCCCGCAAGTCGAGCGCGAGGCGGCGGAGATGGCCGGCGAGCTCGCGTCCCGCTGCGACCTGCTGCTGCTGTGCGAGGACGCGACGACGCCCGCGCCGCCGGGGCCGGGCGAACAGGCGGACGCCCCGCGCGTGCTGCGTGTGGGGCTGCGCTCGGACCTTGGCCCCGCGCGGGGGCCGGTCGACGTCCGCGTGCACGCGCCGACGGGCGCGGGGGTCGAGGAACTGGTCGCGTTGATCCGCGAGCGGCTGGTGCCGCGCGAGGTGCTGGAAGACCCCGGTCCGTGGCGGTTCTGGGACGACGGGCTGGCGGGGTAGCAGGGCGGGGCGTCGGGGCGCACGGTGCCCGGGCGACATCGGGCGCTCCCTACTATCCCCCTCTTGGGGCGCATCGCCGGGCCGGCGAGACGCCGATCGGAGCGGACATGGACGAACGTCAGGCACAGATTCGCGAGCGGGCAGGACTTGAAGAGTCGCGGCTGAACGTCGAGTTCATCGACTGGCTGCGCAAGTGGGGCACGCCCCTGCTCTTCCTCGCGGCGGCGGCGTCGGCGGTCGTCTGGGCGAAGAACTACTTCGAGCGCTCGGGCAAGGAGAAGGTCGACCGCGCGTTCATCGAGCTGCACCAGGCGTCGGGCCAGGGGAACCCCAACCCCGACGCGCTCGCGGCGGTGGCGGCCGAGTACGACGGCGTGCGCGCCGTCGGGCTGCTGGCGCGCCTGGAGGCGGCGGACGCGTACCTGCGTGCCGTGGCGCGCGGGCTCAAGGTCGGGGCGGTGATCACGCTCGACGCGCAGGGCAACCCGACGGGCGAGCTCCAGAACGCCGACGACGTGCTGACGGACGCGGACCGCGAGCAGTACCTGGCGCGCGCGGGCACGCTCTACGCCGAGGTGTACGAGCGCGCGAAGAACGAGCCGGCACGCGTGCTGCTCGCGCTCAACGCGATGTACGGGATGGCGGCGGTGCACGAGTCGCGGGGCGAGCTCGAGGACGCCCGGCGCTGGTACGAGCAGATCGCGGACCTGACGAAGGACGGGACGTACTCGATGCACGCGGCGGTGGCGCTGCGGCGCATCACGTCGATGGATCGTCTGAAGGAGCCGCTGGTGCTGCCGACGCGGGCGCAGGTGCCCACGCCCCCGCAGCCGCAGGCCGTGACCCCACCGGTGCCGGTGACCGTGCCGCCCCCGGTGCTGCCCGCGCCGAGCGAGCCGGCGCCAACGGAGCCCGCGCCGTCGCCGACCGAACCCGGGCCCGCGCCGAAGTGATCGCGGGAGGGGCGGGTCATGGCACGCGAAACGCGCGGCCCGGTCGGCGAAGGCGAGGGTGCGGACGACGAGGCCTCGGCCGCGGGGCTGGTGCTGCCGGGCGGGAAGGTCGACGCCGAGGCGGTTCGCCGCGCGGTGGAGAAGGCCGAGGAACTCGGGCTGGATGACGACAGCGCGCTGCGAACGGTGGTGTTCCACATCCGCCGGGATCTGGGCAAGCGTCTGGACAAGTACCTGACGGACCGGATCGGATTCCTGAGCCGCAACCAGTTGCAGCGGCTGATCGACGAGGGGGGCGTTCGGGTGAACGACCGCGCACCCAAGGCCTCGACGAAGATCGGCGCGGGCGACGTGGTGGAGGTGGTGATCCCCGCGCCGCCGCCCTCGAACATCCAGCCCGAGGACATCCCGCTGGACGTGCTGTTCGAGGACGAGCACATCATCGTGCTCAACAAGCAGCCCGACATCATCGTGCACCCCGCGCGGAGCCACCTGAAGGGCACGCTGCTGTCGGCGCTGACGTACCACTTTCTGCACCGGTCGAAGGCGGGGGGCGGGCTGTCGGCGGTGGGGGAGGAGTTCGCCCGCCCGGGCGTGGTGCACCGGCTCGACCGGCACACGAGCGGGTGCATCGCCTTCGCGAAGACCGAGGAGGCGCACTGGAAGCTCGCGCACCACTTCGAGCACCGGCGCGTCGACAAGCGGTACCTGGCGATCGCGCACGGGGCGATCGAGCCGGACGTGCAGGTGATCGAGCTGCCCATCGGCCCGCACCCGTCGCGCGAGAAGGGGTACCGCGAGAAGTACGTCGTACGCCACGACGAGCTGGGCAAGCACGCGGTGACCATCGCGCGGGTGCGCGAGCGGTACGAGGTGCCCGCGGCGTCGGGCGTCGAGAAGTTCTCGCTGGTGGAGCTGGAACTCAAGACCGGGCGCACCCACCAGATCCGCGTGCACCTGTCGTACAACCAGTGGCCGATCGTCGGCGACGACATGTACGCCGGGAAGGGCGTGGGGCTGCGCGATGGCGTGCTCGAGCTCTTCGCGGCGGGCGACCACGAGACGCCCGAGGGCGTGCGGGCGATCCTCCGCCGTCAGGCGCTGCACGCGTGCACGCTGGGGTTCCGCCATCCCGTGACGGAGGCGCCGATGGAGTTCACCGCGCCGCTGCGGGGCGACATCGGGCGCCTGGTGCACGTGCTGCGGGGCGGGAAGACGACCGGTGTGGACGCGCCCGGCGCGACGGTGGACCTGGCGAAGGCCGTGCCCGAGCGCGACGCGATGTGAACGAGTCGCGCCGCGGCTACCGCTTCGCGGGCTTCTTCTTGGGTCTGACCTCGGGCGTGCCGGGCATGATGAGCACGTCCTTGGCGGGGCGCCGGGGCGTGTGCGAGAGCTTGGGCCCGAAGCCCATGCGCAGCAGGATCTGGGGCCAGCCGGCCTCGGGCACCATGTGCTTGAAGTGCCCGCGCAGTTCCGCGACCTCGATGGGCTGGTTGAGGTACGACGCGGTGACGCCCGCGCCGGCGGCCCGCACGAGCACCGCCGCGAGCGCGCGCCCGGCGTTCACCCAGTCCGCGGGCGTATCGCGCGCGGTGCCCAGGCAGGCCAGCAGGGGCGAGTGCAGCAGGAGGTCTTCGTCGCGGGCGCCGCGGTTCTCGCCCAGGTCGAACGTGCGCACGACCAGCGGCGCCACGAGCGAGGTCATCTCGTCCATGCCCTGCGCGTAGCCGGGGATGCCGTCGAGCGCGTGCGAGCGGTTGTGGTGCAGCCACATCGCCAGTTCACGGCGGAACGAGCGGTTGCCGAACTGCACGACGTCGGCCTCGTGCACCAGCTTCGCGACGCGGAAGCGCGTGGAAGCGTCGGTGATGGGGAAGAACGTCGCGTGCCGGGCGGCGGCGAGGGCCACCATCTCCTTCAGCGCCATCTCCGGGACCGGCGTGTCCTCGAAGGGCGTGCGCGTCGTGCGCCGGCGCAGCATCGCGTCGAACAGGCGCCGAGCGTCCGACGTCGCCTCGCGCTCCGCGCCCGTCCGCACCACCGCGAGCAGGTCGCGCTCGTCGGCGTGCGGGAGTTCGACGGTGTGCTCCACGCCGAAGCGGTGCAGCGCGATCGACAGGCACTCCACCGCGCAGCCGACGGAGATCGTGAGTTCGCGGTCGTTCGGGTCCGCGACGGGCAGCGCGCGCGTGCGATCGGCGTAGACGAACACCGCGTCGTCGTCGACGCGGAACTTCCACGGCTGGCTGTTGTGGCTCGAGGGCGCCAGCGTCGCGTACGCCACGCAGAATCGCAGTTGCTCGCCCCGCGGGCCCGTCCGCGGGAAGCGGACGGGATCGGTGAACCACGGGCTGTCGGCGCCGAGAAAGTTCTGCACGCCCGCGCCGCCGGGCGCCGCCTTGGTCGTCGGGGCGATCGCCCGCTTCTTCCCCGTGCCGCGCTCGGCGGACGTGCTGGTCGCCTGGCTGGCGAGCTTCTCGAGGTCGATGCGGCCCTTGCGTTTTTCCGGGAGTGGGGTGTCCTGCTGCTTGCGTCCGAACATCGGCTCCTCCGCGACGAAGCGCCGATGGTACAAGGCCCGCGCGGACGTGTCTGTCCGAACGGGCCTGTACATCGCCGTCTGTATGTCAAGATCGCGCGAGGATTCAGATCTCTTCGCCCGGGCCGCCCCGAGAGGGCATCGGGCGCGGGCCCTGTCCACGCCCGCGCGGGGGCTGGCCGCGGCCGCGGGGCGCGTCGAAGTCGTGCGGGGCGTCCTGGGGACCGCCCGAACCGCGGGGTCCGAACTCGCCGCGGGGCGCGCGATCGTCCGGACGGTGCGTGCGCGCCTCGGGGAAGTGCGGCCCGCGTCGCGCGTCGGGTCCGTCGCCGCGCCCGCGGGGCGCGTCGAAGTGCGGCGGCATCGGGCGCTGCGGCGGGCCGGCGCGATCGCCTTCACGCCCGCGGGGCGGCCCGCCCAATCCGGGCTCCATTCCGCGGCCGCCCATGCCGCGGCGATCCATGGCAGGGCGGTCCATGTCGCGCGGGCCGTGCTGTGCGCGCCCGCCCTGTCCGTCACGCGGCGGGGCGAAGTCGTTTCGCCCGCCGCGCCCCGGCCGCGGCCCGTCCCCTTGCGGGCCGCGACCGCCGGGCGCCATCTTCTCGCCCTGACGGCGGCGTTCTCCGCCGCGTGCGTTCGGACCATCCTGACGTTGTGCGTCCGGGCCCGCGTGCCGCGGCCCGCGACGCTCCTTCTGCCCGCGATCCATCTGCTTCCCGCCCATCTGCCCGCGTTCGGGCCTGCCTCGATCGGCCTCGCGCCGCTGCGGCCCGCGCTCGCGATCGGGCCCGCGTTCACGACCCGGCCCGCGCTCGCGATCCGGTCCGCGCTCGCGATCCGGGGCCTGCTCTTCCATCGGGGGCTGCTCGCCGAGTTCGGGCTGGGCCCACGCGGGCGCGCCGAAGACGCCGATGATGCCCAGCAAACCGCCGATGACGTTCCATGCTCGATTCCGCGCCATGCGTTTACTCCACGCCGACGAGCATTACCCCCTCGCGGCGACGGGCATAACGCCCGGGAACGGGCGGCATTGCCGAACGGGCTCGGGGGCGTTCCGGCGGACCTCGCCGGCGTCACCCCGGCACTCTGGCACCCCGGCACACGGAGTCGCGCGTTACAGCACCTCGCGGGCGCGCCGGATGATGTCGGCTTCGTCGCTCCGCGCGTAGACGCGGCTGGATTCCACCCAGCCGACGACCTGGTACGAGCCGCGGGCCACCAGCGCGTCGAGCGCGGGGTTGTTGCCGAAGGTGCTGTCCTCGATGAGCATCAGGCGCGGGCGCCAGCGGGCGAGGTCGAAGCCCGCGAGCAGTTCGAGCTCCGCGCCCTCCACGTCGATCGTCACGAGGTCGATCGGCCGGTTGTGCCCTTCCAGCAGACGGTCGAGCGTCGTCACCGGCACGCGGACCGAGACCTTGCGGACGTTCGCGGCGTGCACCTGCTCGACGTGGTGCCCCTGGCTCAGGCCCTCGGCGTACGAGAGCATCCCGCCGTACTCGTCCTCGAGCACGTGGAACGTCGCCTCGGCGGGGGCGGTGGGGCCGGCGAGCGCGCTGTGCACGACGCGCGAGTGCGGGCGGTTCGCGCGGCAGGCCTCCGCGCGGGCGGGCGTGGGCTCGACGAGCAGGCCCGTCCAGCCCATGGCCTCGAGGGCGTAGGTGGTGGAGTAGGACACGCCGTCGAACGCGCCGACCTCGATGAAGAACCCCGACAGGGGCTTGCCGAGCAGCTCCCAGGAGGTGATGTCCTCGCCGAACTGCGACTTGAAGTCGAGGGCGAGGTGGGGCGTCTGGCCGGCGCGCGCGAGGCGGTCGAGCGCGTCGAGCCGGGCGACGGTGCGCCGCACGCCGAGGAACTGGCGCCACACCTGGAGCAGCCCGCCGTGCACCTGGTTGAGCCGGGCGTCGAGTTGGGCGAGATGGTCGTTCATCGCGTCACCCGATGCGCTCGCGTCCGCCCATGTACGGGCGCAGGGGGGCGGGGATGCGCACGCTCCCGTCGGGCTGCTGGTGGATCTCCAGCAGCGGGATCAGGATGCGCGGGGACGCGAGCACCGTGTTGTTGAGCGAGTGGCAGAAGAACGTCTCGCCCTTGCCCGCGGCGCCGCCCGGGCGATAGCGCATGTTCAGACGTCGGCACTGGAAGTCGTACAGGCGGCTTGCCGAGTGCGTCTCGCCGAACGCGCCCGTCGGCACGCCGTCGATCCCGGCTTCGCCCCGCCCGGGCATCCAGCACTCGATGTCGATCATGTCGGCGTTCTTGACGCCCAGGTCGCCCGTGCAGCATTGCAGCAGGCGGTGGGGGAGCTCGAGCGACTTCAAGAGCGCCTCGACGTAGCGGATCATCGCGCGGTGCCAGTCGCGGCTTTCGCTCTCGCTGGAGCGCGAGATCACCACCTGCTCGACCTTGTCGAACTGGTGGATGCGGTACAGCCCGGCGGTGTCCTTGCCCGCCGCCCCGGCCTCGCGCCGGTAGCAGGTGGAGACCGTGACGTACTTCAGCGGGAGGGCCGCCTCGTCGAGGATCTCGTCGGCGTGCAGGCCCATGAGCCCGACCTCGCCGGTGCCCGTGAGGTACAGGTCGTACCCGCCGCCCCGCGTGCTCTCGGGGATGTGGTACGCCTGCTCGCGTCCAGCGGGGAAGAACCCCGTGCCGATCATCGTCTCTTCGCGCACCACCGTCGGCACGCTGATGGGCGTGAAGCCATGGTGCTCGGTCATGAAGTCCACCGCGTAGCGGAGGACGGCCTGGTGCAGGCGCATCCCGTCGCCGGTCAGGATGTACGAGCGCGAGCCCGCGATCTTCACGCCGCGCTCAAAGTCGCACAGGCGCAGGTCGCGCACGAGATCCATGTGCCCCTTGGGCCTGAACCCCTTGTTCGCCTCGAAGGTCTTTCCCGGGTCGAAGCCCTGCGGGAGCAGGTCGCTGGGCGGGGCGGCCCAGCGGCGCAGTTCGACGTTGTCGTCGCTCGAGGTTCCCACCGGCACGTCCGCGTCGGGCGGGAGGGGCACCTGGAGCAGCAGCGCGTGCAGTTCCGGATCGATGCGCGCTACCTCGGCCTCGATCGCCTGCAGCGTCGCCTTCAGTTCCGTCGGCTTGGCGCTCAGCGCGTCGATCTCGCGCTGCAGGGCGGCGGCCTCCTCGGGCGGCTTGGACTTGAGCTGCCCCTTGAGCTTGCCGATCTGCGGGCCGACCTCCTTGGCCAGCCGGTTCTGCTCGGCCCGCAGCCGGTCGCTCTCCCCCTGCAACTGGCGGCGCTGGGCGTCGAGCGCCACGAGCCGTTCGATGTCGACGTGGACGCCCTTGGCCTTGGCCCCGAGGGCGAAGTGGGCGGGGTTCTCGCGCAGGGCCTTCAGGTCGATCATGGGGCGTCAGTGTAGGAAACCGGGGGCGCCGCGCCCCGCCGGCTGCATCCAGCCCCGACGCGTCCGGTACCATGGGCTCTTATGCCGGAGTTCAAGCTCACCCCCATCCGCGGATCGGCGAAGCCCGTGACGCTCAGCGGCGGGCGCGTCGTGATCGGTCGCAGCCCCGACTGCGCGGTGCCCATCATCGACGAGCGCGCGAGCCGCCAGCACTGCGTCCTCCAGCCCGACGGCAAGGGCGGGTGGGTCGTGCGCGACCTGGGCTCGCGCAATGGCACGAAGCTGAACGAGGTCAAGATCACCGAGTCGCCGATTTCGCCCGGCGACGTCCTGAAGGTCGGGTCGCACGAGTTCCTGGTGGAGCGGGAGCGCGCGGCGGGGGCCTCGCCCGACGAAACGGACGCGGAAGGGGCGTTCCACGTCGGGGCGGCGTTGCGCGAGCTGCCGGCGGAGGTGGCAAACGCCTCGCCGGTGCAGAGCCGCGAGATCGGGTGGATGTTCGAGTTATCGGAGCTGATCCAGGCCGTCCCGCCCAAGGACACGGACCCCGAGACGGTGCGGGTGATCGACGCGAACGGGCGTCCGACGGACGTGCTGCTGGGGCAGAGCGACGGGCCCAACGCGCTGCGCCTGCTGATCCAGTTGGCGAGCAAAGCGCGGGCGACGGACGTGCACATCGAGCCCAAGGCCGAGGCCGGGCACGTGCGGATGCGCGTGGACGGCGACATGGTGCACATCGTGGACCTGCCCAAGCGGGTGGCGGAGCTGGTGTTCGGCGTGATCAAGGCGGCGTGCCACATGATGGTCGCGGGGCGCGACGCGATGCAGGACGGGCACTTCTCGGTGGTCTTCCCCGACCGGCGGGTGGAGTACCGCGTGTCGTTCACCCCGACGGTGCAGGGGCAGAAGCTGGTGCTCCGCGTGCTCGATCAGAAGTGGCAGCCCACGAGCATGAGCGACCTGGGCCTGCTGCCCTACATGTTCGACCGCGTGCAGCGTCTGTGCCAGCAGGAGAGCGGGATGCTCATGGCCTGCGGCCCGACCGGCAGCGGGAAGACGACGACGCTCTACAACGCGATCCGGACGATCGACCGGACAAGCCGCAACGTCGTGACGATCGAGGACCCGGTCGAGTACCAGTTGGACAACGTGACGCAGATCCCCGTGGACGAGGCGAAGGGGAACACGTTCGGGGGGCTGCTGCGGAGCGTGCTGCGCCAGGACCCGGACGTGATCCTGGTGGGCGAGGTGCGCGACGACGAGACGGCGCGGACGGCGATGCAGGCCGCCCTGACCGGGCACCTGGTCTTCTCGAGCGTGCACGCGAAGGAATCGATCTCGGCGGTGTTCCGCCTGCTGGACCTCAAGGTCGAGCCGTACCTGGTGGCGAACTCGCTGGACCTGATCGTGGCGCAGCGCCTGGTGCGGGTGCTGTGCGACAACTGCAAGCGCGAGACGCCGGTGCTGCCGGGGCAGTCGTCGCGCCTGGGCAAGTGGCTGGGCGGGAAGAACTACATCTACCACGCCGTCGGGTGCGCGCGGTGCCTGCGCACGGGGTACCGCGGGCGGCGGGCGCTGTTCGAGCTGCTGGACTTCACCGACGAGCTGCGCGACATCGTGCTGGGCGAGCCGAGCATCGGCGCGATGAAGAAGGTGATCGACTCGGGGCACTTCACCACGCTCGCGCAGTTCGGCTGGCGGATGGTCGCGGAGGGCGCGACGAGCCTGGACGAGGTCGATCGCGTCGCGGGGCTGGGGTGAAGATCACGCGCGGGTCGGGGCGTCGCCGGGCGGGATAGGCGGCACGGCCCGCCACGCCGGGAATGCGTCGCGCCACGCGCGCAGGCGGGCGGCGTCGATCGGCACGCTCAGCACGCCCGCGCGGTCGCCGAGCTCGCCCAGCACCTCGCCGGTGGGGTCGATGGCGATGGAGCCCCCGGCGTACTCCCAGCCGGCGCTGGGCGCGTGCGCGGGATCTTTGCCGACGCGATTCACGCCCAGCACGAACGCCTGGTTCTCGATCGCGCGCGCGAGCAGCAGCGCCCGCCAGTGGTGCGCGCGCTGGCGGGGCCAGCAGGCGCCGATCGCGTACAGCTCGGCCCCGCGCGCCAGCCCGGCGCGGAAGAGCTCCGGGAACCGCAGGTCGTAGCAGATCGCCGGGCAGACGCGCAGCCCCGCGGCCTCCCACCCGTACGTCACGATCGCGCCTCCGGGTTCGAGGTGGGCCGCCTCGTTGGGAAAGAGATGAACTTTGGCGTATTCGGCCAGATGCGTCGCATGGGGTTCTGCGGGCCCGAGCGCGCTCATGACGTTCCTGGCGGCGCACCGCCGGCAGGGCGCGCTCGTCCGTCCGCCCTGGACGGTTGCATGAAACTCCTGGGCCAGTTCACCGAGAAACCCCAGCGTCCGGGCGTCGACGTCGGCCGTCGCCTCGGTGCTGAAGGAAAACCCGGTATCGAACATCTCTCCGAGGAGTATGAAATCACCCCGCGCGACCCGGGCGTCGTCGAGCAGCGTACGAACCTGCTCCATGTTCGCCTCGTGGTCCTCCCACGCGGTGTCCAACTGCACGAGGTGGGCCCTGGGAAGCGCGGAGGTCATCGGATTTCACGGTAGGACCGAGCGCTGACCGAAGGGACCGGCATGATCTGCGAACTGCAACCGGCGGAGGCTTTCGACGTGCACGACGGACCCGCGAACGTGCCGAGCGTGCTGCTGGCGAGCCGCTCTCCCCGGCGGCGTGAACTCCTGGAACGCGCGGGTGTTGCGCATGTCTCCGAACACCCCGGGTTCGACGACGCGATCCTGCAGCCGGGCAACGTCTCGCCCGATGAATGGGTGATGGCGTTGGCGTACCTGAAAGCCTGGGCCCGCGCGCTCGAGGCGCCCGCGGGGCGCGTCGTGATCGGGGCCGACACCACGTGCCTGGTCGACGGGCGCCTCATCGGCACGCCCACCTGCGGGGACGAGGCTCGCCGCATCATCCAGTCGTTCGTCGGGCGTGCGCACGAGGTCATCACCGGCGTGGCGCTGGTCGAGAGCGGGACGGGGCGCCGGCGCCTGTTCGCCGAGCGGGCCGAGGTGCGGTTCGGCGCGCTCGCCGACGACGAGGTCGACCGGTACGTCGCGTCGGGCGGCTGGGCGGGCAAGGCGGGGGCGTACAACCTGTCGGAGCGGCTCGACGCGGGCTGGCCGATCGAGTTCGACGGGGACGACTCGACGATCATGGGCCTGCCCATGCCGCGCCTGCGCGAGGAACTCGCGCAGTTCTGCGGCGCGGGCGGGCGGGGGACCGCGGCGTGACGGATCTGCCGGGCATGCTGGTGCCGCTGGGGCAGGGGCCGGTCGCGCACGCGTTCCTCGTGCTGCCGATCATGGGGCTGTCGCTGATCATCGTGGCGGCGCACGCGTTGTCGCTGGCGAAGGCGGAGATGCCCGCGAGCCGCCGGCGGATCCGCCTGGCGAGCGCGATGGTGATGATGCTCATGCTGCCGATCGGCTCGTACGCGCTGTCGCTGGCCGACCCGGTGCGCGACCAGCGAGCGTTCGTGCTGGCGTGGATGCTGACGACGGGGCTGGTGGTGATGCTGCTGGCGCTGGCGGGGCTGGACCTGCTGAACACCTGGCGTCTGCACCGGCGCGACCTGCGGACCCTGCGGCGGACGCTGCGCGAATCGCTGCGCGACGCCCGCGACGAGGCCGCCTCGCGTACGCTGCCGGGCCGATGACCGTCGCGGATTTTGCCGCCCAGCCCACCGCCTCGCCGCCGACGCGGCGTCCGCCGCTCGCCGGCCCGCTGGGGCGCCTTGCGTCGCGCGTCTACGCCCGCGTCATCGCCCGGCGCAACCGCGCCTGGGACCGGGGCGAGGGCGTCATCACCTTCGACCGCCCGGTGATCAGCGTCGGGAATCTCTCGGTGGGCGGCACGGGCAAGACGCCCGCCGTGCTCCGCCTGATCCGCGCGCTGCTCGACGACCAGCGCCGCCCCTGCGTCGCCATGCGGGGCTACGCCTCGCCCACCGGGCGGGGTGAAGATTCCGACGAGGCCCGCCTGTACGCGGCGGCGTTCCCCGGCGTGCCGATCGTGGCCCAGCCCAACCGGGTCGAGGGGCTGCTCGACCTGTTCGCGGCCGAGCGCGGGCGCGCGGTGGATTGCGTGCTGCTCGACGACGGCTTCCAGCACCGGCGCGTCGCGCGCCAGTGCGACATCGTGCTCATCGACGCGACGCGCAGCCCGTTCGACGACGCGCTCCTGCCCGCCGGGTGGCTGCGCGAGCCGGTGGCGTCGCTCGCGCGCGCGCACGCCGTGCTGCTCACCCACGCCGATCGCGCGGGGCGCGAGCGCGTGGCGGCGCTCGCGCGCCGGGTGCGTGAGGTGCTGCCGCCCCGCGCGGTCGTGGCGGCGTGTGCGCACGCGTGGGGCGGGTTCACGCGGCACGACCCGGGCACCGATGATCGCAACGCCGCGGGCGCGCCGGTCGCGGCCCCGGTGGGCGCCCTGCGCGGGCGTCGTGTGTTCGCGGCGTGCGCGATCGGCAACCCGGACCCGTTCCTGGACGCCGCCCGGGGCGCGTGTGCTGGGCCGCTGGCCGGGGCGTTGATCCTGCGAGACCACGACCCGTACGCGCCGCCGACGCTCGCGCGCCTGGTCGAGGCGCTGCAGCGCACCCGCGCCGAGGCGCTGCTCGTCACGCCCAAGGACTGGACCAAGCTCGACGCGGTGCACCCCGCCCGCTGGCCGTGCCCCGTGTACGTGCCCACCCTCGACCTGCGGTTCGAATCCGGCGAGCACGAACTGCTGGGGCTCGTGCGCGAGGCGGCGGGGCTCGATCTGTCGGAGCCCAGAGCGCACGACGAGGAAGGTTCCGGCGGCGAGTCCGACCGAGATGTTGAACCCGATGCGCCTACTCGCCCGACGGCGGGCTGATGTCGCGCAGGTACTGCCACGAGTAGATGCCCGTCGAGTGCCCGTCGGAGAACCTGAACCAGATGGCGTAGTTGCCCCGCAGTTCGGCCTCGAGGATGGTGAGCGGGCCGCTCGCGGCGCCCGCGGGCAGCACCGTCAGCGGGTTGCTCGCCATCTCGTCGCGGAGCGACTTCATGTCGGCGCTGGGCGACATGCGACGCAGGTACGCGACGGAGTAGAACGACGTCGAGCCGTCGGCCCATTCGATGGTGAGCCCGCGATCCTTGCGGACGTCGAGTGTTCGGGGTGCGTCGGGCGCCACGGCGCAAGCGTAGACGCGGGTGTACGCTGCGCCGGGGCGCCGGTGCCCCGTGGAGAGCCGAGGCGTGAACCACCCGACCGACCTCCTTCTCGCGTGCGTCGAGCGCTGCGCCGGGTCGCCCGTGTGCATGGGCATCGACCCCGTGCTCGAGCACCTGCACGCGGACGTGCGCGCCCGGCACCACGACGCGCTGGGCGCGATCCGCGAGTTCGGGCACGCGCTGCTCCGGGCCGCCGCGGGCGTCGTGCCCGCGGTGAAGTTCCAGTCGGCGTGCTACGAGCGGTACGGCTCGCGGGGCGTGGGCGTGCTCGAAGAGCACATGTCCGACGCGCGGGGGCAGGGGTACTGGGTCGTGCTCGACGCGAAGCGCGGGGACATCGGGATCTCGGCGAGCCACTACGCCGCCGGGGCCGCTCGGGCGGGTGCGCACGCGATCACCGTGAGCGGGTACCTCGGGCCCAGCGGGGTGGAGCCGTTCCTCGACGCGGGGCTGGGCGTCTTCGTGCTTGTGCGGACGAGCAACCCCGACAGCGACGTGGTGCAGGGGGCGCCCCTGGCCGACGGGCGCACCGTGGCGGCGATGATGGCGGACGCCGTCCGCGCGCTGGGCGCCGGGCGCCTGGGCGCGTCGGGGCTCTCGGGCGTCGGCGCGGTGGTGGGGGCGACCAAGTCCGGCGAAGGGGCGGCGTTGCGGGCGCGCATGCCCGAGCAGGTCTTTCTCGTGCCCGGGTACGGCGCGCAGGGGGGCACGGCGGACGATGTCCGCGCGCTGCTGCGCCCGGACGGTCGGGGCGTGCTCGTGACGGCGAGCCGCTCGATCATCTACGAGCCGATGGGCGCGGGCGACGCCGATTGGACGCAGGGCGTGCGCCGAGCGGCCGAGCGCCTGCGCGACGAGATCGGCGCGGTGGTCCGGGCCTCGGCGTAGCGGTCAGATCCGGCGCCGGCGCGCCACGAGCCCGGCGCCGGCGAGGAGCAGTGCCGTCGCGCCGGGTGCGGGCACCCAGTACGCGCCGCCCGAGAACGAGCCTTCCGACCACCACTGCTGCGTCGGCAGCCGGGTCTGCTGGTCGATGGCGACGCCCCGGGGCAGATTGCCCAGCGGGCGGCGGCCCGACGTGTTGATCTCAGTGAGGGTGAAGGCGAAATCGTCGGGCCCGACCGAGTTGCCGGCGAAGATGCCATACGCGGCGTCGGTGTTCGCGGCGAACCACGTCACCGACCCGCCGTTCGCGTTGTCCGCCCCTTGAATCGTGGCGGTGGAGCCCCACGCGAACTCGGTGCCGAGGACGGTCATGACGGCGTTGAAGTACGTCACGCGGAACTCGGTGTTGCCGAGGATGTCGTCGAACTGGAAGGCGCCGACATCCATCGCATAGATGTGGACGAACGCGCCGCCGGTGGTGGGGGTGCTGGAGACCCAGCGGATACCCATGTTTGCGTTGAAGTCGAGGAATGGTCCCGAGGGCGGGAGCGGGCCGTTGTCGTCGTCGCGGAACAGTGCGAGCAGATCGGTGACGGGCACGGCGTCGCGGATCGTCGCGGCGCTGGGCGTGCCCGCGCCGGTGAACGTCCAGCTCGTGTCGGCGGCGAAGTCCGACGCGAAGCTGAAGGTGGTGGCGTGGGCGGCGCCGGCGCTCAGCGCGAGGGTCGCGGCGATGGCGATGTTCTTCATCTCTCGAATCTCCGTGGAAGTCGTCTGACAGGGTGAAGCGCGGGGCGTTCAGGCGCGACGGCGGCGGGCGAACACGCCCAGGCCGGCCAGCGCGAGCGCGAGACCGGCGGGCGCGGGCACGGCGTGCCCGGACCACGATCCCTCGCTCAGCCACTCGGTGGTGACCGCGCCGTTCTGGAGCACGGGGACGTTCCCGCCGCCCATCGCGCGGAGCGCGGTGAGCGTGAACGCGAAGCCCTCGTTGTCGGTGAGCGAGCGGCCGGCGAGCGGGCCGGTCGCGCCCGGGATGTACGCGAGCGCCGCATCGGTGCCGGCGTTCGCCTGGATCGTGCCGGTGCTGCCCCAGGTCAATGCGCTGGCGGAAAACGTCGAGAAGATCGCGTTCGAGAACTCGACCCGCAGGAAGGACGCGAGCGTGGTGGGATCCTGGAACTCGAAGGAGCCCGAGCCGGCGTAGGAGTGGAGGAACCCGCCGCTGACCGGCGCGGGGCTGTAGGAGTTGAGCGACATCTGCATGACGAAGTTCGACGTGATGGGGACGGCGGGTCCGGGCCCGTCCTCGTCGGCGTCCCAGAGCAGGCTGACGCGCACCGTGTGGTCGATGTTCATGTGCGCGCCGTCGGTGATGGTGCCCAGCCCCGGGGGCAGGAAGGGCGCCCCGGCGAACGTCGGACCGTCGGTGTTCATGTCAGACGCGAAGCTGAAGAAGTCGGCCTTCGCCACCCCAGCGCCCGCGAGCACACACAGTGAGACGGCAATAGCGCGCATCGACGCCCTCCCTGATCTTCAGGCTTCGTTCGGGACGCGCGGCGCTCCCACGCAGCGCGGGCCCGATCACCCAATGGGAAGGTGCAACACGTCGCGCCGGTGACAACCGAACTGTCGATAAATTCGATGCGGGTTGCCTCCTTTCACATGCGATTCACATCGCCCGCGTTCGGTGGAAGGTCGGACTTGCCATGGTCCGTCCCAGGGCGACTGGCAATCCGGGCGAGATTTTCCGCCAGATCGGTGGCCAACGCCGGAAGCCGTGTCACGGTGGAGCATGAAGAGATCCCCCGCGGAGGCGGGGGCTATGCGTCCACCGCGCGCCCGGGAGGCGAGCGGCGGTCTGAGAGGAGATTTCCCATGCGTCCCGCAGTTCTTGCCTCGCTCGCGACGCTGGCCGCGTCGGGCCTTGCCCAGGCGGCCTTCGTTTCGTTCGCGTCCGATACCAACCCGGCCGGCCCCACGTTCCGCGGCTTCCCCGTCGGCGCCGCCCTCGGGCGCCTGCAGGACGACGCCCCGGTGTCGGTGAACTTCCTCGTCGATCTTGACGAGCAGGGCCCGGGCGGCCCTGTGAGCATCCCGGCGACGTTCGACTTCGACGCCACGCTCAACTCCTATGCCTACGCGGGCGGCGTGCACGTCTACAACACGAGCGGGTACTTCCAGTTCAACGAAGCGGCCGGCGGCGGGCTGATCCTCCGCGTGGAATGGCAGAACGGCGCGTTCACGTCGCTCGGCCCCGGCCCCAACGCGCTGGGCCCCTCCGGCTCGGTGCTCTCCAACTCCGCCGCGGACCCCAGCATGGTGATCACCACCGGCGGCATCCTCGGCGGGATCATCGCCTCGGGGCGCGACAACAGCTTCGCGTTCACCCTCACCGACCTGTTCGACCTCGCCCGCAACCCGGTCCCGGTTCAGAACGGCGGCAACATCGGCGCCGAGTTCACGGCCGAGGGCAGCTTCTCTGGCCGCGTCGTCCCCACCCCCGGCGCCCTGGTGCTCCTCGGGCTGGGCGGGCTGGCGATCGTCCGCCGCCGGCGCTGAGCACGCGTGACCCGCCCTTCGAGCGGGTCGGTCGCGAGCACGACCTCCAAAGACACCGACGCCCGTCCAAGCCTGGACGGGCGTTCTTCTTTTCCGCTGTCTTGCTGCCTCGCTGCCCCGCCCCTGCTACATCGGCTTGCGGCCGATCGTGACGTCGTAGACGTGCAGGAGCTTCTCCTTGTCGAAGATCATCTCCTGACGGGACGACCCGACCACGTCGTACTCGGGGGTGAGTTCGATGGCGTCGACGGGGCAGGCCTCTTCGCACATGCCGCAGAAGATGCAGCGGAGTTCGTCGATCTCGAACTTCGCGGGGTACTTCTCGCGGTCCTCCCACGGGCTCTCGGCGGCGGTGATGTGGATGCACCGGGCCGGGCAGATCGTCGGGCACATCATGCACGCGACGCACTTGACGCGTCCCTGCTCGTCGCGGTTCAGGCGGTGCACGCCCCGGAAGTTCGACGCGTTCTGCCCGCCCTCGAGCACGGGCAGGTCCTCGCGGCGCACCTCGGGGTACTGCATGGTGCGGCTGGTCTTGCCGTGCCCGAAACTGGTGATCATGTGGCGCAGCGTGGTGCCGAAGCCCTTCACGATCTCGGGGATGTAGACCGCCTCCAGCCGGCTCATCGGGCGGGGAGTCAGTCGCACTACGTCCTGTTCGCTGATTGCCATTCGCGGGTGGAGTATACCCGAGCCGTTCCGCCGATGTACCATGCGTCATGGCCGGCGGGCGCTCCACCACTCCCCTGTTCGATCTGCTCTCCCGAGGCGGGCCCGCGGCGGCGCGCGTCAGCGCCCCGGCCCGCCCGCGTCCGGTGCGAGAGCCGGTGCGGCCGGCCCCGGGCGTGCGTCCCGAGCCCCCCGAGGCCGAGGACGTGCACGAGCCGACGTTCCTGCGCCTGCCGATGAACACGGTGTACATCGCCGTCGCGGTGGTGCTGGTGCTGCTGCTGGGGGCGTGGATCGGCGGAGTGAAGTGGGGGTCGGCGCGAGAGGCCGCCCGGGTGGAGCGAGAGCTCGGCGACGTGCTGGCGCGTCCCGCGGTGAACGAGCCCGGGACGGTCGAGCGACCGGCCTCGCCGGCGCCCGCGCAGCCGGAGCGGCGCGAGGCGGCACGCCCCGCGCCGGGCCCCGGAGCGACGCCCCCGCGGGCGATCCCCGCGGGGCGGGTGCTGGGGGCGACGGGCGACATCGCCGACCCGCGGGAATCGGGGCTGAACTACCTTGCGCTGGCGGTCTTGCCGCGCGAGGACGCCGTCTCGGCGATGGCGTTCCTGTCCGAGAACAATGTGGGGTCGTTCGCGGTGCCGGTGGACGCGAAGGGGGCGGAAGTCAATAATCCGGGCCCGGTCGCGCGGTACCGCCTGTACGCGCTCCCGGGGGTCACGCGGGACGAACTCCGAAGCAACCAGACCGTCGTCACGAATCTGGAGGCGAGGATCGCGCAGGTGGGCCCGGCGTGGCAGAAGGAACGGCGGGGCTCGTCGAACTTCGCGAAGCCCGGGTGGATGAAGCATCAGTAGGATCCCGCGCGGCGTCGCGCAAGGAAGAAGCCATGAGTCTCGACCGCTCCCTCAAGATCTCCGCGAACATGTCCGGCAAGCGCAGCGTGCTGACCCGCACGGAGCGCATCAACAAGCTGGTCGCCGACAAGAAGTTCGACGCCAAGAAGGACAAGGCCCTGGGCCTGGCGAAGACCCTCGCCGGCAAGGGCTGATCCGCGGCGCGCCCTCGTGCCGGGCGCCCCGCCCCGCGGGCCGCGGGCCCGATCGATTCTCTGAGCAATCGTCCGCACGCCCCGCCTCCCGCGCGGGGCGTGCGTGTTTGTAGCCTCGCCCGCGCGCGCCGCTACGCTTGCTCCCCGCCCCTCGGGCGGACCTGGAGGCACGCATGGGCGCAGCGGGGTTCAAGAAGTACGCGCGGTTCTTCGAGCGTCAGCCGTCCATCGTCGTGGAATGGCACGACGACCGCACCGACGCGGTCGGCTGGCTGTGCATCGACACGCTGCGGGGCGGGGCGGCGGGCGGGGGCACGCGCATGCGTGCCGAGGGTTCGCGGGAAGAGGCCGTCTTCCTCGCGAAGACCATGGGCGTGAAGTTCCAGGTGTGCGGGCCGGACATCGGCGGGGGCAAGAGCGTCATCCGCTTTGATCCGCTCACGCACCCCAAGGAGAAGCGGGGCGTGCTGGAGCGCTGGTACCGCCACGTGGGCCCGTACCTCAAGGACTGCTACGGGACGGGGGGCGACGTCAACGTCGACGAGGTCTCGGAGGCCAGCGCGATCACCGCCGCCGTCGTCGGCATCGGGCACCCGCAGCAGGGAATCTGCGCCGGGCACATGTCGCCCGCGGACGGGGAGGCGGTGGCGGCGAAGGTCGCTCGCCTGACGAGCGGGTGCGAGGCGATGGTGAAGCTCGACGATCTTCCCGGCCCGCGCGACGGGGCGTGGATGGTCGCCGACGTCGTGACGGGGCTGGGCGTGGCGCGCGCGGTCGAGACGTACTACGCCGCCCGGGGCATGAAGCTCGAGGGCGAGCGCGTGAGCGTGGAGGGCTTCGGGGCGGTGGGGGCGTTCGCGGCGTACTACCTGGAGCAGCGGGGGTGCCGGCTGGTCGCCGCGTCGACGCGCGACGCGCGCGGGTTCCGCGTCGCGATCGACGAGGAGGGGTTCGACGTGCGGGCGCTCATCGCGTCGCGCGAAGGGACGTCGCTGCCCAAGCCCAAGGCCCGCAAGAGCGCGATCTTCTCGAGCGACGACGCCGACGAGCTGTTCGAGGTGGAGGCCGACATCTTCATCCCCGCCGCGGCGTCGCACACGATCGACGGCGCCCGCCTGAAGCAGCTGCGCCGCTCGGGGGTCAAGGTGTGGAGCTGCGGGGCGAACAACCCGTTCGCGCGCCGGACGAAGAAGCACGACCTGGTCAAGTGGGTCGCCGACATGCTGGACCTGCAGCGCAAGGCCGACGAGCACTTCGAGATCATCCCGGACTTCGTCGCGAACTGCGGGATGGCGCGGGCATTCGCGTACCTCATGGGCACGGGGGCGAGCACGAAGGGCGAGGACATCCTGGCCGATGCCGCCCGCTGCGTGGACGACGGTGTGAGGCGCCTGCTGAAGGGGCACCGCGGGCGCACGGGCCTGCTGTCGCGCGGGTACGAGGTGTTCATCCCCGACGACGAGGCGTAGGACGCGCGGGGGCGACCGGGGGAAGTGCGTCCCGGGGCGGGCGAGGGGGCGTGGGTCTTAGAACCCCGCGCCGCCGTAGTCGGTCGCGTTGAGCTCCCCGCCCGCGAGGACGTAGAGCCCCACGAGCCAGTCGCCCACGACGTAGGGCTTGACGCCGAAGACCCCGTGCACCGACCCGGCGGTGGCGAAGAGCGTGTTGCCCTCGACCGCGCGGGTGAGCTCCACCTCGATCGCGTCGTAGGGCGTGGGCGGGACGCCGATGCAGCACCCGTCCCACTGGTTGAGCATGACGAGCAGTTCGCGGGGCTGCTTCACCATCATGGGGAACGCGACGTACCCGGTGATGCGCACGTGCTTCTCGTGCAGCATGGCGACGCGCCCCGGGATGCTGCGCTTGCCGGCGCGAGGATCGAACGCCGTCGCGACCGACGTGAGCATCTCCCACGTCACGACGTACGGGTCGGCCTGCGTTCCCGACCCCTTCACGACGTACTTGCCGTCGACGACCAGCGTGTCGCCGCGGGCCTCGATCACATCGGGAGAGACGTTGAACGCGCCGATCTTCTCGGGCAGGGCCGGGAGCGTGGCCGGGGCGCCCTGGGGAAGTTCGTCGCTGCGGGCGTCCGCGTCCGGCGCGGGCGTGACCGTCACCGACACGCCCGGCAGCCGCTCGCGGAGCGCGCGCTCCTGCGCGTCGGCGATCGATCCGCCGGGGGCCTTCTCATCGCGGGGCGCGGCGGTCTCGATGCTGCTGTCGGCGTTGCTGGCCGCACCGGAGGGCGGCGGCGTCGCGTCGGGCGCTGCAGGCGTCGCCCCCGTCGCGCCGGGTGCGGCCCCCGCGTGTGGCGCGGAGGCGTCGGGTGTGGCGCCCGCCTGGGACGGCTGCGCGTTCGCGGGCGTCGAAGGCGTACCGGTCGCGGGGCCGGTGTCGGCGGCGATGGGGCCGTCGTCGCGTGCGGGCGCCGGCGTCGGCTGGGACGCCGACCCCCGCAGCAGCGGGAAGGCGAGCGCCCCGCCGGCGAGGATCACGACGAGGGCGAGGATGAGCCAGAAGATCTTCATGCGAACGACTCCCGAGCCCCCAACCGTTGCCACCCCGCCGCCTACGCCGCCGGCCGGAGATTCTTCGCGACCCCCGTGCGGTACGCCACCACCGCGGGAACGAGCCCGGCGAGGCACGCGAGCCCGAGGGTCATGAGCAGGATGGTCGCGGGGACGTTGAGCGGCAGCGCCGGCTCGATGACCAGCCCCAGTCGCGCCCGCATGACCCCCGCCGTCAGGTGCGAGCCCGCGTACCCCAGCGCCAGCCCGAGCAGCGCGCCGCACAGCCCGATGATCGCCGATTCGGTCATGACGAGCGAGAAGATGCGCCCCGCGCTGGCGCCCAGCACCCGCAGGATCGCGATCTGCCGCCGGCGCTGCTCCATCGAGTTGTAGAGCGCGAGCAGGATGCCCACGCTGCTCACGATCATCACCGCGGCGGCCATCGCCACCAGGATCTGGTCGATGTTCCCGACGATCGCCATGAGACGCCGGATTTCCTGCAAGGGCCCCGCGACCGTGAGGGGCGACGCGACGAACGCGGGATCGCGCCGGATGGTCTCCATCACGACCGGCACCGACGCGGACACGTCGGACCCGGGCCGCGTGAGCACGCGGAGGTAGATGTTCGTGATGAGCCGGTCGGCGTCGGTGAGGTCCTCTTCGCCGATGGGCATGCCCGCATGGTCGTGCCCCTCGTGGTCGTGGTCGTCGTGCCCGCCCGCGCGCTCGAGCCGGTCGAACGCGTGGATGAGCCACGAACTCTGGAGGTTCGTGAAGAGCGCGCGGTCGTGGATCGTGCCGGTGGGCTCGAGCACGCCCACGACGGCGTACGCGAACTCGTCGTGCACGTGCCCCCCGGCGCGGCTGCCCCCCGTGCCGTGCGTGAGCACCACCGAGTCGCCCAGGCGCAGGCCCGTCGCCCGGGCGGCGCTGGCGCCCACGACCACCTCGAAGTCCTTGGCGAAAGCGCGACCGTCGGCGAACCGCCACGCGGCGCCCTGCGCCGGCTGGAACTTCGCGAAGAACTCGGGCGTCGTCGCGAGCACCGGGTACGCCCCGCGGTAGCTGTCGCCCAGTTGCACGGGGATCGCCCACTCGACGGGAGGGAGCGAGGCGATCTTCTCGTACTCCGCCATCCGCAGCGGGCGCGGCGGGGAACTCGCGTAGAACAGCCCGTTGAGCACGCTCGCCAGCGGGCTCGCGTCGCGGCTCACCAGCAGGTGCACGTTGCCCGTGCCCCGCTCGAACGACGAGCGTCCCGCGTCGCGCAGCGTGAGCAGCACGACCATCAGCGCCACGCCCAGCGCCACGATGAGCACCGTCGTGCACGTCGAGAACAGGCGCACGCGCAGGCTGCGCGCCACGATCGTCCAGTCGGTCATGCCCCGCCCCCCGCTCGCGCACGCCCGGACGCCGAGGGGCTGTCGCCCGTCGCACGACCGATGTCCTCCAGCCGCTCGTGACGCGCGAACCGCGCGGGCATCGCCGGGTCGTGGCTGACGCACAGCACCGCTGCCCCGCGTTCGCGGCAGGCGTTCAGGATCAGTTCCATCGCCGTCGCGGAGTTCTCGGGGTCGAGGCTCGCGGTCGGCTCGTCGGCCAGCACCAGCGCCGGCCCGCACGCGAGCGCCCGCGCCACCGCGACGCGCTGCTGCTGCCCCACGCTCAGTCGCTCGACGCGCCGGTCCAGGGCCGCGATGCCCAGCGAGCCGAGCAGCGCGCCCGCGCGGGCGCCGTGGTCCGCCGGGGGCACGTCGGAGAACATGAGCGCCGCCTCCACGTTCTCTCGCGCGCTGAAGCCCTGCAGCAGGTTGAACGTCTGGAAGATCATGCCGATGCGCGAGCCCCGGAAGCGGTCCCGGGCGGCCCCGCGCAGCTCGTGCACCGCCCGCCCATCGACCAGCACGCGCCCGCGCCGGGGTTCGAGCAGCCCGGCGATGAGCGAGAGCAGCGTGCTCTTGCCGCCCCCCGAGCGCGCGGTGATGAGCACCTGCTCGCCCGGCGCGAGCGTGAACGCGGGGATGTGCAGGCGGAACGGGGCGTCGACGTCCCCGCGCGGGTACTCGAACTCAAGGTCGACGAGCTGGAGCGCGGCCGGTTGGTTCGTCATGCGGTGCTCTGCGCCAAGTCGCGGACGCCCGTGCGCCGCGAGAAACCGAGAATAGCCCCGCGCGGATGTTCGCCACGCGGGGCCAGGGGACGGGCGACCGCCTGCTCAAGCGGATCGCCCATATGTCCTACCGCCGGCGACGCGCCAGCCCGAACCCGAGTGCGAGCAGCGGAATCGCCGCGCCCGGGGCCGGGATGTTCGCGTTCGCCCAGTCCGCCGCCGCGTCGAGCGTGGGCTCGTCGACGTTCTGGCCGAAGAGGATCCACGCCTCGTCAGACTCCGTCGCGTTGTTCGCGAAGAACGAGAGCGAGACGAGGTAGACCCCGTCGGCCGCGGGCGCGTTGAGGATCCAGAACGGGTGCTCGTGGAACTCGCCGTTGGTGTCGACGGGGAGCTGGAACCCCGGGGTGTACACGTCGGTCGCGGGGGTCAGGGCGCTCAGCGACCCGTACTCGGCCGTGAACGACCCGTCGAGCGTCGAGAAGTCAGTCCCGTTCCAGCGGCGCACGGCCCGGGTGAAGTTGAACTGCACCCACCCGTTGGGATCGAACGCGCCCACGAGCGACTGGAACCCCGGCTCGCCCCCGACGTTCGGCACGTCCGCGCCCAGTTCCGCCGTGAACACGCGCTGCCCGCGGATGATCTCCGAGCCGTCCTCGCTGATGAGCCCGATCTCGACGCGCCCGTTCACGATCTCGAGGAACACGTCGCCTTCTTCGTGCGCCAGCGCCACGCCGCTCATCGCCAGCACGCACACCATCGCCATCACATTCGTCCGCATGATCTCTGCTCCTTCGGTCGAGTCGCCGGCCGATGGCCGGAGACGGTTCATGTCCACGTTCTCACGCCGCTCGCGCACGCACGCGGGCGGCACATTCCTCACGGGCACGCCGCGCCGGCAACGACCTGCGCGAGCGTGCTGATGTCATCCTGATCCACGTTGCCGTCACGGTTGAAGTCCGGATCGGCGTTCGAACAGGTCGGGTCGCCCCCGACCACCTGCGCCAGGCACGCCACGTCGTCCTGATCGACGTTGCCGTCCTGGTTCACATCGGGATCGCACGGCGGGGGCGGGTTCATGAACGTGTCGCGCACCCACTGCACGCCGGCGGCGAGGTCGCCCGTCGGCGCCTCGTGCGAGAACACGAGCCAGAAGGGCTCGGAGTCCTCGATCGTGCCCGCCGTGCTGAAGAGTTCGAGCGTGAGCAGGTACGTCCCGGGCGTGGCGGGCGCCAGGAGCGTGTACTCCAGGTGCCGGTGCCACGTGCCGTTGCTCCCGACGGAGAGCGTGAACCCCTCGACGACGCCGGGCGAGGCGGGCGTCGTCGCGGAGAGGGTGCTGAAGGCGACTTCCATGAGCGGGAGGGAGACCTCGTCGAAGTCCTGCCCGTCCCAGACGCGCAGCGCGTCGAGCACGCGGAAGCCGATGCGCGAGTTCAGGGGGAATGTGCCCGTCGCGCAGTCGAAGCCGGGGTCTCGCGCGTAGCCCGGATCGATGGTGCCCATGACCGACGCGAACACGCGGTCGGGGCCGGTCGGCGCGTGCGTGGTGATCCGCGCGCCCTCGACGCGCAGCTCGATGTCTCCCTGGTGGACCTGCGCGAGGCAGGTGCCGGCGCAGGCCGCCGTGGCGAGCGCCGCAACGCGCATGGAACGATGCATGGTGATGTCTCCGATTGTTCGAGAGCCCGCGGGCGCTAGGGCGCGCCGTCGGGGTAGAACGAGTTCTGAGTCTGGCCCGCGTAGAGGCGGTCGAACGCCGCCGCCGACGCGTGCCCGTCCAGGAACGAGTAGGTCGACACCGCCGAGGGTGTCCGCGCCCGCCCGCCCCACTTCGCGATGTGCGCCTCGGCCCCCGCGCGCGCCGGGGCCTGCACGGCGGTGCCCCAGTTCTCCACGTGCGGGTGGTCCGACACCGCGAACTCCGGTGCGCCCGTCGTCGGGTGCCCGGCCTCGGTCATGAGCATGAACTGCACCGTCCCCGACGGACGCTCGATCTTCGCCAGCCGATCGAACGGCTCGCGATCGGACGTCCCCGGGTTGTACGTGCGGCTCAGCCAGTTATTCATCCCATAGCTGGTCTTCCGCCACACCCCGCTCGACTGCTCCTGCTGCCCGCCCTCGCGCGAAAGCCAGAAGCGGCTCGCATCCCCCGGGCTGCGCAGCAGCTCGGGCGTGTAGTAGTCGTCCCCGGTCGACGACGGGTCGTACGCCCGGGGCAGACTCCCGACGTACTCGCTCAGCGTGTAGATGAACGACAGGCGCGGGTCGCCCGAGCCGCCGTGCGGCAGGCCGACGTCGGCGAACAGGCCCTTGTAGTCGTCGCAGTAGACGAGCTGCCCCGCCTGCAGGCTGCGCAGGTTGGCGAGGCATTTGACCTCGCGCCCGGCGAGCCGGGCCTTGCCCAGCGCCGGCAGCAGGATCCCGATGAGCAACGCGATGATCGCGATGACCACCAGCAGCTCGATGAGCGTGAACGCGCGGGTTCGCATGCGCGAACTCCAGCCGGCGACGGCGCCGGCAACGGTGCGAGGATTGAGCACGGGGTGCGAAACGGGTGGACGCGCGAGAACACGCGCGCAGCGAACGACCGGCTACGCCCGCGCCGGCGGCCCGCGCGGGGCGGCCACGAGCGAGCGGCGTTCCGGCGGCGCGTCGCGCCCCGTTCGCGTGCACACGTACTCGCCCGCGGCCTGCGGCGCCGGCGCCCGCGGGGCCGCGCCGGCGTCCACCGCCTTGGCGAGGTACAGGTCGTGACAGGTGCTGCACGTCGCCGGGCGATCGTGCCCGCCGTCGCGGTCCGTGGGTTCGTGCGGCGCGGGCTGCCCGTGATCCTGCGTGTGCCCGGGCGCGTGCTCGTGCGCGTGCCCGGCGCAGTCTTCGGCGTGCGTGTGCGGCGCGTGTGCGTGGGTTCCCAGACGCGGATCGGCCTCGTGCGACCAGGCGTGCAGCGATCCGGCGAGCGGGCGCGCGATCATCGCGAGCACGATGAGCAGCATCACCGCCGCCACACGCATCGGGCCGCCCGTCTCAAGATGAGAATGCCGTCTCATCAGAAGAAAGTAAACCACCCCGCCGCCCGCGCGTCAAGCGCTTCGGGACGGGAATGGATCAATCGGCCCGATCAGCGCTCGCGACGGGCTTGGCGGCGGCGCCCGGCGGGGTGGGATCAACCCCGACCAGCCCCGCCCCGATGGCGATGCGCGCCAGTTCGACGCGGTTCGACACGCCCAGTTTGTCGCCCAGGGAGACGCGGTGCCACTCGACCGTCTTGACGCTGCGCTCAAGGCGGCGGGCGATCTCGGCCGACGACAGGCCCAGCCCGATGAGCTTCAGAATCTCCATCTCGCGCGCGGTCAGCACGCCCAGCGCGCCGGGGTCATCCACGTGGGCTCGCACGGTGCCCGGGGAGGGCAGACGGCTCAGCGGATCGCTCGGGCCGGCCAGACGGCTCACCACCAGAACACTCGCGGGCGCGCCTGCCGATCCGGGGATCGGTCTGAACGTGCTTTGCTGCAGGCGTCCGGCGATCATCCCCTCGACAGTGACGGCTCGTCCCGCGGCCAAACTCTCCTGCGCGAGACTCATGCGGTCTCTAAAAACATCAGGCGGAACAAACTCCGCGAGCGGGTGCCCGACGCACGCCGCGCCATCCCGCAGCCCGAACATCTCGACCGCGCGCTCGTTCGCGAACTCAATAACTCCTTTGGAGTCAAGGATCAGCACCCCGGCGTCAGAGTCCGCGATGAGGGCTTCCCAGATCACCGTCGCGTCCACCGCCGTGGGCCGAGTTGTCATGAATGAACTCTTCATCAATGGGCTCTCCATCCCTTCATCAGAACGTTTCGAAACTGGAAGTGAAAGAGTATTCACTCACCAAGGATTATCCCAAATCGGATGTCCCAGTCAACTTGCCCTGATTTTCACGAGTGCTGCTAGCGCTTCGCTGTAGCCGGGCGGCTGGATTCGGGCCCACCTATGGAAGACACTGGAAATTTCCGCCCCGCTGGATGGTCGCCCGGGGCCGAGGAAGCGGACCAACGGGTGTTTCTCGGCGGCCCGCGGGCTCGGTTGGCCGAGGCATTCCGCGTCGTGCGGATCTCGGGAGAGTTTCTCCGCGGGTTCCGCGCGCTGCACTTTGTGGGCCCGTGCGTGACCGTCTTCGGATCGGCCCGGTTCAAGCCCGATAACCCCTACTGCATGATGGCGAGCGAGGTTGGGGCGCGGATCGCCGCGATCGGCCTGACGACGCTCACGGGCGGCGGGCCGGGGATCATGGAGGCGGCCAACCGCGGCGCGCGCGAGGCCGGGGGCCGGTCGCTGGGGTGCAACATCGAACTGCCGGAAGAGCAGGCGCCCAACCCGTACGTGGATCGGTTCATCACGTTCCGGTACTTCTTTGTCCGGAAAGTGATGCTGGTGAAGTACAGCGTGGCGTTCGTCGTGCTGCCGGGCGGATTCGGAACGCTGGACGAGCTGTTCGAGGCCGCGACGCTCGTGCAGACGAACAAGATCCTGTCGTTCCCCATCGTGCTGATGGGGCGGGACTACTGGGCCCCGCTGGTGGAGTTCATGAACACGCGGATGATCGAGGCGGGCACCATCAGCGCGCGGGATCTGGACCTGGTGCACGTGACGGACGACCCGGCGGAAGCGATCTCGTTTGTGCGGCACGGGATGGACCTGGACGTGGTGCGCCGGGCAAAGCTCGCCAAGCGGCGCTGGTGGTTGGGCGAGTAGCGCTACTCGGGCGGGCGCGCTGGGCCGGGCGCTTCGGGATCGAAGGGCGCGGGTTCGGGGGGCTCGCCGCCGCGCGGGGTGGGCGTGGCGGGGATGGCCTGCGGCAGCACGCGGGGCCTGTCGAGCGGGGTGACCTCGTACAGGACAAGGTTGTTGACCTCGCGCCGGAAGAGGCGCAGGCCCGAGTCGGGATCGACCGACAGTCGCCGGTCGCGCTCGGCCCGGTCCATCAGCACCAGCACGTTCTGCCCCTCGACGCGGGTGAAGAGCGAGAGCGTCTGCTGCGAGATCGGGGTGCCCTTGCCGAACTCGTCGGCGTACGACCAGCCGATCACCTCGACGCCGGGCGTCGCCTGCGGCACGACCACGGCCGACCCGAGGTAGAACGCGACGGCGTCGGCGAACTCCTGGTCGTTCTCGCACTTCCAGGCGGGCTTGAACCCGGCGGCCTGGTACTGGGCGTAGAGCGCATCGGGCTCGCGGAACGTGAGCCCGGAGGGCTGGTAGAGGAACAGCGCGATCGAGGCGATGACGATGGCCGCGGCCAGGCCGGAGAGCCAGCCGAGGCGCCGGGTGAGGCGGAAGGGCCCCGGGCCCGCCTCCGTCGCAGGGGCGGGGGTCGGGGCAGGGACAGGGGCGGTCGGATTGGCGGCGGCCGATTCGGGGTAGGCGTAGAGGCGGGAGATCGCCGCGTCGAGGGCGCGCTGCTGCGCGAGAGCGTCGCGGAGCACGGGCTCGGACTGCACCCGGCGTTCGAACGCGTCGCGCTCGGGCGGGGCGAGCAGCCCGTCGACGAACTGGTCGAGGAGCAGCTGGTCGGCGGGGGAGATGGGCGGGAGGCCGGTCATGGCGACCCCCCTTCTTCGGCGTTGGAGGCGAGCCGCTCGCGGAGCACGGCGCGAGCGCGATGAACGTGGCTCATGGCCGTGCCCTCCGGGAGGTCGAGGGCTTCGGCGATCTGGGCGAAGGAGAGCCCGTGCACGGTGCGGAGCACGAGGCAGGTTCGGGCGACATCGGAGAGCGTGGCAAGTGCGGCGTCTACCCGGCGGTCGAAGGGGGAGGCTCCGTCGGCGCGGCGGGCGGGGGCGCCGTCGAGGGCGTCGGGCCCCGAGGTGGGATGCCGGCGTCGGCGGCGCGTTTCGTTGAGGGCCACAAACCGGACGATCTGCCCGAACCACGCGGTGAAACTGGTTGCCGGGTCGAAGTCGCCCAGCTTGCCGAGCGCGATGGCGGCGGCGTCCTGGACCACGTCATCGGCCTGGCTCGAGTCGTGCAGAATGGCGGCGGCGATGGTCCACACGACGCGGCGGGACTCCTGGAGTCGGAGTGCGAACTCCTGCGGCGACAGGCGATCTGCCGGCCCGCCGGTGCCCATGTCTTCGGACATTCCAGGTTGGACCGATTCGTCGCTCACGGGTGCATGTCCGATTCCGACCCCGCCATGCGGCCAGGAGCGCCGAACGCGGCACAGAACTGGTTCCTTTCGAAGGACGCGATGGTACCACGCGCCGGCGTTGCATCCGCCCCGGGGGCGTGGCGGATGCGGGCCGCGCGCCCAATCGCGTGCGAATCTCCCCGGCCGAGCGTGCGGCGTGCAAGGACGCGGGTCTTTCCGGACATTCGAGATCGCCCGCCCGGGGGGACCGGAGGAGATTCCCCCGGGCGGCGGTGCGCTCTGCTGGCCACGGGGGGCCGTGGGGTTCGGCGCGCGCCGTACGCTTCTGACCTCCATGGACATCGTGAGTTTCTACACGGGTGAGGGGGCGTACAAGGACTTCGCGACGAAGCTGCGCGCGAGTTGCGAGCGGTTCGGGATCACGCCGCACGTCGACCAGCTGGAGTCCACCGGCGTGTGGGCGCGGAACAACTCGCGCAAGCCCGGATTCATGCAGCGCAAGCTGCTGGGGCTGAAGCGTCCGATCATCTGGTGCGACGCCGACTGCGAGGTGTGCCAGTTCCCGGCGCTGCTGGACGCGCCCAAGTTCGACTTCGCCGTGTACAACTGGGCGGCGGACCCGGACCCGGGGACGAACGGTCCGGACCAGTCGTGCAAGCGTCTGCAGGCGACGAGCGGGGTGGTGTTCTTCAACTACACGCCCCCGGCGCTGCAACTGATGTACGCGTGGGTGAAGGCGGCGGAGCAGGAGCCGACGATTCCCGACGACACGGTGCTCGACATGGTGTTCGAGCGCTGGCGGGGCGTGAAGATCCGGCACTACTGGCTGCCGCGCGAGTACAACCGGATGGACCTGCGGTGGCCCCACATCCCGCCGGTGATCAACCACGTCTATCGCGACGGGGCGATCTTTACGGGGGCGCAGACGCTGGAGCGGGATCCGTGGCTGGGGAGGCTGCCCGACCAGCCGCTGGTGGTGAAGCCCGACGACCCGACGAAGACCGACTGACGAGCGCGGGCGGGGGCGGGCGCGATCAGGCGTTGATGGGTTCGGCCTTCTCGGCGAGGATGACGAGCTTGTCGTCGGCCATCTTGATGAAGCCGCCGTCGATGCGGTACGAGGCGGTGCCGCCCTTGAACTTCTGGGTGTCGGCGAAGTCGAGACGGAGTTCGCCCTTGCCGAGGCGGGCGAGGATGGGCGCGCGTCCCGGGAGGAAGCCCATCTGGCCGTCCCAGGCGGGGACGTTGGCGTAGAAGACCTCGCCGCTGACGAGCGAGGCGGTGGGGGTGACGACGGTGCAGACGAAGGACTTCTTGGCCACGTGCTGACTCCGGCGGAGTGGTGATGGTACGCCGCGGCGGGCGTGGGGGCGATAGATTGTGGCGTGCCCCGGCTGAAACCGGCCCCGACAGTCTTGCTGCTTGGCGCGTTGCTGCTGGGAGCGGTGGCGCTGCGCCTGGCGATCGGGCGCGCGCCGGGCGGCGGGCTGACGTGGTCGTTCGAGTCGCTGGACCTGCGCGGGGCGCGGGTCGGCGCGGGCATGGTGGTGGGAGGGTGCCTGGGCCTGGCGGGCGTGTTCCTGCAGTCGCTGCTTCGGAACGTGCTCGCCTCGCCGGACATCCTGGGGCTGGCGTCGGGGTCCGGGCTGGGCGTGATGATCGCGGCGTACGTCGGGTACCTCGGCGGGCAGGGGCTGGCGTCGGCGGACGTCCTGGGCGTGTCGACGGCCGGTGCGGCGGTCGCGGGGGCCCTGGTAGCGCTGGCGTTGGTGTACGCCCTCAGCGTGCGCCGGGGCGTGCTGGATCCCATCACGCTGGTGCTCGTGGGCGTGGGCGTGAGCATCATGGCGAGCGCCGGCACGATGATCGTGCGCCATCTGCTGCCCGACCAGGGTGAGAGTGCCGCCCGGCTGCTGCTGGGATCGATCCGCGACGCGGGGTGGTGGGAGATCGGTGCGGCGGGCCTGGCGCTGGCGGGTGGGCTGGCGGTGGGGTGCGTCGGCGCACGCGCGATGGACGTGGCGAGCCTGTCGGAAGACGAGGCGCGGAGCGCGGGGGTGCGGCTGGGGCGGCTGCGGGGCGTGCTGTTCGTGGCGTCGGGCGTGCTGACGGCGGCGTCGGTGGTGCTGGCCGGGCCGGTGGGGTTCGTGGGGCTGGTGTGCCCGCACGTGGTGCGTCTGCTGGCGGGGCCGGGGCACCGGACGCTCGTGCCGGGGTCGGTGCTGGCGGGGGCGGCGCTGGTGGTGGGGTGCGACGTGCTGGTGCGCGCGGTGGATCTGGGGGCGGGGCACCTGCCCCTGGGCGCGCTCACGAGCCTGATCGGCGCGCCGGTGCTGATCGGCATGCTGCGGTCCGCGCGCCGGGGCACGTTCTAGCGGCGTCTCAGCCGGGCGTGCTCGGGCGGAGGCGCTCGAGGCGGCGCACGGCCTGGGCGATCGTGTCGGCACGCTTGCAGAACGCGAAGCGCACGAGCGAGCGGCCGGCGCCGGGCGTGAGGTAGAACCCCGAGGGCGGGATCGCGGCGACTCCGACCTCGCGCGTCAGGTGCTCGCAGAATGCGCGGTCGGAGGCGAAGCCCAGCGGGGTGTGGTCGGCCATCACGAAGTACGTGCCGTGCGACGGGAAGACGGTGAGCCCGCAGCGCGAGAGGGCGGCGGCGAGCGTGTCGCGGTTGGCGGTGAAGAGCTCGCGCACGCACGCGGCGTACTCGGGGGCGCCGTCGAGGGCGGCGACCGCGCCGTGCTGCAGCGGGGTGGGGGCGCAGAACGTGATGAACTGGTGGGCCGCCCGGATCGCGCGCGTGAGGGGCTCGGGGCCGATGGCCCAGCCGACCTTCCAGCCGGTGAGGCTGAATGTCTTGCCGAGGCTGGAGAGGGTGAGCGTGCGGTCCCACATGCCCGGGAGGGTGGCGAGGCTGACGTGCGGGAGGGCGGGGTCGAAGGTGAGGTGCTCGTACACCTCGTCGGTGATGACGATCACGTTGTGCTTGGCGGCGAGCGAGGCGATGCACGCGAGTTCGTCGCGCGTGTAGACCTTGCCGGTGGGGTTGTGGGGCGTGTTGACGATGATGGCGCGCGTGCGGGGCGAAAATGCGGCGGCGAGGTCGGCCTCGTCAAACCAGAACGCCGCCCCCGGGGCGCGGGGATCGCGGGGCGGGTGCAGCATCACGGGGCGGACGGTGGCGCCGGCCATGGCGGCGCCGGTGACGTAGAAGTCGAAGAAGGGCTCGAACAGGATGACCTCGTCGCCCGGGTTCAGCAGGCCCAGCATCGAGGCGACGATGCCCTCGGAGCACCCGCTCGTGACGGTGACGTGCTGCTCGGGGTCGATGGCGGGGCGCCCGTCGCGCTGCCACGCGCGGGCGATGGCGGCGTTCAGGGCGGGCAGCCCGGCCATCCGCGCGTACTGGGCGTGCCCGTCGCGGATGGCGTCGATGGCGGCGAGCTTGGCGATGTCCGGGCCGTCGAAGTCGGGGAAGCCCTGCGAGAGGTTGACGGCGTGGTGCGCCTGCGCGAGGGCGGTCATCTCGGCGAAGATGGAGTGGCCGAAGGGTCGGAATCGCTGCGCGACGTAGGACATGCGCGGAGGATAGCGGAGATTGCGTGCGGGCCCGTTGGCGAGCGAGGGTGTGCGAGCGCCACGCGCGAGCGAGGGTTCGGGTCTGTCAATCGCCGGCGCGCCCGCGGGAGCGTTCGATTACGCCGTCAGTTCCATGACCCGCCCGTCGGCGACGACGTACAGGCGGTCGTGGGGCGCGGGGCGGACGGGCGCCCCGGCGGTGAAGGCGCTGAAGGCAGGGAGGACGCCGACGGCACGCGAGAGGAGGAACGCCGGGAGGGAGGTCGCGAGGCGGGGCGGGCCGAGGCGCACCGCGGGGTGGATGTGCCCGCACCAGGCGTAGGGAGAGTGGTGCTCGCGCAGCGCCTGCGGATCGTGCGCGAAGGCGAACGGCGCCTCGTGCAGCACGTCGGGCGCGAGGCGCAGATGCCAGGCGTCGGCGACGCGGGCGAGCGCGCGGTCGTGGTTGCCGGGCACGAGCGTGACGTCGCCCGGGTACGAATCGCGCCACGCGCGGACGCGCTCGACCAGCCCCTGGGTGATTCCCAGCGGGGCGTGCAGCAGGTCGCCCAGCACGAGCACGCGCGAGGCGCCGGTGCGGACGACCGCGCGCGAGAGGCGGTCGAGCGATTCGTCGAGCACGACCCGCGGCACGCCGACGCCCAGGCGGCACATCGCCTCGCCCTTGCCCAGGTGCAGGTCCGCGACCAGCAGCGTCGTGCCCCAGAGGATCGCCCGCTCGGGCAGGAGCACGAGGCGCTGGCCCGCGATGGTGAGGCAGGCGTCGCGGGCCGCGCACGGCGCGAACGTGCCCGGCGCCAGCGCGTCGGGGGCGTCGGGCGGGGCGGTGGGCTGGGCGGGGAGGTCGAGCACGCGCGAGCGTAGGGCTACGGGCGGGACGCGGCCTCCTGCCATTCCCGGCGCATCGCCTCCACGCGCTGCGCGATGGTCTCGCTGGAGAGCAGCGCGCTCTGGCGCTCGATGAGCAGCGGGAACGAGAGGGGCGTCAAGCGCGCGGGGCGTGTGAGGCGCAGGGCCCCGGCGCTGAGGCGCGCGAGCGTGCGCGCGAGGCGCGAGCCCTCGAAGTGGCGCTCGAGCACCTCGCGGCGCGCCTGCTCGAGCAGCGGGTTGGCCGCGTCGTGCTCGCTGAGCACGTCGAAGAGCAGCCCGGCCGAGGCCATGGTCTGTCGCCCGGTCTTGCGCCGGCCCTGGTCGTTCTCCATCACGAGCCCGGAAACGCGGGCGATCTCGCGGAACTGGAGGCGTGCGAGCTGCCCGCTGTTCACGCTCTCGAGCGCGTCGGCGGCGAGGTGCTCTGGCGAGAAGAGGTCGGCGGCGAGGTGGTCCTCGAACGGGAAGGCCTTGGGCGCGAGGATCTCCAGGCCGTAGTCGTTCGTCGACGTGACGAGCGTCGCGGTGCGACGGCGCGTGAGGCGCAGGGCGATGAGGGCGGCGAGCCCGGTGTGGACGAGGCGTCCCTCGAAGGGGAACAGGTACAGGTGGCGCCCTTCGCGCGTGTCGTGGATCTCGGCGAGCGTTTCGTCGGCGTCGGGCAACGCGCTCAGGCGGCGCTGGGTCTCGATGAGCGGGCGGGCGGCGTCCATCTCGGGCGTGGCGAACTCGCCCCGCCCGCCGGCCTGGAGCGCCTCGCGGATGGCCTGCGCGAGCGATTCGGAGATGGGCAGGCGCGTGCCGCCCCAGATGGGCGTGAGCGACGTGGAGCCGCGGGCGGCGCGGACGTACGCGATCATGTCGCGCAGGAAGGCGAACTGGAGGACCTTGCCGGCGTAGACGAAGCGTTCGCCCTCGCGGAGGTTGCCGACGAAGTGCTCCTCGATGCGTCCGAGCGATCGCCCGCCGACGTAGCGGATCTCGATGGTGGAGTCTGACACGATGGTGCCGACGTTCATGCGGTGGCGCTGGGCGATACGCCGGTCGCGGACGCGGTACGACCCGTCGGGCTCGCGCACGACGCGGGTGAAGTCCGGGTAGGCGTGCAGCACCCCGCCGTTGGTGACGAGCGTGAGGGCGTGGTCGAAGTCGCGCCGGTCGAGCGCGCGGTACGACCAGGCGGTGCGGACCTCGGCGTAGAGGTCGTCGGCCTGGAACCCGCCCCCGAGCGCGCAGGTGACGAGGTGCTGCGCGAGCACGTCGATCGGGCGCTCGTGCGGGCTGCGGGGTTCGAGGTCGCCCGCGTGCAGCGCGGCCCGAGCCGCGGCGATCTCGACGAGCTCCATCGCGTGCGTGGGGACGCAGGTGATGCGGCAGGGGGCCATGGGGCGGTGTGCGGCGCGGCCCGCGCGCTGCGCGACGCGCGCGATGCCCTTGGGCGAGCCGATCTGCAGCACGCGCTCGACGGGCGCGAAGTCCACGCCCAGGTCGAGCGAGCTGGTCGCGACGACGATGCGGATGGTGCCGTCCTTGAGGCCCGCTTCCACGCGCTCGCGTTCGTCGCGATCGAGCGAGCCGTGGTGCAGCGCGAGCACGCCCTCCCACGCCGGGCGGCTCCAGGCGAGCGCGTGGAACCAGCGCTCCGCCTGCGAGCGCGTGTTCGTGAACACGATCGTCGGCGTCGCGGGGTCGAGCGTCGCGAGCACGTCCGGGAGCATGGTGAGGCCCAGGTGCCCGGCCCACGGCAGGTGGCGCGGGTCGCTGGGCAGCACGCTGTCGACGTGGATGGGGCGCGACATCCCGCCCCGGACGAGCGCGCCCGCGCGGGGGCTGGCGTCGGCTTGGGCGCCGAGCAGCGTCGCGAGCGCGTCGTCGACGTTGGGGATCGTGGCGGACATGCCCCACACGCGCAGCGCCGGGGCGAATGTGCGCAAGCGCGCGAGCGCGAGCTCGACCTGCGTGCCGCGCTTGGTGGCGAGCAGGTCGTGCCACTCGTCAACGATGACGGCGTGCAGGCCCGCGAAGAGCGCCCGCGGCTCGTCGGAGGCGAGCAGCAGCGTGAGCGATTCGGGCGTGGTGACGAGCACCTCGGGCAGCGCGACGCGCTGGCGGGCACGCGCGGCGGTGGTGGTGTCGCCGGTGCGCCCCTCGACGCGCCAGGGCAGGCCCAGCGCCTCGACCGGCGCGCGCAGGGCCAGCTCGATGTCGCGCGCCACCGCGCGCAGGGGCGTGAGGTACAGCACGCGCAGGCTGCCCGGGCGCACCTCGCCCGGCGCGGGGGCGGGGCGAGGCGCGCCAGCGTCGTCGAGCAGGTGCGCGAGCGCGCCGCCGAAGGCGGCGTAGGTCTTGCCGGCGCCGGTGGGGACCTCGATGAGCCCGCTGCGTCCCGTGGCGTGCGCGTCCCAGGCGGCACGCTGGAATGGCCAGGGAGTCCACCCGCGCGAGGCGAACCAGCGTTCGAGGGCCGCGCGCCCGGGCTCGCCGGGCCGCCACGCGAGCGCGGGGTCTGCGTCGGGGCGGCGTGCAGCGCGGGGCGAGCGTGCGCGTCGGGGGCGGGAGGGCTCAGCCAAAGAGCGTCTCCTCGCGGGGGGCGGGCGGGAGCAGCGCGAGCAGGCTCTCGATGGTGGCGGCGTCGTGCGGGCGCTTGTCGGGGCGCTGGCGGAGCATGCGGGGAAAGCGGAAGGCGATGCCCCCGCGATGGCGGGGCGAGCGCGCGATCCCCTCGAACGCGATCTCGAACACGCGGGTCGGCTCGACACGCCGTGCGGGACCGAACGATTCCAGCGTGTGCGCGCGCAGCCAGCGGTCGAGTTCGGCGATCTCGGCGTCGGTGAGGCCCGAGTACGCCTTCGCGACGGGCACGAGCACGCCGCGATCCCACACGCCGAAGGTGTAGTCGGTGAGCAGCCCGGCGCGCCGGCCGTGCCCGGGCTCGGCGTAGAGCAGCACGGCGTCGAACGTGCGGGGGGCGATCTTCCACTTCCACCAGTCGCCCCGCACGCGGCCCGCGCTGTAGCGCGACGAGCGGCGCTTGAGCACCAGCCCCTCGACCCCGCGCTCGCGCGAGGCGGCGCGGAGCGTGCGGGCGTCGTCCCAGGTCGCGGGCGAGACGACCTCCGACAGCAGCAGGCGCGGGTGGGCGGCTCGGGCCACGACCTGCTCCAGCAGGGCGCGCCGGTCGGAGAGCGGGCGCTCGCGCAGGTCGTCGGTCCCCACGCGGAGCACGTCGAACGCGAGGAACGCGGCGGGGGCGTCGCGCAGCACGCCCCGCGAGAGCGCCCGCCGCCCGATGCGCCGCTGCAGCACGCTGAAGGGCAGCGGGCGTCCGTCGCGCCACGCGACGATCTCGCCGTCGAGGGTGACGCTCGCGGGCAGGCGTGCGGCGGCGTCGGCGATCTCGGGGAACCGCTCGGTGAGGAGTTCGTCGCCCCGCGACCAGAGCGAGAGTTCGCCCGCGCTGCGGAGCAGTTGTGCGCGGATGCCGTCCCACTTCCATTCGAGCAGCCAGTCGGAGATCGGCCCGAGCGCGTCGGGTGCGCCGGGGTGCTCCTCGACGGGCGAGGCGAGGAAGAACGGGGCGGGGCGGGGCGTGCGGTCGGGCGCGTCGGCGGGCGCGAGCAGGTGCGCCATGGCGTCGGGCCCGGGCGACCACGCGCCGGCGAGTCGCTGCGCGATCAGTTCTTCGTCGAGCGACGCGTGGCGCGCCAGCGCGCGGACGACCATGCCCTTGGCGACGCCCGCCCGCATCGCGCCCGTCAGCAGCTTCATCAGCAGGAACCGCTCGGTCCGCGGCAGTTCGCCCAGGTAGCGCAGCACGTGCGCGCGCTGCTCGGCGGGGTCGAGCAGCGCGAGCGGCTCGAGGCGCTCGCGGATCCAGCGGTGCACCGGGAGCGACGCGTCGCCACCACCCCCGCGCGCCAGGCCCGACGCGTCGATGACGAGCGCGACGGCCTCGGCGAGGTCGCCGGTCGCGACGTAGCACTCGCGGAAGAGCCAGTCGGGCAGGCCCGCCGCGTCGCGCACCCAGCGCGCGATCGTGCGGGGCGTCACGGTGCGCGCGATCGTCCGCCCGAGCAGCGCGTGCAGGATCCACGAGGCTTCCTCGTCGGCCCCTTCGGCGAGCATCGCGCCGATGGCGTCGGCCTTCTCGCCCGAGGACGTGGTCGCGTCCAGGGCCTCGAACAGGCGGGCGAAGCGGTTCACGCGTCGTCCTCGCCGGCGGGGGCGGGCGGGCCCTGGAGGGGCGAGGCGTCGACGCCCTGCTCGCGCAGGAACCGGGCGAGCGTGGCGCCCGAGCCGTGCGTCGTGAGGACGCGCGTGGCGCCGGTCTCGCGCACGGTGCGGAGCAGATCGGGCCAGTCGGCGTGGTCGGAGATGACAAAGCCCGCGTCGAACCCGCGCCGACGACGGACGCCCCGCACGAGCATCCACCCAGACGCGAACGCGGTGCGGACCCCCGCGCCGAAGCGACGCACCCACGGGGTGCCGACGGCCGACGGCGGTGCGACGATGAGCGCCCCGGCGAACGATCCGCGGGCGCGGCGTGCGCGGGGGCGGTCGTCGTCGAGCACGGGGGCCGTGTCGATCATCGCCACCCCCGCGTCGCGGTACACGCGGGTCAGGGGCTCCATGAGCCCGTGCAGCAGCACGCGGGGCGGCCCGGCGTCTTCGCCCGCGGGCAGCGACCCCGGCGCCAGGCGCGCGAGTTCTGCGAGCAGGCGCTGCGCCTTGCCCAGGGCATAGGTGCAGACGATGCTCGCCTGGCCCCGGGCGGCGTTGTCGCGCCACCACGCGGCGAGCGCGGCGACGACGCGCTCGGTGGGGTCCCACGCGTAGATCGGCAGCGCGAAGGTGGATTCGGTGATGAACACGTCGCAGTGCACGACCTCGAATGGCGTGCATGTCGGGTCGGGCTGGCGCTTGTAGTCGCCGGAGGCGACCCAGACGCTGCCCCCGACCTCGACGCGGACCTGCGCCGAACCCCGCAAGTGCCCGGCCGGGTGGAACGAGACGCGCGCCCCGCCGAGATGAAACGGGGCGGCGTAGTCGACGCCGACGATGCGTGCATCCGGCGGCATGCGCCGGGCGAGCAGGGTGCGTCCCTCCTCGGCGCAGTAGTACAGCGCGCTGCCGGGCCGGGCGTGGTCGGCGTGGGCGTGCGTGACGACGGCGACGGGCACGGGGACGGCGGGGTCGATGTGGAACCCCCCCGCGGGGCACCACAGCCCGCGTTCCGTCATCTGCAGCACGTCCGCGTTGGTCACGGGCGATTATTCCCCCGCGTCGCCCCGCATCCGGGCGTCCGACGACGACGAACCCGGAGGGCAAGAGGTCGTCATCGCCATGCGCACACTCGTCTGGTTCCGCAGCGATCTACGGGTCGAGGACAACACCGCGCTGTGGCACGCCGCCCGGGTGCGGGGCGGGGTGGTCGGCGTGTTCGTGGTCTCGCCCGGGGAGTGGCGGTCGCACGAGTACGCGCCGGTAAAGGTGGGTTTCATCCTGCGAACGCTGCGGGAACTGTCGGCGTCGCTGGCGGCGCTGCAGATCCCGCTGCTGGTCGCGCACGCCCCGACGCCGGCGGACATCCCGGGCGTGCTGCTGGAGGTGGCGGCGGGCCGCGGGTGCGGCGCGCTGGCGTTCAACCGCGAGTATGAACTCAACGAGCGCCGGCGCGACGAGCGCGTGCGCGAGGCGTTCGCGGCGCGTGGCCTGCGCGTGGACGCGTACGACGACCAGGTGTTCGCGCCCCCGGGCGAGGTGCGCACCGGCGACGACCGGTACTTCAGCGTGTTCACGCCGTTCAAGAAGGCGCTGTACGCGCGGATGCAGCGCATCGGCCTGCCGGAAGTGCGGGGCACGCCCGCCCGCCAGCCCGAGATGCCCTGCCCGTCGCACGACGTGCCCGAGCGGATCGCGGGGTTTGAGTCCACGGTCGATCCGGCGCTGTGGCCGGCGGGCGAGTCGCACGCGCGGGCGCGCCTGGCGCACTTCGCGGCGGAATCGATCCGCCCGTACAAGGACCGGCGCGACTATCCGGGCGAAGACGGCACGAGCATCCTGTCGCCGTATCTCGCGGTCGGCGCCATCTCGTCGCGCCAGTGCCTGGCGGCGGCCATCGACGCGAACCGCGGCGCGCGCAGCCCGCTGGACAGCGGGCTGGCCGGCCCGGTGCACTGGATCAGCGAGCTGGTGTGGCGGGAGTTCTACATCCACATCATGGTCGGCTTCCCGCGCGTGTGCATGCACCGCGCGTTCCAGCCGGCGACCGAGCGGATCCGCTGGGCGGACAACCCCGCGCACCTGCACGCGTGGCAGCGCGGGCGCACGGGCGTGCCGATCGTCGACGCCGGCATGCGCCAACTGCTGACGACCGGCTGGATGCACAACCGGGTGCGCATGATCGCGGCGATGTTCTTCACGAAGAACCTGTTCCTGGACTGGCGCCTGGGCGAATCGTGGTTCATGCGTCACCTGATCGACGGATTCCTGGCGAGCAACAACGGCGGGTGGCAGTGGAGCGCGAGCACGGGGACCGACGCCGCCCCGTACTTCCGGATCTTCAACCCGGTCAGCCAGAGCCGCAAGTTCGACCCCGACGGCGCGTACATCCGGCGGTACGTGCCCGAACTGGCGGGGCTGGACGCGAAGAGCATCCACGAGCCGTGGACGATCCCCGGGCTGCTGCGCGCGGGCGTGGAGTATCCCGACCCGCTGGTGGATCTCGGCGCGTCGCGGGAGCGGGCCATCGAGGCGTTCCGGGAGATCAAGGGAACGCCGGCCTTGCGGGAAGCGCAGGGAGCACGGGAAGCGACGGACGCGGCGTGACGCCTGGTCGGCGCCGGCCCGTCAGCGGGTCAGCGGGCGGGCGCGACGGGCGGCGGGAGCGCGATGCCGAGTTCCTCGGCCGCCTTCCATGACTCGGGCGTCCACGGCGCACGTCGGGTGATCTCGACCAGCCCGCCGCGCCGTGCGGGCTCCTGCGGCCCGGGCAGGGCGGCCCAGCGCTCGCGGGCGGCCTGTTGCTCGGCGCGCACCGCCTGGGCGTTCGGCTCGTCGACCCATGTCATCGCCTCGAGGAACCGCTCGGAGGTGGGCATGGTGTGCGACATGTCGGGGTAGTCGAAGACGCGGACGGGGAGCTTGTCGCGCTCCATGACGATCGCCGTGCCGACGATCGGCGCGTGGTTGAAGTCGGCCCCGCCGGTGATCACGCCGATGCGATGCGTCCGCAGCAACGCGAGGCGCGCCCGGTCGCGCGGGAGCTGGTAGTCGCCCTTCCAGACCTTTCCCGGCCCGGCGGGCACGTCGATGTACGAGGCGAGGGCGACGATCGGCAGCGCGCCGGTGAACTCGTCGGGGAAGCACGCCCACAGGTGCGTGCTGATCTTCCCTCCGCCCGACAGGCCCGACACGTACACCCGCCGGGCGTCCACGAGGTGGCGCGCCCGCGCGGTCGCGAGCGCATCGAGCGCCAGTTGAAAGCGATCGGCCGTCGGACGGTCGTTGCCCGTGGCCGCGGCCCCGATCAGCACAAACCCCAGCCGGTCGCAGGCGTCGAACAGCGATTCGTCGAGCGCCGCCCGCGGGCGCGCGTCGATCCACACGATCACGCCCACGGGCGTGCGCGGGTCGTATGTTGCGGGCGCGCGGTACAGGAACGGCTCGGGGGCCCGCCGCACGGCCCCGGCGATCGAGGTCGGCCGCCCGTTCAGGAATCGCTCGCCGAGCGAGCGCTTGTCCATCGTGTCGAGCGCGCGCGTGTGCTGTCCGGCCAGCGCGCCCGCGACGCCCGGGCGCACCGGGTGGGCGGGCGGGCGGCGCGGGTCGAATCGCGCCCACGTGCGTGCGAGATCCAGGACTTTGTCGCGGTCGAGTTCGGTGCCCTTGCCGGCGCCCTGCTCGCGGGCAACGAGGCGCCCGTCGGAGAGGTGGTGCAGTTCGATGATCTTCCCGCCGCGATCGCCCGAGGCGTGCGCGAACCACGTGGGGGGCGGCGCGTCGAGAGGAACCTCGGCCGCCCGCGCGCCGGCGCCCGCGCCGGCCCCGCGCAGACGCCGAATCTCATCGGGCGCGAGCTCCGAAACCACTCCGCGGAGCAGGTCGAGCATCGGCGAGCGTGCGTCGTCGAGGGTCGGGGCTTCGGCGGAGAAAGTGATGACGACCTGCGTCGGGGCCTTGCCGCCGACATCGAACACGTTGGCCGCTATCGCGGTGTGCGCGAGCAAGCAGGCGATCAGCACGCCGAGCGTGCCGAGCGGGTGGTCGGGGGGACGAGTGTTCGGCAGCACCCGGGGTACCACGTTGCGCACGCGCATACGACAGCGTACCGACCCGAGCCGCGAACCGTTCCCGAACCCGGGGGGTGGGGGTCGAGTACCGATGGGTACGGTTGTGGGAGGATCATGATGAGCGCGACGCGTCCGTCCACGCTTGGGGCCTTGAAGTCCGCCGGGTATCGCTCGCGCCCGGTGAAGGCCGAGGTCCGCGAGAACCTGACGCGGGCGTTGCGCGCGGGCGAGCCGCTGTTCCCGGGCATTGTCGGGTACGACGAGACGGTGATCCCCGAGGTGGTGAACGCGGTGCTCGCGGGGCACGACATGCTGTTCCTGGGCGAGAAGGGGCAGGGCAAGAGCCGCCTGATGCGTCGTCTGGCCGATTTTCTCGACCCGGAGGTGCCGTACCTCGACGTGCCGGGCAGCCCGGTGCACGAGGACCCGTTCCGCCCGATCACGCGGGCGGGGCGCGAGATGGTCGAGATGCAGGGCGACGCCTCGCCGATCGCGTGGTGGCCCCGGGCGAAGCGGTACGCCGAGCGTCTGGCGCCGGGCACGAAGTTCGCCGACCTGATCGGCGAGATCGACCCGGCGAAGATGCTCTCGGGCACGAGCATGAGCGCGGAGGAGGCGCTGCACTTCGGGCTCGTGCCGCGCATGCACCGGGGCATCTTCGCGATGAACGAGCTGCCGGACCTGGACGACCTGGTGCAGACCGGGCTGTTCAACATCCTCGAAGAGCGCGACGTGCAGATCCGCGGGTACCCGATCTCGTTCGATCTCGACGTGCTGGTGCTCTTCAGCGCGAACCCGACGACGTACAACCGCTCGGGCAAGGTGATCCCGCAGCTCAAGGACCGCATCGGCGCGACGATCCAGACGCACTACCCGCGCACGCGCGACCTGGGCATCGAGATCATGGAGCGCGAGGCGCTCGCGGGCGACGAGTTCGCCCTCGACGGCGAGTACCCGCTGCTGGTCCCGCGCTTCATGAAGGAGATCTGCGAGCAGATCTCGGTCGTGGCGCGTGCGAGCAAGTACATCGACCATCAGTCCGGCGTCAGCGCCCGCCTCTCGATCGCGAACTACCGCACCATGCTCGCGAACGCGCGGCGTCGGGGGATCATGCTGGGAGAAAAGCCCAGCGTCCCGCGGATCAGCGACCTGGCGCATTTCACGTCGTCGAGCCTGGGCAAGGTCGAGCTCGACCTGATGGGCAGCCACCAAATGACCGAGTCGCAGGCGCTCGAGGCGATCTGCGCGCAGGCGATCCGCGACGTGTTCCAGGAGTATGTGACAGACTACGGGCTGGACGAGATCGGGGGCGTGTTCGCGAAGGGCGTGAAGATCGAGGTGGGGGACCTGCTCGAGAGCCGCGCGTACGAGGCGGTCGTGAAGCGCGTGCCCGCGGTGTGGGAGAAGGCGTTCGAGGTGAACGCGGCGGGCGACCCGGGCGTGCGGGCGTCGTGCGTGGAGTTCGTGCTCGCGGGGTTGTACGCGAGCGACAAGATCAGCCGCGCGACGCGCCACGGACGCGTGCGGTACGAGACGTGAGCGCCCGCCCCGCGCGGCATCGGGCGCGACAGGGCGCCGCGTAGGGCGCCGCGAGAGGGTTGAGAAAAGGAAGGACGCGCAGGCCCATGGACACGCCCGGCACGCCCCGCCCCGCCACGCCCCCCGGAGCGCTCGGCGGCATCGTGCACTCGTACCAGCGCTACGACCCGACGAGCTTCCCGTCGCCGACGCAGCCGCCGCCCGACATGGCGTCTGCGGCGTTCGAACACCTGCTGACGTACGGCTCGCTGCGCCACCTGACGGACGAGGAACTCGCGAACGCCGTGCGCCTGGACCCGTCGATGATCCCGACGCTGGGCCCGAGCCTGGAGTCGATCCGCGCGATGCTGGAAGAGCGCAAGCGCAAGATCCTGGCGCGGTACGACCCCGCGCCGGCGCGCGACGAGGCGCGCGCCGGCGCGCGCGACGCCTCGGAGGGCGCCGACCCGCCCGCGAAGTTCCGCGACGCGTTCCGGCGCGCGGTGCGCGAGGAGCAGCTCGGCGATCTGGAGCGCCTGTGGTACGCGCAGAAGGACGAACGCTCGCCCTTCGCGCTCGACCTGCTGCGCACGATGGAGCGTCTGGCGGAGGTCTACCAGATCGAGGAGATGATCGCGAAGCACGCGTTCACGGGGCGCGAGGCGCTCGACGTGCCCGGCGCGCTGCGCGTGAAGGAGGAACTCGACGCGATCGACACGCTGCTGGAGCAGATCCGCCAGGCCGAGAAGAACGCGCAGGTAGGGATCATCGACGCCGAGGACCTCGCGGAGTTCCTCGACCCCGGGCAGATGGAGCAGTTCAACCAGCTCGCGGAGATGGTGCGCGACGCGATCCGCGAGCGGGCGCGGGCGCAGGGGCTGGAGTTCACGCGCGAGGGGTACCAGCTGACGCCCCGCGCGTACTCGATCTTCCAGAAGAAGCTGCTGCGCGAGATCTTCGCGGATCTCCAGGCCGCCCGCAGCGGGCGCCACGGCGCGGTCGCCCAGGGCGAGGGCGTGGTGGAGCTGGAGCGGACGCGCGCGTACGAGTTCGGCGATCCGGTGTCGGCGCTGGACGTGCCCCGCACGATCGCCAACGCCGCCGCACGCCATCGCCCGGGGCGGGCGTTCCGCCCGAACCTCGACGATGTCGAGATCCACATCACGCGCAACTCGCCCAAGTGCGCGACGGCGGTGCTGCTGGATATGTCGGGCTCGATGCGCTATGCCGGGCAGTACGTGAACGCCAAGCGCATGGCGCTGGCGCTCGACGGGCTGATCCGCACGGAATACCCGGGTGACTTTCTCGCGTTCTTCGAGATGTACAGCATCGCGAAGCGGCGTCCGGTCGCCGAACTGCCGACGCTGATGCCCAAGCCCGTCTCGATCGGCGCGCCGGTCGTGCGTCTCAAGGCCGACCTCTCGGACCCGGGCACGAGCGAACGCTCGCTCCCCCAGCACTTCACGAACATCCAGCACGCGCTTCGCCTTGCGCGCCAGACCCTGGCGGTGCAGGACACGCCCAACCGGCAGATCGTGCTCATCACCGACGGGCTGCCCACCGCGCACTTCGAGGACTCGATCCTGTACCTCCTGTACCCGCCGGACCCGCGCACCGAGCAGGCGACGATGCGCGAGGCGGCCCAGTGCGCCCGCGAGGGGATCACCATCAACATCTTCCTGCTGCCGAGCTGGAGCCAGGATTCAGACGACGTGCAGTTCGCGCACCGGCTGGTGGAATCGACCTCGGGGCGGGTCTTCTTCACCGGCGGCACAGACCTCGATCGGTTCGTGCTGTGGGACTACGTGGCGCGGCGGCGGCGGATCATCGGCTAGCCGGACCGGGGCGGCGCTCTCACCGAACGGAAACCTATCTTCGGGCGTTCTCGGAGCGCGGGCGGGTGTTCGTAACCCTTGGGACGGACGCGGAGTAGCCGTAACAGGCAGCAAAAACAGCACTTTGGCGCGCCATTTTGGTCGCCACGAGCGATTCTTGTTGCACGTTGTCATCGGGTGGGATCCACCGGCGGAGCGGCCGGAGAGGAGAACTTTCGATGAAGTGCGTCATTCTTGCAGGAGCGGTGTGCGGCCTCGCCGGGACGGCGATGGCGGGCATGGTCGGCCCCAGCCTTTACAGCAGCGTGGCGAGCAGCCCGCTGACGCAGATCGGGCCCCAGGTCTACGTGGAGAACTTCGAGGACGGCCAGCTGAACACCCCGGGTGTCACGGCGTCGACCGGTCAGGTGCTGACCGGGTCGTTCTGGGTTGATTCGGTGGACGGCGACGACGGCTTCGTCGACGGCACCTGCGCGGGCGGGCACTCCTGGTTCGTCGCGAACGGCGCGACCGGCGTGTCGTTCACGTTCTCGCCGATCTTCGGCGGGGCGCTGCCCAACTGGGCCGGCATCGTCTGGACCGACGGGCACAACCCCATCTTTTTCGAGGCGTTCGATGCGAACGGCGTCTCGCTGGGTGTGGTCGAGGGCGCCCACGCCGATGAGCTCTTCACCGGCTCGACCGAGGAAGACCACTTCTACGGCGCGTACTACGAGTCCGGGATCTCCCGGATCACGATCCGCGGGACGATGGGCGGCCTGGAACTGGACCACCTCCAGTACGGGTTCCAGCCGGTGCCCACCCCGGGTGCCCTGGCGCTGCTCGGCCTCGCCGGCACGCTTGTGCGCATCCGTCGGCGCTGATATACTCTGGTTGTCGGATAAGGACTGTACCGACACCCGAACCCGAGCCTCGACGGAGCGTGAATAGCCGCTCGCCCGTCGAGGCCGGGTTCGTCTTTTTTTGCCCGCCTCATTCTGGCCCTGGGGCGTAGCCTGCACGCGTCATGACCATCCGGCGCACACCGGGCGATTTCGTCGTCACGGAAGAGATGGATCCCGCGGCGCGCGCGTCGGTCCGGTCGCAGCGCCGGGCAGGCGACCGTGCGCTGTACCTGCTGCGCAAGGAATCGCTCACAACGCCCGAGGCGGTGGCGCGGCTGCGTGCGGCGGCGGGAAATGTCGGGGCGGTCTCGCACGCGGGGCTCAAGGACAAGCACGCGGTGACGAGCCAGGTCGTGTCGCTCGTGTGGCGCGCGCGCGACGAGCCGGCGCCGCTGCTCGAAGGGCCCGGGTGGAGCGCGGCGTTCGTCGGGTGGCTCGGACGCGATGTGCGTGCCGCGGATATCGCGGGCAACCGCTTCACCATCGTGGTGCGCGATCTGTCCGCGGCGGCGTCCGCGGAGATGGACCGGCGGGCGCACCTGCTCGTGGATGGCGATGCGCTCGCGATCGTGAACTACTTCGGTGCGCAGCGCTTCGGGTCGGCGCGGCATGGCGGGGGCTTCGCCGGGGCGGCGCTCGTGCGGGGTGATTTCGAGGGCGCGCTGCGCCTGCTCATCGGCACGCCCGCGCGGAAGGACAGCGGCGCGCGTCGAACGCTCACGCGCGCGCTCGCGTCGCGCTGGGGCGAATGGGCGGCGTTGGCGGCGGAACTGCCCCGCTCGCCCGAGCGACGGCCCGTCGAGGTGCTCGCGTCGGGGGGCACCTTCGCGCAGGCGTTCGAGGCGCTGCCGGCGATCGTGCGCGAGATGAGCGTGGACGCGTTCCAGTCGCACCTGTGGAACACGGCGGCGCGCACGCTCGCCCGCGCGAGCGCGGGGGACCGCGCCCTCGTGACGGCCGACGAGTTCGGCGAGATGGTGTTTGCGCCGGCCGATCGGCTGCGTGCGCTGGCGGGCGTGCACATGCCCATGCCCGCGCCGGGCGTGGAGGCGCGCGATGCGTGGGGCGGGGCGCTGACGCGCAGCGTGGCGGAGGCGGGGCTGACAATGAGCGAGCTGCGTATCCCGGGGATGCGGCGTCCGGCGTTCGGGGGCGTTGATCGCGCGCTCGTGGCCCGCGCGGCGGGGTTCGCGATGAGCGAGCCTACGCCCGACGACCTGACGCCCCGGAGGCTCAAGCGGACGCTGTCGTTCACGCTGCCGCGTGCGGCGTACGCGACGGTCGTGCTGCGGGCGCTGGGGCAGTGAGCGCCGCGTTGGGCGCTGATCGCGATCCTCGGGCACGGGCTGCCCGGCGGGCGGCGTTACTGCCGCGGCGCGAACGCCGGGGTGCGAGCGCCGGCCGATTCCCAGTACGGCGCCCACGCGAGCACGAGCGACCGCACCTGCACGCCGGCCTTCTTCGGGCGGATGGTCACGGTCTCGAGTGGCTCGGCGTCCGGCGAGAAGCGCGCGGCGGAGGCGTCGAGTTCGCCCGCGAGTTCCTGCTCGAGCGCGACGATCCGGGCCTGCACCGCCTCGACGGTTTCCTCGGCACGCTCGACATCGGCGCGCTCGCGCGCCGAGCGGCCCACGCCCCGCATCGCGCCGGCGGCGCGCCCGATGTTCGCCTGGCTCAGGGTCTTTCGCCCCAGGAGTGCGCCCAGGAGCACGCTGCCGAACGACACGGCGGCGCCCGCGCGGGCCTCGCGCGCCTGGTGCTGCTGCGCGTCGACCTGCTGGCGGGCGCGCCGGAGGCGATCCTGCAGCGTCGCGAGTTTCGGCGCGTACTTCGCGCGCAGTTTCTCGGCGAGCGCGTCGCGCCGCTCGCGCGCGGCGATCGTCACCCGAAGGCGGAACTCGCGCTCCGGTTCGTCGGGGCGCGAGAGCAGCCCCACCGGCGCCGCCCGCAGCAGGTCGAGGCGGCATGATCGGGCGGCGAAGTCGACGAATTCCTTCCGCCACGCGTCGTACGCGCGCGGCTTGGCGGCGTCGGCGGGCAGCGGATCGAACACGCCGCCCGCGATGGGATGGGCGTCGAGTTCGACGGGCGGCTGGGTGTACGGCGCGGCCTTGTCCCAGAGCACGGCGGCGGGCCCGGCGCCCAAGGGCACGAGGAACGCGTGCGCCCGTGCGGTGTCGACCTGGGCCTTGGCATCGGTGAACGAGACGGTGGCGCTCGCGAGCAGCATCGGCGTGTAGACCAGGCGCGCGCCGGGCGGGCCGTCGGCGCGCGCCGGCAGGAAGAACTGCGCGATGGCGGGGTCCAGCACGGGTCGTGGGGCGGGCGGCGCACTCGCGCCCGGCGACGCCGGGGTGGGCGCCACGGCGGGGTTCGTCGGCGTTGACGCCGGCGGCGGGGCGGGCGCGCCGGGGGTGACAGGGGTGGGTTCTGGGCGGGGAGCGCGGGCGTCGCGGAGTGCGCGGAGTTGCGAGCGCGTGAGCGGGCCGCGGAGGTAGGACATCGCCCAGCGCGTCTCGAAGACGACGGGGTGGTCCTCGTGGACGTTGTTCATGAGGAAGACGCGCGCGCCCAACTGGGAGAGCGTGCGGTCGACCGCGGCGCGGTCGAAGGCCCCGCCGCCCGCGCCGACGGCCCCCTCGAGCCCGTCGAGCACGCGGGCCTTGTCGCGCTCGGTCTGGAGGCGGCCGATGAACCATGTGCCGGCGTTGGAGAGCCCTTTGTAGTCGAGATCGACGGGGTTCTGGGTGGCGAGCACGACGCCGACGCCGTAGGCGCGGGCCTGCTTCATGAGGGTGAGGAGCGGGCGCTTGCTGGGGGGCTCGGCGACGGGCGGGACGTAGCCGGCGATCTCGTCCATGTAGAGGATGGCGCGCAGGCTGGTGGTGCCGCTCTGCGCGCGCGTCCACGAGAGGACGTGCGAGAGCAGGAGCGTGACGAAGAACATGCGTTCTGGGTCGGAGAGATGGGCGATGGAGAAGATCGCGACGCGGGGCTTGCCGCTGGGGGTCCAGAGGATCTTGGAGATGTCGAGCGGGTCGCCCTCCATCCACGAGGCGAACCCGGGAGAGGCGAGCAGGGCGTTGAGCGCCATCGCGAGCGCGAAGCGGTCGGCGCCCGGGTAGAAGGCCTCGAGCTCCATCACGCCCACGCGCGTCACCGGCGGGTGCTGGATGTGCCCGATGAGCGTCGGCAGGTCGAGCGAGCGCCCGTGCGCCCACGCGTGCTGGATGATCGTCGAGAGCAGGATGTGCTCGCGGCTGGTGATCGGGTCGGCGGTGATGCCCACGAGCGCGAGCAGGCTGGTGGCGGTGGCACCGATGCGTTCGCGCAGCAGTTCAGGCTCGACCTCGCCCTCGGGCGGATCGAGCGTGCGCAGCACCGAGACCGGGAGCCCGGCCGAGCTGCCGGGCGTGTAGACGGCGAACTCGGCGGCGGCGCGGAGACGGGCGATGCGGTCGGGCCCCTGTCCCCACGCCGCCAGCCCGGTGCGCCACAGGTCGGCCTGTGCCGCGGCGTAGGCATCGGGCGAGAGGCCCTTGCGGGCGGCGTCGTCCTCGTTGATCCAGGGGCGGAAGTCCTCGGGGCGAAGCTCGGGGAAGGCGAGCAGGAGGTTCGCGAGGTCGCCCTTGGGGTCGATGGCGATGACGGGCACGCCGTCGATGGCGGCTTCTTCGATGAGGTTGATGCACAGCCCGGTCTTGCCGCTGCCGGTCATGCCGACGACGACCGCGTGCGTCACGAGGTCTTTGGCGTCGTAGAGGACGAGATCGTCGGAACGACGTCGCGCCTCGAGGTCGAATGTGCGCCCCAGGTAGAACGTGCCGAGCTGTTCGAAGGACTGCATGCAGGCCTCGCGAGGAGTGGGGGCCGGGCGGGTGATGAGCCAGACGGTAGTGCGCGCGGGCGTGCGCGGGGTGTTGTGGCGGCGCGGCGTGCAAGTGTCATGGGTACAGTCCTTTGCGGGTCGTTCGGCGCGGATTTGTCGCCGAGGCCCGCAACCGGCGGCGTGGTCGCGGGTACACGGAAGACTGGTCGTCCGGGTACGGGGAGAACAACCAGGGGCTTGAGCGGCATGGTTGGTCGAACGGCGGGTGTCATCATGCTGCTGTTCGTGGCGGGCGCCGCGCTCGTCGCGTGCGTGGGGGCGCGGCGTGAGGCCCGCGCGGCGCGCGACGCGCCGGGGGTGCACGCGGGGGCCGTCGAGGTTCCGACGCTTTCGGACACCACGCCGCGCGACTACGCGGGGCTGCACAACGTCGTTGCGTACCACGAGGGGTACTACAGCGGGAGCGTGCCCGAGGGCGACGCGGGGTTCGAGTCGCTGCGCGCGATGGGCGTGCGCACGATCATCAGCGTGGACGGCGCCGAGCCGGAGGTGGAGCGCGCCCGCGCGAAGGGCCTGCGGTACATCCACCTGCCGATCGGGTACGACGGCTTCGAAGAAGACCGGAAGCGCGAGTTGGCCCGGGCGACGCGCGACGCCCTGCGCGAGGGGCCGGTGTACGTGCACTGCCACCACGGCAAGCACCGCAGCGCGGGGGCGGCGGGTGCGGCGGCGGTGTCGCTCGGCTGGGCCACGCCCGAGGAGATGGTCGCGCGGATGAGGGTCTCGGGCACGGCGCCGGAGTACAAGGGGCTGTACTTCTGCGTATCGAGCGCGGACGTGATACCCGAGGCGGAGATCGACCTGATCGATCCGAACTTCCCGGAAGTCTCCCCCCCGCCGAGCTTCGTGCGGGGCATGGTCGAGATCGACACGGTGTTCGAGCACCTGAAGGCGATCGAGAAGGCCGGGTGGCGGGCGCCGACGAACCACCCGGACCTGGTGCCGGCGGCGGAGGCCGGGCGGCTGGCGGATCTCTTCCGCGTGCTGGCGGCCGATCCCGAGTCGACGAAGCACGGGGCGGAGTTCGTGGCGTGGATGCAGGCCGATTCGCGGCGTGCGATGCGCGTCGAGGACATGCTGGCGAAGGTCACGGCGTCGCGCGCGGGCGGGCGCCCGGCGCCGGTCGGCGCGGAGGCGGGCGCGGCGATCTCGGCCGAGTTCAAGTTCATCGCGGCCTCGTGCCGCGACTGTCACCAGCGCTACCGCGACTGACCGGCGGGCGTCGCCCGGGTGGGCGCGGTGGCCGGCGTCGCGCGCGGGGACGTTCGGCGCGCGGCCGGGGTGATGAGCCACAGCGCGATGAGCACGGGCAGCGCGAGGCCGATCGCGGCGCTCCACAGGGCCATGCTGAGCGAGGCCCATGTCTGACCGGCCGCGGGAAGGTCGCTGCGCGTGGCGAAGTGCGCGCTGGCCTGGGCGTACATGAGCACGGCGTTGAGCACTTCGAGCGCGATCTTGGCGAGGCACCAGCGCAGCGCGGCCCGGGGTGCGCCGGGCGTGTGCTTCCACAGGCGACGCCCGAGCACGATCGCCCATGCCCCCAGCCCCAGCGCGCCGAGTTCGCAGATGGTGTCGAGTCCGCGGAGGTGTCGAAGGGACCCGGCGAGGTCGTCGCGCCCGCCGGGCGGAAGGTTCGGCTCGATCCACACGGCCAGCGGCACGTACGCGAGCGCGATCAGCGCGAAGAGCACGCCAGCAACGCCGAGAACGAACAGCAGCACGCCCACGAGCACCGGCCACGCCGGCTTGCGGGGTGCGGATGAGAGCGGCCCCGGTGTGGTGGGGGGCGTGAGGCCGGCGACGAAGCGCGGCGTCGGCGGTTCGGTACGCGGCGTCGCGGGTGATTCTGCGGGCGGGCCGGGGTGCGACTCGGGCCGCGATGCTGTGGGCGGGCCGGGGAGTGGGCCGGGGAGTGGTGGTTCGGACGTCACGCGACCGAGTCTACGGCGGTGCGGCGGGCGGGCGCAGCGCTGCGCTCGGCGAGCGACTACTGCCCCTGCGCCAGGCTGTACCCCTTCACGCCGTCGAAGGTCCGGAGGAGTTCGTACGAACAGACTGTGAAACTCTCGGCGATGCGGTCGAGGAGTGCGATGGCGCGGCTCTGGCCGAAGGTGCCGGGCGTGACGGTTTCCTTCAGTTCGAAGCGGACGCGGTAGTAATCGACGCACTCGGTGAAGACGCTGCCGGTGGGCCACACTTGTGTGCCGCGGTTGGAGATGAGCGTGAGTTTGAACGGCGTGTCGGTGCAGGCGCGTTGCATTTCTTCCGCGAGGCTCATGGGGGCGAGGGGCGAGTCCAGGTAGATGTCGCAGCCGACGACCTGCGTCACGACGTTCTTGAAGGTGCGGATGACCTGCTGGCCCGTGGGGCGCGCCGGGCGGACGAAGCACGTGTCGCTGACGTCGGGGACGGGCACGGCGGGGACGGTCTTGGGCGTGGCACCGAGGTTCTTCTTGATGGCGTTGGTGAACTCGCGCGTGCCGACGGCGGGGCGGGACTTGTCGCCGAAATCGCCGGTGCGCACGCCCGATTCGAGGGTGGCGAGCAGCGCGTTCTCGATGACCGCGGCCTCGCGCCCGAGGCACAAGTGCCGGAGCATCATGAGACCCGAGAGGATGATGCTGGTGGGGTTGGCGATGCCCTTGCCGGCGATGTCGGGCGCGGTGCCGTGGACCGCTTCGAAGATGGAGATGTGATGACCGATGTTGGCGCTGGGGGCGAAGCCCAGCCCGCCGACGAGCCCGGCGCACAGGTCGCTCACGATGTCGCCCTGCAGGTTCGGGAGCACGACCATCTGGTACTGCTGGGGCTTTACAACAAGGTTCATGCACAGCGCGTCGACGATGACATCGCCGGCCTGGATCTCGGGGAAGTCCTTCGACGCCTGGCGGAAGCGGTCGAGGAAGAGCCCGTCGGTCATCTTCATGATGTTCGCCTTGTGCCCGCAGTGGATCGTTGTAAGACCCATCTTGCGGGCGGTCTGGAAGGCGAAGCGCGAGACCTGATCGCAGCCGGGGGCCGAGATGAGGCGCTTGCACTGGATCATGTCGTTCGAGAGGCGGTGCTCGACCCCGCCGTAGGTATCTTCGATGTTCTCGCGGACGATGGCCATGTCGATGGCGAGGCCGGCCTTGGAGTAGACGGTCTCGACGCCCGGGAGAGACTTGAAGACGCGGAGGTTGGCGTAGGCGTTCCAGAGCTTGCGCGCGGTGACGTTGATGGACTTGCCCCCGCCGCCCTTGGGGGTTTCCATCGGGCCTTTGAAGAGGATGCCACAGTCTTCGACGGCGCGGACGGCGTCTTCGGTCATGCCGCGGGTGTTGCCCTTGGCGAAGACGCTCGCGCCCATCTCGACGGGTCGGAAGTCGATGAAGTTGAGCACGCCGGCCTCTTTGAAGAGGTCGAGGGTCGCGTCCACGATCTCGGGCCCGATGCCGTCTCCCGCCGCCAACGCCACGCTCACGCGAGTCGCCATTCGAGGTCATCTCCGGGTCTCCGCCGGTGGGGCGAGAGGGGTGGAAGCGTAGACGCGGCGCGCCCGAGGCCCGGTTTCGGCTACGATGGCCGCCCCGGAGGATCACCATGAGCAAGAAGGCGTCGAAGAAGAAGGCAGCAGCGAAGCGTCCGGCGGCGAAGGCCGCCCGTCCGTCGGCGAAGGCGGCGTCCCGCGGGTCCAAAGCGGCGGGCAAGGCGCGCGCGGGCAAGGCGGCGGGCGGGGCGCGGGGCGGATCAAAGCCCGGCGGTGCCCCCGGTGCGTCGGTGCTGGTGGATCGCGCGGCGGGGTTCTTCGACTTCGCGGTGGGCGTGACGACGAAGTACGCCGAGCCGTTCAACCAGAGCAACGCGACCGCGCAGCCGATGCCCACGTCGAACCACGCGCTGTGGAACCTGGGGCACCTGGCGATCAGCAACCTCTGGTTCGCGAGCCTGATCGACGGGCGTCCGGTCGGCACGACCGACGCGCACGAGCAGATGTTCGGCTCGAAGAGCAAGCCGGTGAACGATCCGAACGCCTACCCGCCGTACGCGGAGGTGAAGGGTCTGTACGACCAGGCGGCGCGGCGCCTGCGCGAGGCCGTCCGGGCGGAATCGCCCGCCGGGCTGCTCGCGCCGTGCGAGACCGACTCGCACGGGTTTTGCACCGACAAGCTGGACGCGGTGCTGAAGGCGGCGTGGCACGAGGGGTGGCACCTCGGGCAGATCGCCGAACTGCGCAAGGCCCTGGGCCTGGTGCCGGCAAAGGCCTAGGCCGGTTCAGTCCCACCACAGCCCGCCGGCGAGGTCGGCAAGCGACTGACGGCCGCCTTGGCGGTTCGCCGTGCCACGCCCCCACGTCGCGAGGTAGTTATTGGTGTTGGCGGATGCGGTGTCGACCAGGTCCTCGGCGTCGGGGCGACGCGTCCGGTCGTTCTCGTTGACGAACAGATTGTCGAACTGCGTCTTGCGTCCTGCCGGAAGCGACGAAAACGTGAACGCCAGGGTCTCCGGATCGGGGCGCGAGACGAGTTCGACGTGGTTGTCGTTGAAGGCCACGTTGCCGCTCCACCGCCCGCCCCGTTGCGCGGGAAAAAGCGTGCGCAGGCTTCCGGCCCCGCGCCGGCCGGCATCGGCCCGTGGCGCCAAGACCCACCCCGTGAGTTCCGTCTGGCCCTGCGGGTCGTACGCCGGACCTCGCCAGCCTACAACGGCCTCAGTGGCCTGGAACGTGTTGGACCACTTGCTTCGGCGTCCGCCCGCGTAGGCGGTAAAGGCGTAGGAGAGCCCGCCGGTTGCCTGTTCTGGGCGCTCGGGGCCGTCCTCGTCGAAGGGGTAGGCGCGGAACGAGGGATCCCACAGCGCCAGGCGCTTGTCCGGCGCGGCCGCGAGCGGCGGGGCGCTATACGCGTACCCGTCGTGGGGAACGATCGAGCGGTTCGGTTCGCAGGGGCTCACGAACAGATCAGGACCCACAAGGCCGGCGAAGATCAACACCGACGCGATGTTCCGGGGCAGGTCCTTGGTGACATCGGCGGGAAGCGTCGTGTTCTGGTGATCAATCGCGCCCGGCATGACGTACTGATCGTTGTTGTTCTGCGCCCAGAGGATCAACCCCTGGCCGATCCCCCGGACCTGTGTGGAATCCTTCAGCACGCGGTTGGAGGCCGCCGTGCGCTCGGCCCGCACGGACCCGAGCGCCCCGATCACCGGTACACAGAGCACCAGCGCGAGCAGCTCCGACAGGCTGAAGGCGCGGCGGGTGGGCGGATGACGATGGGCGGCATCGGTCATAGTGCACCCATGATGACGCTTTGGCGGCGGCTCCGCAACCCACGCCCCGGCAGTTGGTAGCATGTGGAGAACTCGGAGGGACCGACCATGAGCCATTCGACGCGCTGGGGTGTGGTGATCGTGCCGCTCATGCTGCTCCTCGTGTTCAGCCCGCCGGCGGCGCGTGCCCAGGCTGACGAGCGCGGCGACGTCGAGCTGGCGCTGCTGCGATACTCGCAGGCGTGCGTCGCATCCGACCTGCCTCAGATGTACCGGCTCGGCACCACCGAGTTGCGGCTCATGCTTCGCTTGTCGGTCGTGGGTCAGGGCGCGTCGATCGATCTCTCGAAGGCGGATGACATCGCGGGCTTCGAGGCGGCGACAAGGGACCTTGGCGTTGAATGGCTGGACGCAACCTCGCGGATGCCCATGAACCCGTTCACGCTCCAGTTCTCGCGCGTCGTGGATATCGACGTTCGCGCCGATCGAGCGATGTGCTACGTGCACGACCCCAAGGCGGGCCCCGTGGGCGACCGGCGCCAGCGACGGCGCAGCCAGCCTGAGCACGAGCTCAGGTCGATGGCCGGACTGCCCCGTCTGCTCGTCACCGCGCCGAGCGCGCCCGACGCGAGCGGCGGGCCGGACCTCCGCGCCGACGCGACGCATGTCGTGGTAATGCGGCGTGAAGACGGCGCGTGGCGGTTCTCGCTCGCGGTGCGAGCGGGTGTCTCGACCGCGACGGACCTCGGGCGTGCGAGCGCATCCGTCGAGGCGGACGACGCCACGGCGCGGCGCATCATGGACGCGCGGGCCGCGGGCCGGGAAGCCCCAGGTGCCGGGCGCGACGCGTCGGGGGCGGGTGTGCCCATCAGCCGGATCGTCTCGGCGTGCGTGAGCCGCGCCCGGACCGCCGGAGAGGGCGACGGCGCCGTCTCAATCTCGGGGCCGATGACCGAGGCGTTCCGCGCGTTCGTCGCGACGAAGATCGGCGCCGAACCCGTCCATGCGCACGTAGACATCACGCTGTGGAGCCCGCACGGGGGCGAGGTACACCTCCTCGAGCCCGATGAGCCCACCATCGGCGACATCGGCGGCCTGAAGGTGCGTGGCCTTTGGGCGCTGATGGTCGAGCACGCTGCGTCCACCCGCCCCTAGCGAACACCCGCCGCGCGGGTGAGGCGGTCGAGCACGGCCCGCCAGATCGCGCGGTCTTCGGGCGTGTCGCCCTCGGGCGGGCGCTCGATGGCGATGACGCCGGTGCGCGGAGTGTCGGCCATGCGCAGGGCCGTGTACATCGCGTGCGCGTAGTCCTCCGCGAACTCCGGCATGGGGATGACCTCGTGCGGCTGCGGGAGCGACAGGTCCGAGATCGCGAGCGCGACGACCAGCCCGTGCCCTTCGCGCACGAGGCGCTGGATGCCCGGGGCGTCGGTGAGCACGGCCCGGCGCGCGGGCGCGTAATGGCTCGCCAGCAGGCCCGGCGAGGCCAGCGGGGCGCCCGCATCGGCGGACCCGTCGGGGGCGGCGTCGGCCGGCGCTTCGTACGACACGCCCGCCCCGAGCGTGCCCGCGATCTGCTCGGCCCCCAGCACGCCCGGACGCAGCACGCGCGCTGGGCCTCCGACGAGCGAGAGCACCGTGGACTCGATGCCGACGCGGCATTCCCCGCCGTCGAGCACGAGAACTTCGTCGCCCGGGAACGCGTCGCGCACGTGCGAAGCGGCGGTGGGGGAGACCCTGCCGGAGAGGTTGGCGCTCGGGCCGACGAGCGGGCCCCCGAAGGCGCGGAGCAGCGCGAGGGTGAGCGGGTGGTCGGGGCAGCGGACGGCGATGGTGTCGCCCCCAGCGCTGACGATGGCGGGCACTTGCGGGGCGCGCTGGAGGACGATCGAGAGGGGGCCGGGCCAGAACGCCTCCGCCAGGCGCTCGGCCCCGGGTGGCCAGGCGCGGACGACCTCGCGCGCCATGGCGGGGCCGGAGACATGGACGATCAGCGGGTTGTTGGCGGGGCGGCCCTTGAGCTCGAAGACGCGGCGCACGGCGCGCTCGTTGAGGGCGTCGGCCCCCAGGCCGTAGACGGTCTCGGTGGGAAACGCGACGAGCCCGCCCGCGCGGAGGCGGTCGACGCACGCGTGGATGTCGGGAACGATCGTCACGCGGGGGATCCCTGTCGCGGCCGGGGGGTGAAGAGGCGCTGCAGACCGCAGAGGTTACTCCCGCAGCAGGCTCTGGCTCCAGTCCTCGAGGGCGTCTTCGGTGGTGGGGACGACCACGCGGATGTTGTTCCGTTCCAGGGCCGTGCCGATCGCCTGGAAGAGCTCCGCGATCGTCTGGTTGTACTCGATGAGGGCCTGGACCTCGTCGCGCTCGGCGGCGGCGAGGGACTCCTGACGGTTGAGTTCGAGGTCGAGGCGTTCGACGGTGAAGCCCTGGCGGAAGTCCTTCTCGACCTGGAGCACGCGGAGGACCTCGGCGGCGGCGAGGCGGCTCTGACGCGTCTGCGCGATCAGGGTGTAGTTGAGATTGACGCGGTTGAGGGCCGACTTGACCTCGACGGCCGCGGACTGCACCGAGTTTCGGTAGGCGAGCACGGTCTGCATGCGTTCCAGGCGGCGGCGCCTGTAGTCGGCCTCGGCGCGCCGGTTGCCGATCGCCTGCTCGAAGTTCAGCCCGGCGAGATAGTCGATGAAGTTGCCGCTGAAGAGATCGGCCGAGGTGCTGCCCAGGTCCTGGTCGAGCGCCGACCAGCGGGCCTGCAGGCGCATGGTGAGATCCGGAAGGCGGGCGTTGCGAGCCACGATCTGACGGATCGACGCGTCATCGATGGCGATCACCGCCTGCTGCACCTCCGGGCGGTTCGCGACGGCCTGGCGCAGGCTCTCGAGCAGGCTGAACTGCACCGGCTGGTCGATCGGACGATCCACCGGAAGCACGATGACCTCGGACCCCACGGGCACGTCGGGCGCGTTCATGAGCTGCTTCAGGCGGTCGCTCAGCACGCGCACCTGCGTGCGCGCCCGCTGCAGGTCCGCACGGCGCGCCTCCACGCGCGCCCGCGCGCTGGCGATCTGCGCCTGGTTCGCGTCCAGCGGCAGGCGCTGCTCGAGCTGGCGGCGAACCTCGATCCCCCGGTCCAGCAGGCGCTGCAAGATCAGCACGTCGTACATCGAGCGGACGAGGTCCCAGTACGTGCGCTCGGCTTCGGTCACGACGCGGATCAGGTCACGCCGCAGCGTCTGCACCGCGGTGCGTTCCGAGTTGCGCGCCACGCGGATCTCGGCGAGCGCCACCTCGCTGCCGGCGTTGCGCAGCAGGGGCTGGTCCCACTGGAGCAGGAACGCCTGCTGCACCGCCGGGTTCGGGCGGTTGACCTGCCCGGGCGTGTTGTTGTCGATGTACGAGTTGTCGAGCTGCGCGGTAAACCGCCCGCCCCCGACCAGCGGCCGGCGCAGCCCGGCGCCGCCCGAGAGCGTCTCGGCCGCGTTGCTCGTCACCGGGCTGGTCGATCCGCTGAACGCACTGGAGACCTGCGGCGAGTTCACGCTGTTCCAGGACGAACTCGCGAAGAAGGTCCAATCGAACGCGGCCTCGGCCGCCTGCACCTGCGCCTCGCTCACGCCCACGCCCAATCGTGCGAACTGGACGGCGATGTTGTGCTCCACCGTCGTGCGGACCACCGACTGCAGCGAGACACCGACCTCGTCGGAGGGCGCGCCGAGCAGGTCCTCGCCGAGCGAGAGCGAACTCCAGTCGTAGGACGCGGGCCCGGCCATGCGCTCCAACTCGGGCAGGAACTCGGCGCGGATGCCCAGTTCGCGGTCCGAGTCATCGCGCCGCACGACGCGCGGCGCGGGCGCGCGCCGGGCGGCACGCAGTTCGTGCTCGGTCGCGCTGATCGCACTCTCGCGCACGAGGCGTTCGCTCTCGCGCGCGAGGGGCGAGGTGCGACAGCCTCCAGCCGCCAGGCACAGGGCAAGCACGACAAGGCGTAAGCGTGGTCGTCTCATCGCGCGTCCGCAGTGGGAACAAGCCGGCGGGGCGGCGACATCGCCGTAACATCCTGCCCGGGCGTCGCTTCCGATTTTCGCCCGGGGTGGGCCCACCGGCAAGCGCCGACACACAACGTAGCGGGCTCGGGCCGGGCGGTCAAAGTCGCTTCCGTCCGCGTATCCTGTCGGGCCGCGGGGAGGCCACTCGGGCCGGACGGACCTTGCCCACGCCCCCTCGGGTTCGTCGCCGCTCCGGAAGGAACACATCCATGCTCGGCGTGTCTCGATTCATCCCGATCGTTGCGAGCGTTGCGATCTGCGCCGTCGCGTGTGCGCAGGTGCAGGACGTCACCCCGTACTACGCCGTCCCCGCGGGCGACAAGGTCCCGATCCACTGCAACGACAGCGACCGGTTCTACCGCGTGGGCGAGATCTCGCCCGGCATGCTGGTGGTGGTCGACGCCGAGAGCGAGCGCTGGTCGCGCGTGTCGTACCCGCCGGGCCTGAGCGCCTTCGTGCGCGCGGTCGAGGTGGGCGTGCAGGGCACGACGGCGACGCTGACGACGCCCAGCCGCCTGCGGGCGCACAACGCCGCCGCCGGCTACGACGGGTCGTACAAGACGCTGCTCGACAAGGAACTGCCCGCGGGCACGACGCTGACCATCGTCGAAGAGGTGAAGGACGCGTCCGGGTCGATCGCCGCCTACCGCGTGCAGGCGCCGGCGAGCGCGCGGGGCTTTGTGCCGTCGCGCCTCATGCGCCGGGCGACCGACGCCGAAGTCGCGACGTACCGCGCCAAGCCCGGTGTATCGCTCCCGTCATTGCCCGGCGCCCCGGCCGGGTCGACCCCCGCGGCCCAGCCCCCGTCGGGCCAGCCTGGTTCGGGCCAGCCTGGTTCGGGACAGCCTGGTTCGGGACAGCCACCCGCGGTTCCGCCCGCACCGGGCGCGACGCCGGAAACCGTCCCGTCCGACGCGCCGCCCGCCTCGGGCGAGCCGGCCGAGATCGTGCAGCGCCGCGACCCTGCGGCCCCAGAGCCGGTTGTTCCCGCCGACGCGTCCGAGCAGCCCGGCACCCCGGCGCCCGGCACCGCCGCGCCCACGACCCCGGCGCCCGCGGACGAACGCCCGGTCGGCACCATCGAGCGTCTCGACGCGTCGTTCAAGCGCGTGTGGGCGCAGCCGGTGCTGGAGGGTGAGTTCGACGAACTGATGGTGGAGATCGAACGCGCGATCGAGCAGGTCTCGCCGGACCGCGCCGGGCAGCGCCGGCAGTTGGAAGGCCGCCTGGAGGCCCTGCGCATCCGGCGTGACTACCGCGACCGGCTTCGCCAGCAGGAAGAGGCCCGGGCCCGCCTCGACGCCGCCAAGGTCCGCATCTCCGAGCAGCTCGCCGAGATCGCCCGCACGCGCTACTACACGATCGTCGGGCAGTTGCAGCCGAGCCTGGTCTACGACGGGCGCGACCTCCCGCAGATGTACCGAATCGTGTCCGTCGGCGCGACGGCGCCGCGCACGCTCGGCTACCTCCGCAAGAGCGCCGAGTTCAACCTCGACGCCATGCTCGGGCAGGTCGTCGGCGTCATCGGCGAGGCCCAGCTCGACCGCTCGCTGCAGCTCAACGTCATCACCCCGGTGACGGTCGACACGCTGCAGGCCGCGCCGAACCAGCCCGCCGCGCCCGGCACGCCCTGATCTCGCCCGCCCCGCCGCTACAGTCACCCGTGGTCTCGCGGATCGGCTCATCGACCTCGCCCCTGTTCGCGTGCAGCCTGGCGGCGGGCGAGGACGCGGGCGTCCTCGCGGCCCGGAGCGCCGAAGAGTGCGTGCACGCCCTCGCCGGCACGTGCGACCTCGCCCTCGTCTTCATCTCGCGCGACCTTGTGCCCCAGGCCGAGGCCATCACCGCCGGCGTGCGATCGCGCCTGCGCCCGGGCGTGCTGTTGGGCGTCACCGCGGCGGGGGTCATCGGGGGCGGCACGGAACTCGAAGAATCGTCCGGCGTGTCGATCCTCGCCGCACGCCTGCCCGGCGCCACGCTCACGCCCTTTCGCACCGACGACCTGATCGGCGACGACGAGCCCGACGCCGCCCGCGAGCGCATCGTCACCACCCTCGGCGCGGCCGACGACCTGCGGGGCGTGCTGCTCTTCGCCGACCCGTTCTCCGTGCCGCTCGTGCGATTGCTGCCCGCCATGACCGAGGCGCTCAAGGGGTGCGGGAACCCGCCGATCCTGGGCGGGCTCGCGTCGGCCGCGAACGACCCCGGCGGGAACGCGATGGCGATCGACGCCCGCGTCGAATCGCGGGGCGGCGTGGGCGTCGCCATCCGCGGGCCCGTCCGCATCGACGCCATGGTCTCGCAGGGATGCCGCCCGTTCGGCCCCACGTTCGTCGTCACCAAGGCGCGCCGGAACATCATCTTCGAGCTCGGCGGCAAGCCCGCGCTGCAGGTGGTGTCCGACGTCATCGGCGAACTCTCGGAAGATGAGCGGGCCGGCCTGAAGGCGGGCCTCTTCGTCGGGCGCGTCGTCAATGAGTTCAAGCAGCACTTCGGGCGGGGCGACTTCCTCATCCGCAACGTGCTGGGCGTGGATCAGAACCACGGGGCCGTCGCCCTCGCCGATCAGGTGCACGTCGGCCAGACCGTGCGCCTGCACATGCGCGACGCGCGCACGGCCCACGAGGACCTCGCGCTGCTGCTCGACGCGCAGAAACTCCACGCCCCGCCCGCGGGAGTCCTGCTCGTGACATGCACGGGGCGCGGGCGGCGTCTCTTCGAAACCCCGAACCACGACGCGGGTGCGATCGTCCGCGCCTTCCTGCCGCACCCGGGCGGAGAGAGCCGCGCACGCGTGGGGTTCGATATCAGCGCGCCCGAGCACGCCGGCCCGCCGCTCGCGGGTTTCTTCGCCGCCGGCGAGATCGGCCCAATCGACCAAGGCGCGTTCCTCCACGGGCACACCGCCTGTGCGGCGCTGTTCCGGGGTGTGTGACGCGTTTACGGCGTGGGATTCACGTACGAGTCGATGAAGATCTCGGCATCCGAAAGGTCCACCACACCATTCAGGTCAAGGTCCGCAGCAGCAACTTCTGCGGCAAATGCGTCCATGAACTGGTTGAAGTCGCCATCCGTAACGATGTCATCGTAGTTCACGTCGCTCATAATGGCTTCTTCCTCCACGGGCGGGGCCGCCTGGCGGTCGATCCAGCCTCGCGGCAGCATATCCGAGGCGGTGTTCGATTGCCCTTCGTCCACGAACCACCCTGTATTGGCAATTTGGCCGTCGTACCGTGCCGCGTCGTAGTTCGAGGTGATGACCTGCCAGCCAGCGCCGCGTAGTACGCTGAAGAGCGATGTCTCCGGCACGGCAACCTCCGCGTTCTTCGTCACATGGTACCACCACTGCATGAACGGGCGGTTCTGCCCAATATCAGCGCGTTGAGATGCCAACAGCCCACCGGAGCCGGTGAGGATTGTCGGCCACTGCGTGACCCCGTTGGCAGCCTGTGCCGCTCGAGCATCCGCGTACATCTGCGCCAGCGTCTGGCCTGTCGTCGATGCAAATCCGGCGGTCGTACTGGGGTTCACAATCTCAGAGTCGGAGGGAGCTGCCCACCCAGACGACCCCGGTACCTTCCACGCGTTCCAGATGTCCGGATTGCCCGCCGTGTTGCCGTAGGAGTACAGACGGCTGAGCATATAGACCGCGTTTGGCCCACCGTAGTGGGCAATCCACGCTTCCACGTCCATGTACACCCGATACGACACCTCGCGCGGGTCTGGGAGCGGCGGGTTCTGGTTGTACGGGTGGTTCGGGTTATCGCAGATCGCCTCGAACGCGGCCACGAAGTCCTCCGTCCATTCGTGCAACGGCCCTGTCGTCGTCGCGTTCGAGAGAAATGGGTGCCGATATGTGCGGTCGCTGACGTCTGAGCTATTCTGGCTCGGGAACTGCTGATCCGTCATTCCTGGCAAACGATCGATTTCGCAGAAGAATCTTGTGGCGTTGTGGGTGGCGTTGGGTCCGCTCGTCGTCTCGCTATACAAATTGTCATGCCCGAAGCCGCGGATCATGATGCAGACGGAATCGCTCGCGATGTTTCCGGCGGAAAGGTTGGCGTGGATCTTCTGGGCAAGCGCGTCCGCGGCCGCGGCGGGCGTGTAGTCTCCCTGCGAGATTTCGTTCACAATGATTCCGTTGATGGTCGTGAACTGCGAGGTCGCGGGGATTGAGACAGGCTGGTCCTGCCACATCCATGCTCGCGGAATGACCCGAGTCTGGGCGAGGACACACGTCGAGAACGCGATGAGTGCGAATACTGCGGCCATGATGCGCATCGCGAGAACTCCAATGATGAGACTCGGTTTACCACCGTCGATCGCCAGCCAGTGCGATGATTCGGACAGAATCTTGGGCTCTCGCGCAAGAACCTGCCGTGCCGGGCGTTAGGGGGCGATGCGACGTCGGTTGAGGCTGCTGAGGAGCAGTGGAAAGAGCAACGCGACGCTCGCCGGGCACGGAATCACGGCGACGTACCCCTCAAGCCCCCCGTTAGGGCGCTCAGTCCACCCCGCGAAGGTCATCCCATCGGCACTGATGGCGGAGCAGGTGGTCAGGGTGAGCCCGGCGGGGACCTGCACGCCGTGGAACGCGAGGTAGTCGGACAGCAGCTCCATACCCCACTCGGGCGTCCAGACCGCTGCGTACTGCGTTTGTCCGGGTGGGCCCGCGACGTATCCGCCGATGACATCGCCAGCGTCATTCACGCAGTTCGCAGCGCCGGTGAAGTACGGACCGGAAAGTTCAAGCTGCCTCAGTTGCCCGGCTTGCCACACAACCGGTAGGAATCCATCTCCCGACGCACCAACTACATATGCCCCGTCCGCGCTCACTCCGAGCGCGACGTTCGTGGTGCCTGGCAAACCTGGCAACTCCAGCATCCCCGTCCCTTGCGTCCAGGTGAAGGCCCGATAATCCGACCCGCCGCGGCTTGTGCCGACGATGGTGGACCCATCGCGGCTGATGGCGGCGGCCTCGCTGAACCCGTGGCCGGGTCGGGTGAACCCAAGCCCGACCATGCCAGTGGCGCTGGTCCAGCGGAAAGCCTGGCCGATGAACCCGCCGGTACCGAACTCGCCCCGCCCGACGATGATGGAGCCGTCGTGGTTGACCGCCTGGGCGTAAGTTGCCGGGTAGCCGAACGAGCCGAGGGTCTGGTACGTGCCCGGGCCGCTCCAGCGGAATGCCCGTCGCTGGTTGAGATCGCCCGCTGTCCCGACGACCGCGCGGCCGTCGCCCGAGAGCCCCGCCGTGATGGTGAGAGAGGGGAGCCCGGGTTCAAGCCCGAAGTCGTAGCGGCCGGTGTCGGCGGTCCAGACGTACCCCGGGGTGAAGTTGGCGCGAGAGCTCCACCCGGCCGCGATCGTGCCGTCGGCCGACAGGCCGTACGTCCGTCCGCCCTCTGTGCCCGGTGCCAGACCGGTGAGGTAGAAGGCCTGTCCGCAGGCCACGCCCGAGAACACGCCCGCGGCGGCCATGGCCACGACTACCGCCCGCACGCCGCCGCTGTACCTCTCTCGATTCATGCACTGAACATACCACGGGCCTCGGACAATGCCAGCCGCGTGGAACGATTGTGACCGTGCCACTGACTTCCGTTTGCGGAAGTCAGTGCGAATGCGCACGGAGCGAGCACTGACATCGCCGAGCCGATGTCAGTGGCACGTCACCCGACAATCGTCCCGCGGCATTCGCCGAAACCGATGCGTCGGAAGCCCTCGCGTTCGGCCCAGGCGCGGAGGATCACCGTGTCGCCGTCCTGCAGGAAGGTGCGGGTTTCGCCGCTGGGCAGGCTGATGGGGCGGCGTGGTTTGCCCGTGCCGTCCCACGTGAGTTCGAGCAGGCAGCCGCGGGTCGAGGGCTCTGGCCCGCTGACCGTGCCGCTGGCGAGCAGGTCGCCGGGCTGGAGGTTGCACCCGTTGCTCGTGTGATGCGCGATCATCTGCTGGAACGTCCAGTACATCTCTCGGAAGGTGCGGCCTGTGCTCAAGGTAACAGGCGACAGGCCACGCTTCGCCATCTCCGCTGTCTGGAGCTGGGCTTCCAGGTGCAGGTCGAGTCCGCCGAACGCGGTGTCGGCGTCGTCGCGCAGGTATTCCAGCGGCTGCGGGTCGCCCTCGGGCCTCGTGTACGCGGCGCAGCGGAAGGGCTCGAGCGCCTCGGGAAAGACCATGCACTCGGAGATCGTCGTCGCGAAGTTCTTCGCGAGGAACGGGCCCAGCGGCTGGTATTCCCACTTCTGCACGTCGCGCGCCGACCAGTCGTTCACGAGGCAGTACCCGGCGATGAGGTGGCGCGCCTCCGCCACCGACACCGGGCGTCCGAGCGGGTTGCCCGGGCCGATGATGCAGCCGACCTCGAGTTCGTAGTCGAGCATCTGGCAGGGGCCGAAGGTGGGGGAGGCTTCGCCGTCCTTGAACGTCTGCCCGTGGGGGCGCGGGATCGGCGTGCCGGAGGCGACGATCGAGGACGCGCGCCCGTGGTAGCCGATGGGCACCCACTTGTAGTTGGGCAGCAGCGGGTTGTCGGGGCGGAACATCGCGCCGACGGTCGAAGCGTGGTGGATGGACGCGTAGAAGTCGGTGTAGTTGAAGATGGCGACGGGCTCGGCGAGGCGTGTCTCGCGCCGCGGGCGCAGGGCCTTCTGGCGCACGCGCCGCAGCGACTGCCCGCCCATGCTGTCCTCGCGCAGGAATCGCTGCAGTGCCTCGCGGAGCTGGCGGCGCAGTGCCGGGGCGCGCAGCAGCCCGAAGGCGTGCGGCATGGTGATCGCCCGCGCCAGCGCCTCCTCGTTCTTATCGCGCCCGATGAGCCCGCTCTCGACCAGCATCGAGATGTCGAGTACTTCGTCGCCGATCAGCGTCGCGAGGTGCGTGTGCGTGTGGTTGTCGTGCGAGGCTTCGTACGCCGCGAGCGGGAGGTTCTGGATGGGAAAGTCCGTCGCGGGGTCGTTCGCGGATTCCACCCACGACCGCAGCTTGGGGTCGTGCGTGGCGTCGATGGTGGGGGAGGCGGCGTGCGGTCGCGGGGCGTCGGTGCTCATGGGCACAGCGTACCCGCGTGCCGCGGGGCCGTACCCTCGCCCCGTGACCGACCCGCTGCGGATCGTCCTGGAGCGCGACGCGTTCGTCGTCGTGGACAAGCCCTCGGGCCTGCTGTCGGTGCCGGGCATCGGGCCGGGCAAGGACGACTGCGTGGCGTCGCGGGTGCGTGCGATGTTCCCGCGCGCGGGCGGGCCGCTGATCGTCCACCGCCTCGACATGGACACGAGCGGGCTCATCGTGGTGGGCCTGACGGAGCATGCGCAGCGCGAGCTCTCCGCGCAGTTCGAGCGGCGCACCGTCGTGAAGAGCTACGTGGCGCGTCTGGAGCGCTGTCCAGAACACCCCGCCGGCGCGATCGAGGTGCCGATCCGGCTCGATGTCGAGCGGCGTCCGTACCAGGTGGTGGACTTTGAGCAGGGGCGCCCGTCGCTCACGCGGTACCGCGTGCTCGACGCCGGCACGGCGCGCGTGGAGTTCGAGCCGCTCACGGGGCGCACGCACCAGATCCGCGTGCACGCGGCGTTCGGCGGGCAGACCCACTGGCCCGCGCGCGATCCCGATCGCGCTGCCCCCCGCGCGATGATCCAGCCGCCCCCGGCGCCGCGCGTCGGGCTGGGCTCGCCCGTGCTGGGCGACCCGCTGTACGGCGTGCCCGCGCCGGAGACGTCCGCACACGCACGGCCCGGGCTTGAACCGCCCGCCCGGCTCTGCCTGCACGCCGCGATGCTGGAGTTCAACGACCCCGACAGCGGCGAGCGCGTGCGCGTGACCAGCGAGGCCTCGTTCTAGTTCGGTCGCAGTGCGTTCTGCTCCCTCTCCCGCCTCTTCTGCTTCTTCTTCTTCTTCTTCTTCTTGCTCTTGGTCTTCACCAGTTCCCAGTGCCCAGTCCCCGGTGCCTTCCTTACTCCTTCGCGTAGACGCGTCGGGTGCCGGTGCTCTCGAGGGCCGGCGCGAGGCGCTGCAGCGCGTGGGCGTACGCGGCGGTCCGCATGCTGATGTCTTTCTCTTCCGCGAGCTCGAAGACCTCGGCGAACTCGCTGCTCATCTTCTTGCGGAGTTCGTCGTGGATGCGCGGGAGGTCCCAGTAGAACCCGCTCTTGTTCTGCGTCCACTCGAAGTACGACACCGTGACGCCCCCGGCGTTCGCGAGGATGTCGGGCACGACGCGCACGCCGTTCTTCTTGAGGATGACATCCGCCTCGGGCGTGCACGGCCCGTTGGCGAGCTCGAGGATCGCCTTGGCACGCACGCGCCCCGCGTTGTCCTCGGTGATGACATTCTCGATCGCGGCGGGCACGAGCAGGTCGACGTCGAGTTCGAGGAGCTGCGCGTTGGTGATCTCGCGCGTGCCGGCGCCGCACTCGGCCGTCGGCAGCAGCTTGTGCGTTTTCTCCTTGTGGCTCGCCAGGCGCGGGATGTCGAGCCCGTCGGGGTTGTACCGTCCGCCCGTGTGGTCGCTCACGGCGACGACCTTGTACGCCGGGTCGGCGTGGCAGAGGCGCGCCATGTTGTCGCCCGCGTTGCCGAAGCCCTGGATCGCCACGCGCTCGGCCTTGCCGCCCACCCAGCCCAGGCGCTTCTCCAGTTCCTTCAGCACGTAGTACCCGCCCCGCGCGGTCGCGTCGTCTCGCCCGAGTGACCCGCCCACCGCGACGGGCTTGCCGGTGATCACGCCGGGCTCGCGCTTGCCCGTCACCCCGGCGTACTCGTCGGCCATCCACGCCATGATCATCGGGCCCGTGTTCACGTCCGGCGCGGGCACGTCGACGTCAACCCCCACCGCGAACGCGATCGCCCGCATGTACCCGCGGCTCAGCCGCTCCAGTTCCGCCGTCGACAGCGTGTGCGGGTCGACGATCACCCCGCCCTTGCCCCCGCCGAACGGCAGCCCGACGCACGCGCACTTGAAGGTCATCCAGAACGCCAGGGCCTTCACCTCTTCGGGCGAGACGTCCTGGTGGAAGCGGATGCCGCCCTTCGCCGGCCCGCGCGTGTCGTCGTACTTGCACCGATACCCGGTGAAGAGGCGCAGGGCCCCGTCGTCCATCCGCACGGGGATCGACACCTCGAGCATCTGGCGGGGGCTGCGCAGGCGCAGCAGGGTTTCAGGGTGCACCTTCGCGTGGGCGGCCCCGAGGTCAAGCCGCTGAAGCGCCGCGGAAAACACGTCTGTGGTGGTCATGCACGCAGTTTAGTGATTCTCGCGCGGATGCGCCGCGGGGAGGTCGCGGCGAGGTCCGCGGGGCCCGGTGACGTCGCCCCGGCGAAGGCGGGCTTGACGGGGAGCGAAACACGTGATATTTTTATCACGTGTTTCCGGCCGAACCATCCGCCCCGACCGCCGCGTCCCGCTCTGCGGAGCGGGGGGTCGATCGTGTCTTCCGCGCGCTGGCGAGCGACGTGCGGCGCGACATTCTCGACGCGCTGCGCGACGGGCCCCGCCCCACGGGCGAACTGGTGATGCTCTTCCCGGGCCTGTCTCGCTTCGCGGTGATGCAGCACCTGCGCGTGCTCGGCCGAGCCCGACTGGTGGTGTCGAAGAAGACGGGGCGCGTCCGCACGAACTACCTCAATCCTGTCCCGATCCGCCTGATCTACGAACGCTGGGTGAGCCGGTACGAGGGCGCCTGGGCCGCCGCACTCACCTCCATCCGCGACGCTGCCGAGGGCGTCGGAACCGAGCGCACACCATCGCGCCCGGCGGGCACGGCGCGTGCCGATGTCCGGCGGGGCGAACTCCGGGGGCGACCATGATCGAGAAGGTCTTCAGCATCGACATCAAGGCCGGCGCGCAACGCGTGTGGGACGAGATCACCCGCTCCGGCTCCCCGCATCACGCGATGTTCGGCACGTACCTGCACGGCCCCATCGCCCCCGGGGCGGTGCTTTCCTACCGCAACAAGCGCGGCACGCACACGTTCGTGCTCGGCGAGGTCCTCGAGGTCGACGCCCCGCGCCGCCTCGTCCACACCTTCCGATTCTCGATGGAGCAGGACGCGCCCACGCTCGTCGAATGGCGGCTGACCGAGCAGGGCGGCGTCACGCGCGTCACGATCACGCACTCGCGATTCGAGGGCGAGACCCGCACCCTCAAGAGCGTCACCACCAGTTGGCCCGCGATCCTGGCGCTGTACAAGGCCGTCATCGAGACCGGGCGGGCCCCGGCGGGCGCCCGGTTCAAGAACGCGCTCATGATGAGCATGTCGTTCATGCTCCCCAAGAGCGCGAGGACCGAGGTCGCGCTCGCCGCCAGCACCGCCGTCCCCGGGGTCGAGCGCGCGGGCCAGAGCGTCCGGTAGACTGGCGCCCGGGAGGCGCCATGCACGACTTCGTCTGGAATCTGTACCAGCAGCGCAGCATCGACGACGTGCGGGGCGATCTTGCGCGCTCGACGAGCGACCTCGAGCGCGACGTCACGCGCGTGCAGGACCGCGTCGATCGCCTCGCGCTCATCAACGCCGCGATGTGGGAACTGGTCGTCGCGCGCCTCGGGCTGTCGCAGGAGGAGATCGAGGCCAAGGTGCAGGAGGTTGACCTGCGCGACGGCGTGCTCGACGGACGCGTGAGCCGCACCGACGGCCCGTATCAGTGCGTCAAGTGCTCGCGCACGCTGATGCAGCGCCACCGCACCTGCCTGTACTGCGGGCAGCCGCACGCGCCGGACATCTCACCCGTGGTGTAGCGGGGCGGCCCCGGCGGGTCAGGCCTCGATCTCCGCCGCGTCGGCCACGCCCGAGCGCAGTTCTCCCGCCGCGAACCGGTCGAGCGCGTCGTAGACCTCCGCGGGGGTCGCGGCGTGGCGCATCGCTTCCTTGAAGGGCTTGATGCTCTCCATCTTGCCGCTGCCCAGGTCGCGCTGCAGTGTCTTCGCGAACCACGACACGCGCCGGTTGATCTGGAACATCGCGTACCGATCGTCGCGATGCTCGCGCATCAGGTCGAAGAACCGGCGGATGGTCGCGAGCTTCTGCGCCTCGGTCGGCTCGGGGGGCGGTTCGACTCCCCGCACCGCCGCCCACGCCTCGCGAAACACCCACGGCGCGCTCAGCGCCCCGCGCCCGATCATGACGCCCTGGCAGCCGGTCTCGCGGATCATCCGTGCCGCGTCCGCGCCGCGGCGCACGTCGCCGTTGCCGATCACCGGGATCCGCCCGTTGACGGCCTCGACCACGCGCGCGATGCCCGGGAGCTGCGCCTGCCCGCCGAACTTCATCTCGGTCGTCCGCCCGTGCACCGTCACGCCGACGACGCCGACGTCCGCGAGCATGCGCGCCAGGTGGGGCGAGCACGCCTGCCCCGCCTCGTAGTCCGCGGTGCTCCAGCACAGGCGCATCTTGCACGTCAGCGGCACCACCACCGGTCCACGTTCCGCGGCACTCGCGTCATCGGCCCGCGCGTCTTGTGCCCGCACCCCGTTCGCCCGCACGCCCGCAGCATGCGCACCGCTCGCCACGCCTTCCCCGAACGCCGAATCCCCAATGCCCGATGCCTCGTGCCTGCTCCCTGCGGCCTGTAGCCCGGTGCCTTGTCGCTTCTTCCATTCGTCCGCGCTCACCGGGCAGCGTTCCAGTTCTCGCACGACCCGGGCCGCGACCGCGACCGCCCGGGCCAGGTCGGTCAGCAGTTTGCTCCCGCCGTCTTTCTTGGTCACCTTGTCCACCGGGCAGCCCATGTTGATGTCGACGAGGGTGGCCCCGTGCTCGACGGCCCAGCGGGCGCCCTGGGCCATGATCTCGGGGTCGCTGCCGTAGAGCTGCATGCCGACGGGCTTGTCGAAGTCGTTGGTCTTGGCGAGGTCCAGGCTGGTGGCGGTGCCGCGCAGAAGTCCTTGCGGGCTCAGTAGATCCGTGCACGCCAGGCCCACTCCGCCCCATTCGCGGCAGACCGTTCGGAACGCCAGGTCGCAGTACCCGGCGATCGGCGCCAGCAGCAGGTTGGTCGCGAGTTCCAGGCATCCCAGGCGGAGCATCCCGGACAATACGGAGTCCGGCCGGGGCCCGCCGGGCCTAGCCCGGGCCTCACCCCGGGGTGCCCGCCGATACTCAGAAACCCGGCGAGCGCCGCCCCGCCGACGGGGAAGAATGAGCCGGGCCGTCCGGAGTGTGCGGGCGCGGCCGAGTTCACCTTCCGCGTCGCGGAGTCATCCAGAGGAGTTCACAAGATGGTGTCGCGTTCCAGCATGGTCCTTGTCGCCGTCTGCGGTGCCGTGTGCGGGCTTGCGTCCGTGTCGATCGCGCAGGACCAGCCCGTGAAGCCGTCGCTCCCGCCCGCGCTCTCGCCGGTCGCCCCCGGCGCCAAGGTGCCGATGAAGGGCGACGTGCCCGCGGTTCCCTCGACGGGCGGGAAGATCGAGTTCGACCAGACGACGCACGAGTTCGGCGAGATCAGCGACGACAAGCCGGTCGAGGCCGTCTTCAAGTTCACGAACCGGGGCACGGGCCCTGTCGAGATCGTGAGCACGCAGGGTTCGTGCGGGTGCACGGTTCCCGCGCTGGACAAGAAGGTGTACCAGCCCGGCGAATCGGGCGAGATCAAGGTGCAGTACAACCCGCACCACCGGCGCGGGCCGCAGCACACGACCGTCACCGTCACCACGAACGACGATTCGAACCGCACGGTGGTGCTGAACGTGAAGAGCGACGTGAACCCGCTGGTGGTGGTGGAGCCGGCGATGGTCGCGCTGGGCGAGGTGGCCAAGGGGCGCGGCAAGACGATGACGGTGACGGTCACGTCGCGTTCGAAGGACATCCGCATCGAGGGCGCGACGCCCAACATCGCGCTGGTGGATTCGAAGGTCCTCCCGGGCGTCGAGACTGTGGTCAACGGCCGCACCGTGTGGCAGTACCCCGTCGAGATCTCGGTGAAGCCCAACGCGCCGGTCGGGCCGATCGCCGGGGGCGTCTCGCTCCGCACGAGCGAGGCGGGCCGCCAGGTGAACTTCACCGTCCAGGGCGAGGTGATCGGCGACGTGCTCGCGAACCCGGCGCGTCTGCAGCTCGGAGCCCTCCAGCCCGGCCAGGCGATCATGTCGGCCGTCTCGCTCAAGAGCCGCAACGGCAAGCCGTTCAAGATCCTGAAGGTCGAGGAACAGCCCCAGGGCCCCTCGCCCCTGTTCGCGAAGCTTGACGTCCGCGATGATCAGGTCCCCGCCGGGGCCGCCCCCGCCTACACGCTCAACCTCGCCGGCACCGCGCCGGGCGCGGGCGGGCCGGCCGCCGGCACCCTGGTCCTCACCACCGACCTGCCCGACGAGAAGGAGTTCAAGATCACCTACTACGGCTATGTCCGCGCTCCCGTGGCCAACGCCCCCGCGCCCAAGCCCCGCACCGTCTGGGACGAGCAGCCCAGCCTGCTGATGCCCGGCGGCCCGCGGTAAACTCACCATCACCCTTGGGGGCGCCGTGCAACCGCACGCCGTCCCTGTTTTCTCGGCAGCCTCACCCATGCCCCTGGGCACCATCATCCAACGCGCGTTCGCACTGGGATTCGTCGGCGTGCTCGCCGGCGCGGTGCACTCCGTCGTCACGCCGGTGACGCTCCGACCCGCGCCGCCCGCTCCGCCGGTGCTGCCGAACCCGCCCGTCACAACCAACGGCGAACGCCCCGCCGATCCTGCGACGCCCGCCGCGGGGAGCACGCCCGCCGCGGGCGCACCCACGCAGCCCGCGCCGCTGGGCCTCGACATCGATCTCGCCTCCGCGGCCGCGCTGTTCGCCGCGGGCGCTCCGTTCATCGACGCCCGCCTCGCCAACGAGTACGAGGCCGGGCACGTCGAGGGGGCGTTCTGGATGCCCTCCGAGGTGTTCATGAACGGCGCCATCCCCGACGCGCTGAACTTCATGGACAAGGCCGCACCCGTCGTCGTGTACTGCGGCGGTGGGCAGTGCGACGCCTCGCACAACGTCGTCGTTCTCCTCCAGCAGTTGGGCTTCACCCGCTGCCACGTGATGGCCGACGGCTACCCGGCCTGGAAGGCCGCCGGGCACCCCGTCGCCACCGGCAAGCCCGCCATGTGACCCACTCTTCCGCCGGCCCGCGACGGCGAACGCAGGACGCAACGCCCGTGAAGACCAAGAGCCCGAGCATCGTGTGGGGAGGCCTCGCGCTGGTGGTGCGCGTGCTGCTCGGCGGGCTGTTCGTCTTCGCCGCGATCGTCAAGCTCCGCAACCCGCAGCTCTTCGTGCAGGGCGTCATGGCCTTCAAGATCCTGCCCGACCACCTCGCCACGCTCACGGCCTTTGTCGTCCCCTGGCTCGAGGTCCTCGCGGGCGTCGCGCTCATCCTCGGCTGGTGGGCCCGCGCGGGGGCGGTGGTCCTCGGGGGCATGCTCCTGGCCTTCATCGGCGGCATGCTCTCCGTCCTCGCCCGCGACCTCGACGTCCACTGCTCTTGCTTCGGCAAGTTCGAGATTCCCTGCTCGGGGGCGATCGGCCCGTGCCACCTGGCCCGCAACGCCGTCCTGTTCGCCATGGCGATGTACGTTGCCGTGGTCGGCCCGGGCTCGCTGGCCGTCGACCGCGAATCGATGAAGTAGCCCGCCTATCATCCCGCCCGGCACGTTTCCGTCGCCCGGACCTGCGGAGCCCGTCGCCCCGCAGCCCCGGGCCTCACGCCCAGGACGGACCTGAATGAGCAAGTTCCCCCGCTTCGGCAACACCCAGAAGATCCGCGTCGCGCACATCTCCGAGACCGGCGACACGTTCGTCGATTGGAAGGACGTCGAGACGCTCCGCAAGCTCATGAGCCCCAACGGCAAGATCCTGGGACGCAAGCGCCTCAGCACCTCCGCCGCCGAGCAGCGCATGGTCGCCCAGGCCATCAAGCGCGCCCGCTACATGGCGCTCCTGCCGTACACCTCCGCCACGCTCTGACGCCCCGCGGACCCGGCATGACCACCCCCGCGACCAACGCGCCCGCCCCGGCGGGCGCGAGCGGCGACGCCGCCCCCTCGCACGCGACGCTCGCCCGCGACTACGCCGCCATCCTGCGCCGGCACGCCCTCGACCCCGCGGCCCCGCCCGCGCCGGTCTCCGCGCACGCCCCGGAGTTCGCCGACCGCCTCCGCCGCTTCCTCGACATCGCCTGGGGCGCCCTCTGGTCCTCCGGCATCTCCTGGATCGGCTTCTACGTCCACGGCCCGCACGCCGGCGAGATGTCGCTCGTCGCCCGTGAACCCAAGCCCGCCTGCTCGCCCATCGGCCTCCACGGCCTGTGCGGGCGCGGCTGGCGCGACGCGCGCTGCTTCGTCGTCCCCGATGTCCGCTCCCTCGGGCCCAACTACGTCGCCTGCGACCCCCGCGACCAATCCGAACTCGTCGTCCCCGTCGTCCTCGCCGACGGCACCATCTGGGGCGTCCTCGACGCCGACAGCTTCGACCTCGGCGCCTTCACCCCCGACGACGCCCGCGGCCTCACCGACCTCCTCGTCGCCATCGGCATCTCGTACCCCGTCGACGACCACCGCCGCGTCGAAGTGCTGTAGCCGACGGATCTGCGAGCCCGACGCGCTCCGAGCCCGACGCGCCAGCGAGAGTGTTCCCCTCCGAGCCCGACGCGCTAGCGAGGGGCTTGCCTTCCGTGCCCGCGTACGAGCCCGACGCGCAAGCGAGGGTCTTGCTGTACGAGCCCGACGCGCAAGCGAGGGTCTTGCCTTGGGGGCGCCGCAGCCGGGGGTAGTCTCAACGTGCCTGTCGCGAGTTCACGCGGCAATCTGCGAAAGGATTTCCCCAGCGCCGAAGCGGGCGAGACCGCGTATTACGCCCTGCGGTGGGTGAGCACGCGCGGGGAAAAGGTGCCGTGGTCGGAGGTGACTAGTGCAACCGTCGCAGCATGCGGGGCGACGGTGGCTGAGTAAACCCCGCTTCGCGGACTCAATCACTTCTTCTTCCGTTTCTTGCCCTTCTTCGCGCCGTCATGTGGACCAAACAAACCTTGGTCGGCCACGTCCGGCGCGCCGGTACCGACAATCAGCCAGTAATGGCCGTGCCGGCTGGTCTCGTAGGCTTTTCGCTGCATTCTGACTTTCAGCGGAATGTCCTCGTGAAATGACCCCGTGTATTGATTCGCTCTGCGGCGAATGGCCTTGTCCTCGCAGTGGAACCGCTGTTGGCCCAGTTGAGATTCGTCTTGGGGTCGCACAAACTGAAAAAGCCCGTAACCAGTTTTCTTGTTGATTCTGATGAACTTCACGGGAGCGTCGATTACTGGGTCGGCCTCGGGATCAAGTGCAGGCGGATCGAACGGGGCGCGGATGGCAGCGCGGCCATTCTGGTCGATCACGATGTCTACGGCTTGCCCCTTCAACGCCAAGACTTCTTTGGCAGCGGATGAATCCAGTGGCACCGTCGCGTTAGTCAAGGCCGTATTCACTGCCGTGGCGAAGTCTTCCGAGTCCTCGCGGTTCTTGCTCACGCGCACCGATTCTGCCTTGGCGAGAGTTTCCAGCTCCGCAACCACGCCGTCGAGCGTTTTCTTCTCCCGCTTGGCCTTGATATGCGCCTTGATGATCTTGCTCGACCACTCCCAGAGTTTATTGGCTATGGCATCCGCGCGGTTCCCGATGATTCCGCCCACGGCTGCCACGCCGAACCACAGGGTCGCGTCAACGAGGAACGAGCCCTTGCTGATCTTGCGGACGTGAAACTCGACGCGGAACGACGTGCCCGATTTGGGGAGTTCGAGGACTGATGTCTCTTGCGAGTAGTACGCGAGTTGAAGAAAGCGGTCCCAGCCTTGGAGCGCGGCACCAAGTTCCGCAGCGGGCAGTTCGCCTCGGTCGGCGAGCTCGCCGTCAAAGGTCAGAGTCACTTGGAAGCCTGGGGCTTCCTGCGTTTCCACCTCACTTGTGCCACGAGCGGACTTGGCCATGCGAGTATTCTAACTCTGTTCGCCGACCGACACTTTGCGCGAGTGATGATCCGACAAGCGAGCCATGTCCCGCGTTTGACACTCCCACCCGACCAGTACCTGCCACCCGGCGCGCCGCAGCGCGGCGAGTGTCCGCCTGTCGCGTTCCCGGGCCCGCGGCGCATGAGGCGGAGACGACCCCCGCTGGCGCAACGGGCTCGTACCGGAGGGAAGGACCCTCGCTTGCGCTTCGGGCTCGTATCAGGCGCCAAACGCAAAGAGGGCGCCGGGCGTGCGGCCCAGCGCCCTCCGGGCGAGAGATGAGTGCTCGTGTGTTGCCGCCGGCGCCATGGGCGCACGCGGCGTTGTGATCAGGCGGCCGCTCTTGTCTTGCGGGGCGTGACCTTCGAGGCGGCGCGGGCCGCGGCCGGCACGGGGATGGGTGTCGGCACGTGCGCGGGCTCCGGGGGCAGGGTCAGCAGGTCGACCAGGTCCGCCGGGCTGTAGCACCACAGGTCGATGCCGATCTCCTCGGCCAGCCCGTCCGCGCGGTTGAACACCCCGCCGCCGACGACCATCTTGGTCTTGCGGCACGCGCCGATCTCGCGCAGCGTGTCGATGATCCGGCGGATCTCGGGCAGGTCGCTCGCGGCCGACGCGAACATCACCAGGTAGTTCGGCTGCGTTTCCTGCACGCGGCAGAGGATCTCGTCACCCGGCACGCCGCCGCCGGCGAAGGTGACGTCAAAGCCGTCGGCCTCGAGGAGGTCGCAGGCCATCTGGGCCGCGAGTTCTTCGCCCTGGCTGGGCCCGCAGGCGCAGAAGATCGTTTCGCCGCGGGGCGAGGCGCGGTTCAGCGCGGCGCCGGTCTGATCGACGAGCATGCGCAGGAGGCGCGTCGAGAGGTGGTACGCGAGCGAGGTCATCTGATCGCCCTTGTACAACTTCTCGATCGTCTCGTGCGCGGGCCAGAAGAGCTCGGAGATCACCTGCGACGCGTTCGCGCCGCGGGCGGCCAGTTCTGCCACCACGTCCCGGGCGGCGGGGCGATCGCCCCCGACCAGGGCTTCCAGAAATCGTGCCTGCAGCAAGTCACGGCTCATCGCGTATCCCCTATGCCCGTCGGCGACCGGCCGGTCACCAGTAGTTCGGGCGGACTTCGTGCCGCGGACTCCGCCGCTGTTCATGAGGGCGACCTCACGCCCTGCTCATCCGGGCTTGGGTATCGGCGGCGCGGGTTCGACGCGTCGAGATTGCGGGTGCCGCGCAGGAGTTCACGGACGCAGCGGGGCGCGGGTCCGAGAACGCGCGGGGGTGCGTGTGAGTCCGGATAACCGAATCAGTTCCCGCGGATGGCCCGGTAACACACGCAAATCCCCCAACTGAGGGGAGTCGCGGTGACATCCGTGCACCCGGCTTGGCGAATGGCATCCACCATCTGCTCGCGCGACATGAAGGCGCCGACCGAGGCCGGGAGGTAGCGGTAGGCGCCCGACCGGTCGCCGCTGAGCCAGGTCGCGGTGCGGGGCATGACGCGCCCGCAGTAGAGGTCATTAAACCAGCGGACGACGGCGTTGCGGGGGCGGTCGAACTCGAGCACCACCAGCCGCCCCCCGGGGCGCAGCACGCGGGCGAACTCGCCGAGTGCGCGGCGGGGGTCCTGCACGTTGCGGATGCCGAAGGCGATGGAGACGACGTCGACGCTGGCGTCGGCCATGGGCAGGCGCATGGCGTCGGCTTCGATATAGGTGGTGCGCGCGTCGGGCCTGTCGCGAGCGGCGATGTCGAGCATCGCGCGGGTGTAGTCGGCGCCGATGACGAGCGAGGCGGGAGAGCGGGCGGCGAACGCGCGGGTGAGGGCGCCCGTGCCGCAGGCCACGTCGAGGACGACGTCGCCGGGTCTGACGGCGGCCTGGCGGACGGCGAAGTTCCGCCAGCGCCGGTCCTGCCCGAGGGAGTGGACGGCGTTGTTGAGGTCGTACGAGCGTGCGATCGCGCCGAACATGGCGCGGACCTTCGCGCTCTTGTCGGCGTGGGCGTGCGGGTTGGCGAGCTCGGCGTCGCGCCAGCCTTCGACCGGCGGCGCGGCGTGTCCCGGCGCTTCGGGCATATGGCAATCGTAGACTTTGCGCGCTCCCCCCGGGTGGATGCACGAAAATCGGAGGAACCCATGCACGCTGCGAGACTCTTTGTGCTGGTGCTGGCCGCGATGTGCGTCGCGATCGGCGCGGGCGGATGCCAGAAGAACACGACCACCGGGCGCTCGCAGTTCCTGCTGCTCTCGCTGGAGCAGGAGGCGCAGCTCGGGGCCGAGGCCAAGCCCCAAATGCTCGCGGAGATGGGGGGCGAGATCGCGCGAGGCGAGATCAGGGCGTACGTGACGCAGGTGGGCAACCGCCTGCTCGTGCCCGCCCTCGAGCGCGACCCGGAGATGCGCGCCCTCGCGTGGGAGTTCACCGTGCTCGACAGCGACGTGATCAACGCCTTCGCGCTCCCGGGGGGCAAGGTGTTCATGTCGCGCGGGCTCATGCAGAAGATGACCAACGAGGCCCAGCTCGCCGCGGTGCTCGGGCACGAGATCGGGCACGTGACGGCGCGGCACGGGAACGAGCGCGTCTCGCGCACGGCCGCGGCCCAGATGGGCCTAGAAGTCGCCTCGTCGGTCCTCAGCGGGAGCGAGAGCGGCCCGCTCATCACCCAGCTCGCCGGGCAGGGCACGCAGTTGTTCCTCATGCGCTACGACCGGCGCCAGGAGTCCGAGTCTGATTCCCTGGGCGCCGAGTACATGGTCGGCGTCAAGTACGACCCCATGGGCGCGGTGCAGGTCATGGAGATCCTCGCCGAGGCGGCGGGGGGGCAGTCGCCCCCGGAGATCCTCTCGACCCACCCGGACCCGGCCCGCCGGGCACAAGACCTCCGCGCGAAGATCGCCGCGGAGTTCTCGTTCAGCCAGGGCAACCCCGAATACACGCTGCGCGAGGCCGAGTTCCGCCAGAACGTGCTCCGCCGCCTGAGCACCGCCTACCCCCACGCGGGAACGCCCCGCCTGGCGGCGTACCCGCGCGAGGGCATGCCGGAGGGCGCGACGTGCTCGTTCGCCGGGTGCGGGCACTGAGCGCACCGCGACAAATCTGCAACCGCCCGGCGGCCCGTTCGGTACACTCCTGCGGGCCCCCTCGCCGGGAGGATCTCGCGTGTCGTTCGGCATGACCAGATCGCAGGAGCAACGGCTGATCGCGAACGCGGCGGCGGGAGACCGTGCCGCGAGCGACACGCTGATCCGGGCCCACCAGCAGGGGGTGTACGCGTACATCCTGCGGCTCAGCGGGCGGCACGACGTGGCCGAAGACGTGGTGCAGGAGGCGTTCGTTCGGGTGCTGCTGAACCTCGACCGGTTCGACACGCGCTTCCGCTTCTCCACGTGGCTGTTCACGATCGCACGCCGGGTGTTCTTGAACGCGATCGAGAAGCGCAAGCCCGCCAGCGACAGCGATCGCGTGGGCGAGGCGTCCGGGCATGGGCGCGCGGTGGGGACGGAGATCGAAGCGTCGGAGCGCCAGACGACGTGCAAGGACGCGGTGCAGAAGGCGCTGCTCACGCTCTCGATGGAGCAGCGCGAGGTGATCGTGCTCTTCCACCAGCACGAGTGGCCCATCTGGCTCATCGCCGAGCATCTGCGCATGCCCGAGGGCACGGTCAAGAGCCACCTGCACCGCGGGCGGGTGAAGCTGCGCGAGGCGCTCGAGCGCGACGCGGCCGAGGTGGTGGTGCTCGTGAAGCCGCGTGACGCGGAGGCGATGCGATGAGCCATCGCCCGAACCATCCCGCGCCGGGGCGAGACGGCGACAGCGACGACGCGCGTGCCCGCCGCTCGGCCCGCGAGGTCGACCGCGTGGTGAACCGAATCTTGGACGCCGAGAGCGAGGGCGAACTGCACGAGGCCCGTCGCCTGAAGAAGGACGCGCGCCACGCGGGCCACGACATCGACGCGTCGCTCCGGCGCATGCGCGATGCGGTGGCCCACCTGAGCGTGATGCCGGCGGCGCCCGACATGCGTTCGCGCGTGCTGGCGGCGATGGAGCACGAGAGCGCGTTCGTCGGCCCGCGCGAGCGTCGGCGGATCTCGGCGGCGCGGGCGGCGGTCTGCTGCGGCGTGCTGGGCGCCTTCGGCGCCTACGCCCTGGTGCAGCGCCTCGCCCCGCAAGCGCCGCCGCCCCACGAGGCGCCGGTGTCTCACCTGGTCGAGGCCGGACGCGCGGACCTCGCGACCTCGGCGCAGTCCCTCGCCCAGGCGCTGGGCACGCTGCGCGAGGAGTTGACGCGTCCGGTCGGTCAGATGGTGGCGTTGAGCGGGCGGGGGCCGATGCCCGCGCCCGACGTCTTCTCGCTCGGCAGCACGCGCGAGTACGACGTCGCGTCGCGCTTCGATGCGCACGTGCCCGTCGGGTCCGCGTCGGCGTCGCTCACCGTGCTCGACGTGACGCCGGTCGGGCTCGCCGCCCGCCCGACGCAGCGCGTCTTTGCGGGCACGCAGGCGGGGCTCGACTTTGCCTGGGACGCGGTAGGCGCGAAGGAGCCGCCGTCGCTTCCCCTCTTGAAACTCTTCCCGTCCCGCCCCACGCGTGCCGAGGCCGTGCCCGGTGAAGGCCCGTGCCCCGAGCGTTGCCCGCACACCACGTGCGGGCGGCGGCCCTAGGCGCATGGGGCGCGAGCGGATGGGGCGGCGGGGGCGCGGCATGTCGATGACGCGGACAGTTCGTGGGCGGGCGCCGCGGGTCGCGGGCGCCTTGTGCATCTTCGCGGCGTCGGGCGCCGTGCTCGCCGGTCCCGATCCCGCGCTGCTCCGGGCCATGCCCGGGTCTGTTGAGTTCGTCGCGGCCGCGGGAGACCTGCGGAGCGCGGCCCGCACGCCCGCCTTCCGCGGCGCCGCCGCCTTCGTCGATGAACTCGGCACCTGGAGCCGCAGCGTCGACGCCTGGGGCGGCATCGCGCGGGCGCTGGGCATGACCCCGCAGGCGGCCCGCGACGAGGTCTTCGGCTCGCAGATCGTCTACGCCATGCGCGGCGTCGACGACGAACGGGCCGAGCACGCGCTCTTCTGCGAGATCTCGGGCGAAACGGAGCGCCTGCTGCGCGAGCGGCTCCGCCCGGCTCCGCGCGGGCTCGAGCGCCGGCTGCCCATCCTCGCGCTCGAGAACGGCGCGTTCGACGTCTCGACCTGGATGTTCCCCGGCGCCGAGACGCGGGCCCGCGTGCTCATCTGTCCGAAGGGAAGCGAGCGGCTGTTCGACAGCCTGCTCCCCGCGCTGCGCACCGGCGAGACGGGCGACGATCCCGCCGGCCCCGACGGGACGGGCACGCTCGGCGCGTCGCGCGCGTTCGCCCACCTCGGACAACTGCCCGAGGGCGATGTCGCCGTGCTGTCGCGCCGGATGGGGGCGGAGGGCGAGCGGTTCCTCGTCGCGTCGGTCAGTTTCGATGGCGCGGACGTGCGCGGGGCCATCGTGGCGACCCGCGACATGCTGCTTCCCGGGCGGGCGGCCCCGCCCGCCGGGGCCCCCGACGAGCGCCCCGCGTGGCCCGGAGAGGCGGTCGAGTTGCTCGCCCAGGACGCCACCCTGCTGGTCGCCGGCTCGCCCCGCGAGCAGCCGCTGGACCTGGACGCCGAACTGGTCGGCGAGCGCGTGCGGTCCACCCTGCTGCTCTCGCTGCTGGGGATGATGCGCCTGCCCCCCTCGCTCGAGCAGCGCATCGACGGGATCGCGCTGGTGGCGGTGCACGAGCTGCGCGGGCGGGATGAAGCGGGCGGGTCCGCGTTGTCGATCAGCGTCGCGGTGCCGACGCCGGACGTCGACGCGTACGCGCCGCTGGTCGACGGCTGGGGCGTCTCGCTGGCGGGAGACGAGCACCTGCGACTGCCCCCCGCGCCGCTGGAGAGCGTGCGGGTGCTGTCGCTGTCGGGCGAAGGCGGCCCGGTGCTCAGCGGGCTGGGGCGTGCGGGCGGGTCGATCGCCTGGACGTTCGCCAAGCCGCCGGGCGGGGTCGCCGGGTGGTGGGTCCTGAACATCCGCACCTCGCGGGGCGACGAGCTCGGCGCGGGCGAAGCGGCCAAGGCGCTCGCGATGCGCCTGAGCGAGGCCCCGGACGCGGCGGACCCGGGGCAGTTCCGCTTGCTGATTCACCCGGCGCGGCTCACGACGCTGCTCCGCCGCGACCGTGCGCCCGCGCCCGATGCTCCCAGCGATGCGCTGCGGGTCTTCCGCTGGATCGAACGCTTCGAATCGAACCTCGAGCGCGCGGGCGATGGGCTGGTACGCGGGCGCGTGTCGGTGCGGGTTTCCGAGGCAGCGCTGGCCGAGGCGGAGCGGGCACTACCGCCGGCGCCGGAGTAGAGCGAGCGACGAGGCACCGAGAAGACACACCGCGCCCGGGGTGGGAATGGTCTGGTAGCTGACGCGCACGTTGTCGATGCCCCAGGACTCGTCGTTGATGCCCTGGAGATTCTCGTCGGCCCACGTGATGACGATGGGCGCCCCGGGTTCAACGGTAAAGGTGCGGGTGATGGTCCGGTAGATCGAGTCGTTCCAGCGGCTGTCGTAGCCCAGGGGCGCCGGGCCGACGGTGGGGGAGTGGAACGACTGGACGCTGCCGGCGTGGTTGGTGAAGGTGTCTCGAAGAAGAGTCTGCCCGTTGACGGCGAGTCGGACGGTGTCCGGGCCGTAGATGGTGTCGATGCCGTCCCAGGAATCGATGACGTAGAGGTCGAAGGAAAGGGTGTACTCGACGAAGGAGCCGCCGCCGCCGCCGCCGCCGCCGCCGCCACCGCCGCCGCCACCGCCACCGCCACCGCCGCCAGAGCCGCCGCCGCTGGAGCCGCTGCGTCCGCCGGGCTGACCGGCGGGGGGCTGGGCGAGGGTGAGGGTTGTGGAGTGACCGGAATAGCGCCCGTTGAAGATGGAGAAGGCGGGTGCGGCGTCGAGTCGAGAGGCGCTGCTCCATTCGGGCCCGAGCGTGCCGCTCTCGAAGGTGTTGGAGTACAGGGTGGTCTGCTGCGCGAGCGCAGTGGGCGCGAGCGCAAGGATGCCGGCGAGTCCGGCGAGTGCGAGTCTCATGTTCTCTCTCCGGTCTTGAGTTGTCCGCCACGCAGTTCCGGGGCTGGGTGCCCCGACCGGGAGAACATGACGCCTCGCGCGGGCGCGCCAAGCAAAGCCCGCACGGGGGGCTCGTCGGGCGTCGGCGCAGGCGGTGCGGGCGTTACCGGCGTGCTAAGTTGACGCGGGGGGAGGTCCGAAAAACGCCGCGTGCGCGTCGGACCGGGGGATTCGCGCGTTCGTGGCGCATAGAGTGGGCCCGGTCGGGCTTTGCTCGCCCCGGGCACTCGCCCGCGGGACCGGCGGGCGGGTGCCGACGCGCATTTCCGGATGCCCGAACAGAACCGAACCGCTCTCGCGGCGACCGCACCACGGTGGGTGCGACCCCGCGCCGGGCGGCAATCGACCAGGACCGCCATGACGAGCGCGACCCAGAGCCCGACCCCCCAGGCCGACGCCACGCCCCGGAACCATCGCATCCGCAATGTGGCGATCATCGCGCACGTCGACCATGGCAAGACGACGCTGGTCGACAACCTGCTCAAGCAGAGCGGGAACTTCCGCGCGGGCGAGCTCGAGAAGCTCGAGGGCGGGCAGCACGGGCTGATCATGGACAGCAACCCGCTCGAACGCGAGCGCGGCATCACCATCCTCTCGAAGAACTGCGCCGTGAACTACCACGCGGCCGACGGCACCGAGTACCGCATCAACATCATCGATACGCCCGGGCACGCCGACTTCGGGGGCGAGGTCGAGCGCGTGCTGCGCATGGCCGACGGGGTCTGCCTGCTCGTGGACTCGTCCGAGGGCGTCATGCCCCAGACCAAGTTCGTGCTGGGCAAGGCGCTGGAGATCGGACTGCGCCCGGTGGTGATCGTGAACAAGGTCGACCGCCCCGACCAGCGCGTCCAGGACGTCGTGCACGAGGTCTTCGACCTCCTGGTCGAACTGGGTGCCGAGGAGCACGCGCTCGACTTCCCCGTCATCTACGCGAGCGGGAAGAACGGGTGGGCGACCCGCGAGTGGCCCGTGCCCGCGCAGAAGCCCGACTCGCTCCGCGACGTCTTCGAGGCGATCGTGAAGGAGATCCCCGCGCCCCCGGCCGACACCAGCGGCCCGCTGCAGGTGCTCATCACCAACATCGACTACAACGAGTACGTCGGGCGCATCGGCATCGGGCGGGTGTTCAGCGGGTCGGTGAAGGCCGCCCAGAGCGTGGTGGTGCTCAAGCGCGACGGCGCGACCGTGCCCTCGAAGGTCGGGCAGCTCCTGCAGTTCTCGGGGCTCAAGCGTCAGGAGGCGGTCGCGGTCGAGGCCGGCGACCTGTGCGCGATCGTCGGGCTGGAGAGCGTCGACATCGGCGACACGGTCGCGGACCCCGAGAGCCCCAAGGCCCTCCCCGCGCTCAAGGTCGAAGAGCCGACCATGACGATGCTCTTCAAGATCAACGACTCGCCGTTCGCGGGGCTGGAGGGCGAGTTCGTGACGAGCCGCCAGATCCGCGAACGCCTGACGAAGGAACTGCAGCGCAACGTGGCGATGCGCGTGGAGAGCGGGCGGACGGCGGACGAGTTCATGGTCTCGGCGCGCGGGGTGCTGAGCCTGGGGATCCTCATCGAGACGATGCGGCGCGAGGGGTTCGAGCTGGCCGTCGGCAAGCCCGAGGTCGTGACGAAGACGATCGACGGGGTGCTGTGCGAGCCGATCGAGGAACTGGTCGTCGACGCCCCGCAGGAGACGGTGGGCTCGGTGATGGAGCTCGTCGGCGGGCGTAAGGGCGAACTGAAGAAGATGGACACGCGGGGCGAGGGCGTGGCGCACATGCGCTTCGAGATCCCCTCGCGCAGCCTGATCGGGCTGCGCTCGCGCATGATGACCGCGACGCAGGGCCAGGCGATCATGCACCACTCGTTCCTGCGGTTTGACCCCGTGTCGGGCGAGATCCCGCACCGCAAGGCCGGCGTGCTCGCGAGCATCGAGACCGGCGCCGTCACGACGCACGCGTGCGAGCTGCTGGCCGACCGGGGCGTGCTGTTCGTCGAGCCCGGCGAGAAGGTCTACACCGGGCAGATCGTGGGCGAGCACAACCGCGACAACGACCTGACGGTGAACATCACGCGCCTCAAGCACCTGGACAACATGCGGGCGGCGAGCAAGGACAAGACGGTCGTGCTGAAGGCCCCGCGGAAGATCACCCTCGAGTACGCCATGGAGTACATCGAGGACGACGAACTGGTCGAGATCACCCCGACGAGCGTGCGCCTGCGCAAGAAGCTGCTGAGCGAGGCCGAGCGGCGCAAGGTCGAGCGGGCCTCGCGCGACCGCGACGCGGACGAGTCGTAACCCCGGGGCCCCGTCGGGCCGATACAAGCTCCGCATGCCCCGACCGAACCGTGCACCCGCGCCCGCGTCGTCCTCCCCTCGGGGGCGCGGGCGGCGCCCCGACCCGACGCGCGCGACATCCACGCCCCGCGCCGCCGCCGACGCGCTCGCGCCGCTGCGCGCCTCGATCGACGACCTCGACCGGCGCCTCGTCGCCCTGCTGAACGAGCGCTCGCGCCTGGTCGTCGAGGTCGGCAAGGTCAAGCGCACCAGCGGCATCCCCGTCTACGCCCCGCACCGCGAGGCCCAGGTGCTCTCAAAGGTGCTGGCCCTCAACGCCGGCCCGCTCCCGCCCCGCACCATCGAGGCCATCTACCGCGAGCTCATGTCCGGCTCGTTCGTGCTCGAGCAGCCCATGCGCATCGGGTACCTCGGGCCCGCGGGCTCGTTCTCGCACCTGGTCGCGGTCCGCCACTTCGGGTCGTCGGTCGACTTCGAAGACCTCCGCGCCGTGCGGGGCGTGTTCGAGGAGGTCGTGCGCGGGCACGTCGACCACGGGCTCGTGCCGATCGAGAACTCGATCCACGGCGGGATCACCGAGACCCTCGACTGCTTCACGCAGTTCGCGGGCGACGTGCGCGTCTACGCAGAGGCGCAGCTCGCGGTGCACCACACGCTGCTGGCGAACTGCAAGCCCTCGTCGATCCGGAAGATCTACTCCAGGCCCGAGGTCTTCGCCCAGTGCCGCGCCTGGCTCGCGACGCAGTACCCACAGGCCGAACTCGTGCCCGTGTCGAGCTCGAGCAAGGGCGTGCAGATGGTGGCCGAGGAGAGCGGGCAGGACGAGACGCGCGAGGGCCCGGGCGTCGCGGCGATCGGCAGCACGCTCGCGGGCGAGCTCTACGGCGTGAACGTGCTCTTCCGGCGCATCGAAGACAACCCCGGCAACATCACGCGTTTCTATGTCATCAGCCGCCAATGCGCCCTGCGCACGGGCGATGACAAGACCAGCGTCATGTTCAGCACGATGAACAAGCCCGGCGCGCTGGTGAGCGTGCTGAGCGCCTTCCAGAAGGCCGGCGTCAACCTCACGCACATCGACAAGCGCCCCGGCGGCCGGCGCAACTGGCAGTACACGTTCTTCGTGGACGCCGAGGGGCACGAGACCGACCCGCGCGTTGCCAAGGCGCTCGTAAACGCCCGCAAACACTGCCGCGACCTGACCGTGCTGGGCAGTTACCCCCGCAGCACGCGCGTGCTGTAGGCGGGCGACCCTCGACGCCGCGGGCGCCGCGCGGTATACCGATGGCATGAGCACACTCTCCCGGCGGGCGTTTCTGGGCGCATCGGTGGCGGCTGCGGGCGCGATGGGTGCGGCGTCAGGGGCCGAACGCCCCGGTCCCCGCGCGGGCGCCCGCCCCGAGGCGCGCCCGCGGTTTCACGCCGCCGGCCCGGTGGTCATCGCGTCGCTCAACGGCCTGCCCGCGACCCGCCGCGCGATGGACCTGCTGAACGAGGGCTACGACCCCGCCGACGCGATCGTGCAGGGCGTGCGCATCGTCGAGGACGACCCCAACGACGATTCGGTCGGCTACGGCGGGCTGCCCAACGCCGACGGCGTGGTCGAGCTCGACGCGTCGGTGATGCACGGGCCGACGCACAAGAGCGGGGCGGTCGCGAGCGTGCGGAACATCAAGAACGTCGCGATGGTCGCGCTCATGGTGCTCCGGCGCACCGACCACTGCCTGCTCGTGGGCGAGGGGGCGTACCGCTACGCGCGGTCGATGGGCTTCGCGCACGAGGAACTGCTCACCGAGCACGCGCGGGCCGAGTACCTCAACTGGCGCCAGAACATGAGCCGGGACGACGACTACCTGAACGACGACGAGCGCGACGCGCCGGTGGGCAAGACCTGGGACCTGCTGCCCGGGCAGCAGGCGCCCGCCGCTCCCGTTCCTCGGACCAACGACGGGCCGGACATCCGCGACGACTCGCCGGCTCAAGGCCGGCCCCGCACCCGCGCCCCGGGTCAGGACTTCATCAGGGAAGTGACGGGCACGGTGCACTGCTCGGCGCTCACCGCCAAGGGCGACATCGCGAGCTGCACGAGCACGAGCGGGCTGAACTGGAAGATCCCCGGTCGCGTGGGCGATTCGCCGATCATCGGCGCGGGCAACTACTGCGACAACGACATCGGGGCAGCGGGCAGCACCGGGCGGGGCGAGGCGAACATCGTGACGCTCGCCGCGGCCCGGATCGTGGACCTGATGGGCGACGGGCTGTCGCCCGAAGAGGCCTGCCTCGCGATGTGTCGCTACGTGGTGGATCGCACGAAGGAAAAGCGCCTGTGGCGTGTGCGGGGCGACGTGCGCGAGCCCACGTTCGACCTGAAGTTCTACGCGCTGCGCAAGGACGGGCTGTTCGGCGGGGCGTCGCTGTGGTCGGGCGCGAAGATGAGCGTGTGCGACGGCGCGGGCGCCCGCGTGATCGACGTGCCATCGCTGTACGAGCGTGCGCAGGGGCGGTGAACTCGTGACGGAGACAGACCAGCCCCGTCCCGCCGGCGCGAGCGACGCCGCGCCCGGAACGCCCGGTGCGCCTGCCGCGCCCGGTGTCGACCCGTCCGCGGACCCGGACTACGGAAAGAAGTACCGCCAGCCCCCGTTCGTGCGGCGGCTGCGGTGGTGGTGGCTGCTGACGGTGCTGCCGGTTCCCGTGTGGGTGTGGATCTGGCCGGGCCCGGGCGGTTGGGCGGGCCCGCTGGTGTTTTTCCTGCCGCAGTTCGTGGTGATCTTCGTGCTGACGGTGGTGTACCGCCGGGCGCGTGGCCGCGCGAAGCGCGTGGTGGACGCGTCCGATGGGCGCGCCTGCTGGCACTGCGTGTACGACCTGTCGGGGCTGCCCGAGATCGGGGCGTGCCCGGAGTGCGGGCGCGCGTACGAGCACGCGGAGGTGCAACGCCGGTGGAAAGCCGCGGACTGGTGAGACCGCGCGGTGTGAACGCGCCGTCTCGTACGAGCCCGAAGCGCGAGCGAGGGCCTCTCGCTGGGACGGGCCTTTCCAGGCTCCGTTCGCCCGACGGCGGTTCTACCTCGCGGCGTGACCCTCCCGCCCCGCCAACAATGAAGCCATGCTCATCCTGGCAATCGTTGCGTCCGCGTGCGTGGCCCAGCCGGAAACCGACTGGCGCGAGGCCGAGGCGCCGCTGCTTCGCAACCCGGTGCAACTCACCTTCCGCGAGCAGTTCGTGCGCGCGGGCGAGGCGTACTTCTCGCCCGACGGCGAGTGGGTCATCTTCCAGGCGATCCCCGCGCCGGCGCCGGGTGCCGAGCCCGACCCGTTCTACGCCATGTACGTCGCGAAACTGCGTCGTCAGAACGGGCTGGTCGCCGGGCTCGAGCAGGTGACGCGCATCAGCCCCGCCGGCAGCGCCAACACCTGCGGCTGGTTCCACCCCACCAACCCCGGTGAGGTCATCTTCGGCTCGACCATCGTCCGCCCCGCCGACGAGCAGAAGTCCGGCTTCCAGGTCGGCACGCGCAACTACAAGTGGATGTTCCCCGCCGAGATGGAGATCGTCCGCGCCGAGCCCTTCATGGTGACGGGCGGCGTGCGCGCCCCCGGCGCGGGCGACGCCAAGCGCCCGGCTCGCGTGCCGTCCGAGCCGTCCGAATCGCCCCGCCCGCTGTTCAGCCTGCCCAACTACGACGCCGAATGCTCGTACGACCCGACGGGGCGCTTCGTGCTCTACGCCCACGTGGAAGCCGAGCAGCAGATGGGGCGGGCCGACGCGAACATCTATGTCTACGACACGAAGACGACGGCCCACCACGCCATCGTGACCGCCCCCGGCTACGACGGCGGGCCGTTCTTCTCCCCCGATGGCAAGTGGATCGCCTACCGGTCGGACCGCGCGGGCGACGACCTGCTGCAGTTGTACGTCGCCGAACTGAAGTTCGAGGCCGGGCCCGACGGCGTGCCGGTGCCGGTTGGCATCGCGGCGGAGTATCCGCTCACGCGTAACGAGCATGTGAACTGGTGCCCGTACTGGCACCCGTCGGGCGAGTTCCTGGTGTACGCCACCAGCGAGGTGGGGCACCAGAACTACGAAGTGTTCGCGATCCCCGTGCAGTTCGGGCACCTGCGCGAGGGGAAGGCCGCGCCGGAGGATCTTTACCACATCCGCGTCACGCACGCGCCCGGCGCGGACGTGCTGCCGGCGTTCAGCCCCGACGGCAAACTCATGATGTGGACGAGCCAGCGCGGGCCCAAGGCCGAGGGCGAGCAGCGCCCCAGCAGCCAGCTCTGGATCGCCGAGTGGTCTGGTGGGAAGTCCTTCATGCGGTTCGTCCGACGAGTCCCGCCGACCGCCAAGCCTGTGACGCCGTCCAATCCGCCCGCACCGGAGAGCCCGTGAACGACGGCCTGTTCGAGCCCCTCGCCGCCAAGCACGCCGCACTCGGCGACGCGGAGTTCGACCGGCTGCTCGTGGCGGCGTACGAGCGCGCCGGGCGCACGCTCGACGATCTCGCGTACACGCCCGAGTTCGAGGCCCTGTACGGCGCGGTCGCCGGCGGGTCGGCCGGCGCCGCGCCGACGCGTCGCGACGTGCTGCACCGCCTCCAGAACTTGCGCAAGGCCGGCAAGCTCCCTCGGCTGGGGCGGGGCGCGAGCGAGCCCGTGAAAGTGCTCGACGAGGACGAGCAGACGCTGGCCCGGCTGGTGATTGACGCCGTGGGCACGCTGGGCCAGCGCGATCGCCTGCTCTACGACCCGCGCTTCGACGCCATCGTGCAGCAGTTCAACGCCCGCACAGGGCGCAGCCTCGAGCCGCACGACGTCTGGCGCCTGGTGGCTAGACTGGCGAAGTAGGTCCGGGCCCCCGCCCCGCCACACCGAACACCCCTCACCGAGAGCGTCGCATGACCGAATCCCTCCGCACGCTGCTCACCGGCATCGTGGATTACGCCGGGCTTTTCCCGCCCGCCAAGCTGTCCATGGCGCACAGCGCCGAGGCGTACAACCGCGCACGCATGAGCGAGGACGCCTGGATGCTCGGGCGGTTCGTGTGCCCCGTCTCGCGCCTGGGCGAGTTCGACGCGGCGGGGGCCCAACTGCTGCCCGGAACGCTCGCGACCAGCGGCTACCGCGAGCACGCGGGCGTGTCGGAGCCCTGGCGTCTGTCGGTGCTGGCGGAGGGCACGCCCGATGAGACGCTCGACGCCATCGCGTCGTTCAACTCGCGCCACGACGCCGACGAGGGCGGGCGGGCGATCATCGACTGCGTGGAGATCAAGGTCGCCCAGGCCGCCGACATCGACGCCTGGCTCGACGAGATGCCCGAAGAACTCCTCCCGTTCTTCGAGGTGCCCGCGGGGGTCGCGGGCACGCCGACCGACTGTCGCGGGTTCGTGGCGGCCCTCGCCGGCGAGCGAGCCGCCGCCAAGATCCGCACCGGCGGGGTCATCCCCTCCGCGTTCCCCACGCCCCGCGAGGTCGTCGCGTTCCTGGCCGCCTGCGTCGCGGCCGAGGTGCCCTTCAAGGCGACGGCCGGCCTGCACCACCCTCTCCGCGGCACGTACCCCCTGACGTACGAGCCGGGCAGCCAGACCTGCGGGATGTACGGCTTCGTCAACCTGTTCCTCGCGGCGGCCTTCATCCGCATCAAGGGAATGAACGATTCCGAAACCGCCGAGGTGCTCACGGACGACGACCCCTCACACTTCGCCTGGCTCGACGGCGTGGTGAGTTGGAAAGGGCACGGCCTGGAAACCGGCCAGATCGCCGCCGCCCGCGAGCGCTTCGCCCTCTCGTTCGGGTCGTGTTCGTTCGATGACCCGACGGGCGATCTCCGCCGCCTCGGGTGGATCTAGCACGCGCCCGGTTGGTCGGACGCGCGGGCTGGAAAACGCGGGGACCCCGCCTACACTCCCCTCCCGCTCGACGGGACGAGGGTACCCATGTACGCGATCATCGAAGAATCCGGCTCGCAGCGCAAGGTCGTTTCCGGGGACGAGTTCCTCGCCGATCTCCTGTCCGAGGGGCAGGCCAAGGTGGGCGACGCCGTGACGTTCGACAAGGTGCTGGTCGTCGGCGAGATCGGCGGCACCGCGAAGATCGGCCGCCCGTACGTCGCCGGGGCCAAGGTGACCGCCGAGGTCGTCGAGCCCATGGTGAAGGGCGACAAGGTCCACATCCAGAAGTTCCGCGACAAGAAGACCTGGCAGAAGAAGACCGGGCACCGCCAGCCCTACACCATGGTGAAGGTCACCGGCATCAGCGGCTGAGTGCCCCGCTGACCGCCCCGCCCGCGATGAACTACCCGCGCCCCGGACACTTCTGTCCGGGGCGTGTTCTTTTCGGAGGGTCCAGGCGATGGGGACCGGCGGCACGCCCCTGCTCGTGATCGTCGTCGGCGCGCTGCTCGTGCTCGCGGGCGTGGCGTTGCTCGTGGTCGGGCTCGTCGGGCGCCGTCGCGCGGGGCGCGCCTGCCGCGCGTGCGGGTACGACCTCGGGGCGGGCGTGGGGCTGACGTGCCCGGAGTGCGGGCGCGTACACGCGGGCGAGCGCGAGCTTGTGCCGCGCCGGCGCGTGCGTTGGAAGTGGGTGGTGCTCGGGCTGCTGCTGCTCGTCGCCGGCGCCGGGGCGACGATGGGCTGGCGCCACGTGCGGCGGGCGTTCTACGCCGTCATGCCCGAGTGGCGCGTGCGGGCCTCGCACACGATCGGCGCTTGCACGATCACCCGGTACCGTCCCTTTGACCCCGAGGGCTGGGGCGAGCGGCTCGTCGTGCGGCACGCCGACGCCATCGTCGCCGATATCCAGGATCACCGCGTCGGGTTCGGGAACGACGCGCCCCCCGCCCTCGCGCGCGACGTGACGAATGACGGCGTGCCCGACCTCGTCGTCGAGGGGTACTCGGGCGGCGCGCACTGCTGCTGGACGTACATCGTGATCCAACTCGGCGACGCGCCCCGCGAACTCGCCTCCATCGACGCGCCGGACCCCGGGCGGTTCGAGCTCGACGAGCAGCACGGCCTGGTCGTCTTCCGGGGCACCGATCCGATCTGGAACTACTGGAACGCGAGTTACGCCGCGAGCGCGCGCCCCGACGTCGTCCTGCTCTGGCGCGACGGCGCGTTCCGCCTGGCGCCGCACCTCATGCGCACGCCCGAGCCCGGCGAGGACGCCGTCCGCGCGAGCATCGACCTCGCCCGCGAAGAATCGGCCAGCTCCGGTCAGCCCGCGTTCCTGGAGACCGTGCGCTGGCTGTACGAAGGGCACCCGCGGGTCGCGTGGCGGGTGTACGACGAGGGCTCGCCGGGCATCTCCGCCGAGAGCACCGCTGCGTTTCGGTCCGAGATCGAGCGGACCCTGCGCCAGAGCCGCTACTGGCCGGACCTGCGCGTGCTGACCGGCGGGGAGCCCTAGGCCCCGGGCGCGGGGGGCGGCTCGGCGATCGCCTTCATCGCGTCCTCGGCGCCGGCGAGGATCGCGCCCAGGCGATGGTCCCACAGGTGGCGCTGCGCGACGGTGTCGCGCCCGCGACGGGCGAGCGTTGTCGCCAGCGTCCGATCGGCGAGCAGCGCGTCGACCTGCGCGCGGGCCTGCGCCGGGTCGGCCGCGTCGTAGAGGCGCGCACACTCCGCGAACTCGGCGCGGACCAGCGCCCGATCGTCGGCGACGCACGCGCACCCCGCGCCGAGCCCCAGCAGCAGGCGCTCGCTGAAACTGTGCACGAACTGCGTCGGCCCCCACGCGATGTGCACGCGGGCGCGCGCCAGGCGCTCCGGCAGGTCGGCGTACGCGACCTCGCCCTCGTAGCGGATCGTCCCATCGCACACCTCACCCCACGCGGGCGGGCCGACGACGCTGGTCTCAACGCCCTGCATGGCGCGCACGAGGCGCACGCGCCGTTCGCGGTTCAGCGACGCCGTCACGTACCGCCACACGCGCTGCATGAACAGCCAGTGGTCGCTCGCGTACACGCCCGAGGGCATGCACAACTCGAACGACTGCCCGAACGACGCGAGCGGGCGCTCGAGCATGAACCGGACCATCGCGTCCGCGCCGGGGCGGAGCGATTCGGGGATCGGCGTACGCAGCGCGTCGAGCTCGGCGGGCGTGTGGATCGACCCGGCGATGAGCAGGTCCGTGTCGCGCCCGCCCGCGGCGTGCCCGGGCTCAATGAGCTCGGGCGCCACGAGCGACTCGGGCGGCACGCCGTGCAGGCAGCGCACGGGGCGCAGGTTCGCCCAGCGCAGGCGGAGCAGGTGGGTGTCGTCGACGCACGGCAGCAGCAGGCGGTAGTGGGGGAGCGTCGCGAGCTGGTCGAGCTGCCCCACACTCAGCGCGAACGGGTGATCGACGAAGAACTGGATCATCGCCGTGCGCGCCCGCGGGCGGCCCGCCGCATCCACGCCCGCCCACCGCTTCAGCGTGTCGAGGTTCTGCGCAAAGTTCAGGAACAGGTACACCGCGCCCGACGCCCGCACGTCGCCCGTCGGGTTCACGATCGCCCCGGCACGCGCGAACGCGTCCCCGATCTGCCCGCCCATCGCCGCCAGCAGGCTGTAGCGCGACTCGTACCGCGTGGGAATGAAGACCGCGAGTTTCATCGCCCGCAAGGTAGGCCGGCGCGGGCCCGCGTCTCCCAATACGACAAGCCCCCGCCTTGTTGGGGCGGGGGCTCGTCTCGTGCAGAGGGTCAGCAGTGTGAGGATGGCCAGCGCGACGTGCGCCGGTGCTCAGGCGCGGCGGCGACGGCGCATCGCCACGAGCCCGCCCATCGCCGCCAGGGCCGCGGCCCCGGGGGCGGGCACGGCGTCGACGGTGACGACGGCCTGGACGTTCCCGCCCTGGAGCGAGCCCATGGCCCAGATGGTGTACACGGTGCCGGCCGAGAGGCCCACGCCGGGGACGCTCAGCGCGGTCGCGCCGCCGGCGTCGAGGCGCACCTCGAGGTCGTACGAGCCCGCGGGCACCTCGATGTACCCGCCGCTGGTGCCGAACGAGACGGCGTCGAACAGGGGGTTCACGCCGCCGGCGGCGAAGATGTCGACGGTGGGGACGTCGGGCGAGGCGTGGACGAAGCGGACACGGGCCGCCCCGGGGTTGATGGTGTTGTCGTCCACGAGCACGAGGGGCTGGATGCCGGAGAGGAACCCGATGGCGGCGATGGTGTAGTCGGTGTTCGCGTCGATCATCGCGTTGGCGTTGATGACGACGGGGGCGGGGGCGCCGGTGGGCGTGACCTGGAAGTTGTACATGGCCGTGGGCAGCGCGATGTAGGGAGTCGCCTGGGTGAAGGCGAGGTTGCTGATCGCGGGCATGTCGATGCCGGGCGTGCCGTTGACGAACACGTCGACGTTGGGGGCATCGGGCGAGGCGTGCACGACGCGGACGTCGGCGGCGGCGACGGAGGCGCCCGCGACCAGGGCGAGCACGGAAACGACGGACGGGACAGCGCGCATGGACAGTTCTCCCTTTCCCCACGATCGAAGTGAGACGAGTCCGGATCGTGGAGCACGGCGACACGCCGCACGACCGGCGAGAGGAACATGCGCGCCGGCGCGACGGCGGCAAGCAAACGGGAGGCGCGTGCGCGAGACTTAGCGGACCGTGCGGCTTTTGACGAGGAGCGGCGCGGGCCGTCGGCGCCGCGGCGGCGCGGATCGCCGGGAAGGCGTTCGGGTGAGATGGACGCGATTGCCTTGACGCGGGTCGGTGTCTAGAGTTGGGGCCCCGGGCGGCGCGAGAGCGCTGCGGGGACATCTCAGGCCGTATGAACTACCAAGCCCTGCCCGCGTCCCGTCGCCCGGGAGGCGGGCGGACGGGGAAGACCCGAGGGGCCGGTGGGAGGTTGAACCGATGGGCAAGCGCGAAGTCGTCAACGTATTCAAGATCATGGCCACGGGTGGCGCCGCAACGCCGGCCCCGCCGCTGGGCCCCGTGCTGGGCTCCAAGGGTGTCAACCCGGGCCAGTTCATCCAGAAGTTCAACGCGGCGACGCAGCACGTCAAGGGCAAGACGGTCGGGTGCATCGTCACGGTGTACTCGGACAAGTCGTTCGAGTTCGAGGTGAAGAGCTCCCCGGCGTCGGCGATGATCATCGACGCGGCGGGCATCCCCAAGGGCTCGGGCGTCCCGAACAAGAACAAGGTCGGCAAGATCACCCGGGCGCAGGTCGAGAAGATCGCGCAGGAGAAGATGCAGGACCTGAACGCGCACTCGCTCGAGGCCGCCATGCGGATCATCGAGGGAACCGCCCGATCGATGGGCGTGACGGTGGCCTGAGGACGGCCGGAGCACAAAGAAGGACGTGAGGGCGGCAAAGCCCGCCCCGGAGAACGCGACCCATGCCCGCACGAGTGTCCAAGCGAGCCAAGGCGAACGAGGCGTTGATCCCGACGCAGGCGATCCCCGCGCCGGAGGCCATCACGGCGCTGAAGAAGTTCAAGGGCCCGAAGTTCGATCAGACGGTGAACGTCTGCATGCACCTGAACATCGACCCCGCGCAGGCGGATCAGAACATCCGCGGCGCGATCAGCCTGCCCGCGGGCATCGGCAAGAGCAAGCGCGTGATCGCGTTCTGCACGAGCGACGTGTCGGCGGCGGCGATGGCGGCCGGGGCGATCAAGGCCGGGGGCGAGGAACTGGTCGCCGAGGTGGAGAAGGGGTTCTTCGACTTCGACGTGGCGATCGCGAGCCCGGACATGATGCGCATCGTGTCGAAGCTGGGCAAGGTGCTGGGCCCCAAGGGGCTGATGCCCACGCCCAAGGCGGGCACGGTGACGACCGACGTCCCCAAGGCCGTCAAGGAATATTCGGCCGGCAAGGTCGAGTACCGCGCCGACAAGGCGGGCAACATCCACTCGATCATCGGGAAGCTGAGCTTCGCCGACCAGGCGCTGGTGCAGAACCTCGAGTTCTTCATGCAGGCGATCGAACGGACGCGCCCCGCGACGGTGAAGGGCGAGTTCGTGAAGAAGGTGACGATCAGCGGCGCGATGACGCCCGGTGTGCAGGTGAAGTTCGTGTCGGCCAAGGCCGTTGCGGAGTAAGCGATCATGTCGAAGACGGTCAAGAACATCATCATGCGGGACTACAAGAACCGCATCGCCGGCGGGCGCGACGAGTTTCCCGACGCGACGCTGATCAGCCTGCGCGGGCTGAAGGGCATCGACACGACGAAGCTGCGGGCCGGGCTGGCCCAGAAGCAGATCCGCGTCATCGTCGTCCAGAACGCGCTGGCCCGCAAGACGTTCGAGGGTACGAACCTCGCGCCGCTCGCGGAGCTCATGACCGGGTCGAACGCGATCGCCTACGGCGGGCAGTCCGTCGTCGAGGTGGCGCGCGAGCTCATCGCGGTCCTGGGCAAGAACCCGGCGATCGAGCTCAAGGGCGCCGTGCTCGACGGGATGCTCTTCAAGGGCAAGGCCGGCGTCGAGGAGCTGAGCAAGTTCCCCACGCGCGACGAGGCCATCGGCCAGGTTGTCACGCTCATCGTGAGCCCGGCACGCAAGCTCGTGGGCCAGGTGCAGGGCCCCGGCAGCGCCATCGCGGGGATCATCAAGGCGATCGAAGGCAAGCTGGAGAAGGGCGAGACGATCGCCAAGGCCGGCTGATCTCGGGCGGGCACGCAAGACCACATCCGACGCTCACTGGCCCCTTCGAGGGGGTAAAGGCCGAATGGTTCGGCCCCACTGAGCGCGGCGAATGGACCGGCCCGGGCGTCGTGCCCGGGCGAGAGAAAGGGTTGGACCATGTCGGACTTTGACGCGAAGGTGACGAAACTCGGCGACGAACTCGCGGCCCTCACGCTGAAGGAGGCCGTTGACCTCGGCAAGTACATGAAGGAGAAGTACGGCATCGAGGCCGCCGCGGGCGGGGCCGTGATGATGGCGGCGGCCGGCGGCGGCGGGGCCGCGGCTGCTCCCAAGGCCGAGGAGAAGACCTCGTTCGACGTCATCCTCAAGGCCGCGGGCGACAAGAAGATCCAGGTCATCAAGGTCGTCCGCGAAGCCACGGGCCTGGGCCTGGCGGAGGCCAAGGCGCTGGTCGACGTCCCCGGCAAGCCCATCAAGCAGGGCCTGTCGAAGGAGGACGCCGAGAAGCTCCTCAAGACCCTGCAGGAAAACGGCGCGACGGCCGAACTGGCCTAAGCCGCCGTTCCCGGTCTACCAGGAGGGCCCGCGCCGCCGCGGGCCCTTTTTTCATTCTGACCGCCAGTTGACAGGCGGGGCGGGGTCTGGGCGCGCCACTTGCCAACGGGGGCGCGCGCGGGTACACTTATCGGTTCGACGCGGCACGGGGCGCCTGTGGGTACACCTGTTCACGACTTGAATTTATAGCACCGACTTCCCCTCCTTCCCGGCGGAGACACCGACCGGGGGTGGGGTAGCACTGTCTGCATCGCGAGGTACCGATGACGGCGATGTCTTCGTCTTCTCAGAGCACGATCCGAGTTTTCGCGAAGCGCGGCGACGCGCTCGAGGTCCCCAACCTGACCAAGGTGCAGGAGGACGGCTATCAGCGGTTCCTGCAGTTCGAGCAGGCGCCCGAAGAGCGCGACCCCACCCTCGGGCTCGAGTCGCTGCTGCGCGAGATCTTCCCGATCGAGAGCTACGACGGGACGATGAAGCTCGAGTACATCACCTACGCGCTCGAGGAGCCCCGGTACACCCCCGACGAATGCCGCGAACTGCGCCTCACCTACGGGCGTCCCTTCCGGGTCGGCGTGCGCCTGAAGCGCGAGGGCAAGCCCGAACTGCCCGAAGAGCAGATCTACCTGGGCGAGTTCCCCATCATGATGGGCGGCGGCGAGTTCATCGTGAACGGCGCCGAGCGCGTCATCGTCAGCCAGCTGCACCGCTCGCCGGGCGTGGACTTCTCGATCCTGACCAGCGAGGGCGACCGCCCGCTGCACTCCACCCGCGTCATCCCCGAGCGCGGCTCGTGGATCGAGCTGGAGGTCACGAAGAAGGACGTGCTGGCGATGCGGATCGACCAGAGCACGAAGATCGCCGCGACCACGTTCCTGCGCTGCCTCGATGAGTCCATCGCCGGGACCGACGCGCTCCTGAGCCTCTTCTACGAGGTCTCGGAGATCCGGGCCGACCAGGCGAAGGCCGAGCACTGGGCCGCCGCGGACATCGTGAACCCGGAGACCGGCGAGGTGATCGTCCACGTCGGGCGCCAGCTCGGCGACGCGGCCGAGGCGGTGCAGGCCAGCGACCTCAAGAAGGTGCGGGTGATCGAGAACCCGTCCGACGCGCTCATCCTGAACACGATCGCGGTGGAAGAAGAGAAGCGCGACGTCGAGAACAAGCACTCCGACGCGTTCGCGAACGCGACGGACTACGAGCGTGCCCTGCTGCGGATCTACACGAAGCTGCGCCCGGGCAACCCGCCGCAGATCGAGAAGGCCAAGGCGCTGTTCATCGAGAAGTTCTTCGACGAGAACCGCTACCGGCTGGGGCGCGTGGGTCGCTTCCGGATCAACCGCAAGTTCGACCTCGACACGCCCGAGGACCTCATGTTCATCCGGGGCGAGGACTTCCTGCGGGTGATCCAGTACCTGCTGGACCTGCGCAGCGGCCGTACGGACCCCAAGACGGGGCGTCCGCTGGCGGTGGTCGACGACATCGACCACCTGGGCAACCGGCGTCTGCGGACGCTGGACGAGCTGGCGGTGGAAGAGCTGCGCAAGGGGTTCCTGAAGCTGCGCCGGACGGTGCAGGAGCGCATGAGCGTCAAGGACCCCGAGGAGCTGGTGAAGATCGCGGACCTGGTGAACACGAAGTCGATCTCGTCGGCGATCGACTTCTTCTTCGGGCGCAGCGAGCTGAGCCAGGTCGTGGACCAGACCAACCCGCTGTCGAGCCTGGTGCACGAGCGCCGGCTGTCGGCGCTGGGGCCGGGCGGCCTCAACCGCAAGCGCGCCGGGTTCGAGGTGCGCGACGTGCACATCTCGCACTACGGGCGCATCTGCCCGATCGAGACGCCCGAAGGCACGAACATCGGCCTGATCGCGTCGCTGGGCATCTACGCGTCGATCGACGAGTACGGGTTCCTGCGCACGCCCTACCGCGAGGTGAAGGAAGGCAAGCCCACCGGCAAGATCCTGTACCTGCGCGCCGACGAGGAAATGCGCGCGGTGCTGGCGCCGGCGGACGCGCTGGAGGCGAGCGGACGCCTCAAGAAGGGATCGATCCTGGCGCGGGTGAACGGCGAGCTGGCGCAGGTGGATTCCTCGCAGGCGGACTACCTGGACATCTCGCCCAAGCAGATCGTGGGCATCTCGGCGGCGTTGATCCCGTTCCTGGAGCACGACGACGCGAACCGCGCGCTGATGGGCTCGAACATGCAGCGTCAGGCCGTGCCGCTGATCAAGGTGACGCCCCCGCTGGTGGGCACGGGCATCGAGAAGGCGGTCGGGCACAACAGCGGGATGGTGGTGAAGGCGAAGAACGCCGGGACGGTGACGGCGGTCGACAGCGAGCGGATCATCATCGACAACGCGGACGAGTACGTGCTGCGGAAGTTCGTGGGTCTGAACGAGCGGACGTGCCTGAACCAGAAGCCCGTGGTGAAGCTCGGGCAGGTGGTGGAGAAGGGGCAGGTCCTGGCCGACGGCGCGTCGACGAAGATGGGCGAGCTGGCCATCGGCAAGAACGTGCTGGTCGCGTTCAACACGTTCGACGGGTACAACTTCGAGGACGCGATCGTGATCAACGAGCGTCTGGTGAAGGAGGACGTGTTCACGAGCATCCACATCGACTCGTTCGACGTGGAGATCCGCGAGACGAAGCTTGGGCGCGAGGAGTTCACGCGCGACATCCCGAACGTCAGCGAGAAGATGCTGCGGAACCTCGACGAGTCGGGGATCATCCGCATCGGGGCGCGCGTGGGCCCGGGCGACATCCTGGTGGGCAAGGTGAGCCCCAAGAGCAAGACGGAGCTGACCCCGGAAGAGAAGCTGCTGCACGCGATCTTCGGTCGGGCGGGCGAGGACGTGAAGAACGACTCGCTGGAGGTGCCCGCGGGCGTGGAGGGCGTGGTGATCGGCGCGCGCAAGTTCAGCCGTCGCCTGCACATGAACGAGGAGCAGAAGAAGCAGCTCAAGAAGGACATCTCGGCGTACGAGGCGGAGATGGACGCGAAGCAGATCTCGCTGTTCAAGCAGATGTGCAACGCCATCAACGACGCGGTCGGCACGCCGATGGTCGATCCCAACACCCGCCAGAAGGTGGGCGCGAGCGACATCCCCGAGGTCATCCTCGAGCAGATCCGCACGTTCGACCTGAAGTGGGTGAAGGGCAGCAAGGAGGCCCGCGAGAAGGGCGAGGTGCTGTACCGCCAGTTCTGGCCGCGCGTGATGGCGATCGGCACGGAGAAGGCGCGCAAGACGGCCCACATGAAGCGAGGCGACGAGCTGCCCACGGGCGTGCTCGAGATGGTGAAGGTCTACCTGGCGACCAAGCGCCACCTGTCGGTGGGCGACAAGATGGCCGGACGCCACGGGAACAAGGGCGTGATCGCCCGCATCGTTCCCGAGGAAGAGATGCCGTTCATGGAGGACGGCACGAGCGTCGAGGTGCTGCTGAACCCGCTGGGCGTGCCCAGCCGCATGAACGTCGGGCAGATCCTCGAGACGCACCTGGGGTGGGCGGCGAAGGTGCTGGGGTTCCAGGCGCTCACGCCGGTCTTCGACGGGGCGACCGAGGACGAGGTGCACGCCGAGGTGGAGCGGGCGAACGAGCACGTGACGGCGCGCCTGGCCGAGTGCGAGAAGCTCGGGCAGCCCCCGCACCCCAAGGAACTGCTCGCGCGCATGCCGCGGGGCGGGAAGATCCAGCTCTTCGACGGGCGCACCGGCGAGGCGTTCAACCAGAAGACGACGGTGGGCAGCATGTACCTGCTGAAGCTGCACCACCTCGTGGACGACAAGATCCACGCGCGTGCCACGGGCCCGTACTCGCTCATCACGCAGCAGCCCCTGGGCGGGAAGGCCCGCACCGGCGGGCAGCGCTTCGGCGAGATGGAAGTGTGGGCGCTCGAGGCGTACGGGGCGGCGTACATCCTGCAGGAACTGCTGACGGTGAAGAGCGACGACGTCGAAGGGCGCACGAAGATCTACGAGAGCATGGTGAAGGGCACCAACAAGCTCGAGGCGGGCATGCCCGTCGCGTTCGACGTGCTGTGCAACGAGCTCAAGGGGCTGGGGTTGAACGTGACCCTGGAGAAGAAGAAGGTGGAGGGCGGGAGCCTGCTGTAAGGGCCTTCGCACGGAGTGGGGCGCATGAACGTGCGTGACGACACCGTGGACGCGAAGGCGCGGGCGGATCGGGCGGCGGCGACGATGTGCCTGGCGGCGGCAACGCTGGGCGTGCTCGTCGCGAACGGCGTGGAACTCGCGTCGGGAACATGGTCCTGGCCCGACGCGATCGGTCCCGTGGTGCTGGGGGGTGGGTTGGTCTGGATCCTTTTCACGCGGCGAGTGAATCGCCGTTGACAGTCTGGAGTGTTCAGCGATGGCCGAGACCGTGTACGACCGCGTGAACGACTATTCCGCCGTGAAGATCACCCTGGCGTCGCCCAACGACATCCGGGCGTGGTCGTACGGCGAGGTGAAGAAGCCCGAGACGATCAACTACCGCACGTACCGCCCCGAGAAGGACGGGCTGTTCTGCGAGCGCATCTTCGGGCCCGAGCGCGACTACGAGTGCGCCTGCGGGAAGTACCGCGGGACGAAGTACAAGGGCATCATCTGCGACCGCTGCGGGGTGAAGGTCACGCACTCGCGCGTGCGGCGCAAGCGCATGGGGCACATCAACCTCGCGAGCCCCGTGGTGCACATCTGGTTCTTCAAGAGCATGCCCAGCCGCCTGGGCACGCTCCTGGGCATGAAGACCAGCGACCTCGAGAAGGTCATCTACTACCAGGACTACGTCGTGACCGACGCGGGCGACACCGAACTGAAGTTCAAGCAGATCCTGACCGAGGACGACTTCCGCGCCGCCCAGGACAAGTACGGCAACGCGTTCAAGGCGCTCATGGGCGCCGACGCGATCCGCGAGCTGCTCGAGCGCCTGGACCTGGCGGCGGAGGCGGCGGGCATCCGCAACGACCTCGCCGCGACCAAGAGCAAGCAGAAGATCAAGGACCTGGCCAAGCGCCTCAAGCTCATCGAGCAGATCCGCGGGAGCGAGAACGACCCGACGTGGCTGGTGATGGACGTGGTCCCGGTGATCCCGCCGGACCTGCGCCCGCTGGTGCTGCTGGAGTCGGGCAACTTCGCGACCAGCGACCTGAACGATCTCTACCGGCGCATCATCAACCGGAACAACCGGCTGAAGAAGCTGATGGACCTCAACGCGCCCGAGGTCATCATCCGCAACGAGAAGCGGATGCTGCAGCAGGCGGTGGACGCGCTGTTCGACAACAACCGCTGCCGCCGCCCGGTGCTCGGGTCGTCCAACCGGCCTCTCAAGAGCCTGACGGACATGATCAAGGGCAAGCAGGGGCGCTTCCGCGAGAACCTGCTGGGCAAGCGCGTGGACTACTCGGCGCGCTCGGTGATCGTCGTGGGCCCGGAGCTCAAGCTGAACCAGTGCGGGCTGCCGAAGAAGATCGCGCTGGAGCTGTACCAGCCGTTCATCATCCGCAAGCTGAAGGAGCACGGGCTGGCGGACACGATCAAGAGCGCCAAGCGCATGCTCGAGCGGCGTGACCCGGCGGTGTGGGACATCCTGGAAGAGGTCATCTACCAGCACCCCGTGCTGCTGAACCGGGCGCCGACGCTGCACCGGATGGGCATCCAGGCGTTCGAGCCGGTGCTGGTGGAGGGCAACGCCATCCGCATCCACCCGCTGGTGTGCGGCGGGTTCAACGCGGACTTCGACGGCGACCAGATGGCGGTGCACCTGCCCCTGAGCGTGGAAGCGCAGGCCGAGGCGCACATCCTGATGCTCTCGACGCACAACATCTTCTCGCCGGCGAACGGGAAGCCGATCATCTCGGCGTCGCAGGACATCGTGATGGGGGTGTACTTCATCACGTTCATGGCGCCGGACCCCAAGCCGATCGAGGAGCTGCCGAGCTTCAAGGACCGGATGGAGGCGATCCTGGCGCTGGACCAGCGGAAGATCGGCCCGCACGACAAGATCGTGGTGCGGATCGACGGGTTCGAGGAGATGGTGGAGAAGCAGACGGACCCGACCAAGCCGATGCCGGCGAACAAGCGGATCGTGACGACGGCGGGGCGGTGCCTGTTCGCGGACGTGCTGGCGCCGGGGATGCCGTTCTACAACTGCGCCCTGGGCAAGAAGGGGTGCGCCCGCGTGATCGACGACTGCTACGCGATCGTGGGTCGGGCGGCGACGATCGACCTGCTGGACCGGCTGAAGGAGATGGGGTTCAAGCAGAGCACGCTGGCGGGGCTGTCGTTCGGGATCACGGACCTGCGGATCCCCGAGAAGAAGATGCCGCTGATCGAGGAGTCGCAGAAGAAGGCCGACCGCGTCGAGAAGAGCTTCGACAAGGGCATCATCACGGCGCGCGAACGGTACAACCAGCTGATCGACATCTGGACGCACTGCCGCGAGCAGGTGCAGAAGGAGCTGGTGGAGACGCTCAAGAGCGATCGTCGCGGGGAGGACGGTCGTGAGACGCCGGTGGGCTCGAAGGAAGGGCGCTCGTACCTGAACCCGGTGTACCTGATGATCGACTCGGGTGCGCGCGGCAACATCACGCAGATGCAGCAGCTGGCGGGGATGCGCGGGCTGATGGCCAAGCCGAGCGGGGAGATCATCGAGACGCCGATCCGGGCGAACTTCCGCGAGGGGCTGAACATCCTCGAGTACTTCTCGAGCACGCACGGCGCCCGCAAGGGTCTGGCGGACACGGCGCTCAAGACGGCCGACTCGGGGTACCTCACGCGCAAGCTGTGCGACATCGCGCAGTCGGTGATCATCGGCGAGATCGACTGCGGGAGCCGTCGCGGGATCGTGAAGCGCGCCCTGTACAAGGGCGAGCAGGTCGACGTCCCGCTGCGCGACCAGATCGTTGGCCGCGTGACGGTGAACCCGATCGTGAACCCCAAGACCGACGAGGTGATCGTCAACGAGAACGAGATGATCTCGATCGAGGCGGCGGCCCGCATCGAGAACCTGGGGATCGACGCCGTCATGGTCCGCTCCCCGCTCACCAGCGAGAGCAAGTACGGGTGCTCGGTGCTCGACTACGGGATGGACATGAGCACGGGCAACCTGGTGGAGCCGGGGATGGCCGTGGGCATCATCGCGGCGCAGTCGATCGGCGAGCCGGGCACGCAGCTCACGATGCGCACGTTCCACACGGGCGGCGTGGGGCAGCGTTCGTCGGAGCAGACCAAGTACGACGCGATGAACGCCGGCACGCTCGAGCTGCGCGACGTGAACCCGGTGCCGTCGAAGGACGACGACGGGCACGACTGCGTCGTGGCGCTGAAGCGCAACGGCGAGCTGGCGATCCTCGACGACAAGGGGCGCGAGCTCGAGAAGTTCAAGGTCCCGTACGGCGCGTACATGTACGCGGCCCACGGGGACGAGATCCGCAAGGGGCAGACGATCGTCCGCTGGGATCCGCACCGCACGCCGATCCTGGCCGAGAAGGAGGGCATCGTCCGCTACGTCGACATCGAGGAGAAGGAGACCTTCCGCCTCGAGGACGCCGGGCAGGGGCAGCGCGCGAAGGTGATCATCGAGCACAAGGGCGACCTGCACCCGGCGATCAACATCGTGGACGCGAGCGGGGCGATCCTGGACTTCCACTACCTGCCCGCGCGGGCACGACTGGAGGTCGAGGACGGGCAGGAGATCCGGGCCGGGCAGATGCTCGCCCGCCAGCCCAAGCAGGCGCAGGCCAGCCAGGACATCGTGGGTGGTCTGCCCCGCGTGACGGAGATCTTCGAGGCCCGCAAGCCCAAGGACCCGGCCGTCATGGCCGAGATCTCGGGCAAGGTCGAGATCTTCTCCGACAAGCGCAAGGGCAAGATGACGATCCGCGTCGTGTCGGAGGCGGGGATCGAGAAGGACCACCATGTGCCGAGCGACAAGCAGCTGCTCGTGCACACGGGCGACTACGTGACGGCGGGCGACCCGCTGACGGAGGGCCCGCTGGTTCCCCACGACATCCTGCGGATCAAGGGCGAGGAATCGCTCTGGACGTACATGCTCGACGAGGTGCAGAACGTGTACCGCGCGCAGGGCGTGGGCATCAACGACAAGCACATCGAGCTGATCCTGAGCCAGATGCTGCGCAAGGTGAAGGTCGAGAGCCCGGGCGACACCGACCTGCTCCCGCAGGAGGTGGTCGACAAGTACACCTTCAAGCAGAAGAACCGCGAGATCGAGAAGTACTTCCGCATCAGCGAGGTGGGTGGCACGGAGCTCAAGATGGGCGAGCTCGTGCACCGCGACCAGATCAAGGAAGCCAACGCCCGGGCCGAGGCCGCGGGCAAGGAGGGCGCCAAGGCGCGGCGTGCGAAGCCCGCGACCGGGCGCACGCTGCTGCTGGGCATCACCAAGGCGGCGCTCTCGAGCGATTCATTCCTGTCGGGCGCGTCGTTCCAGGAGTCGACCAAGGTGCTGACGGAGGCGTCGCTCCGCGGTGCGATGGACACGCTCGTGGGCCTCAAGGAGAACGTGCTGCTGGGGCACCTGATCCCCGCGGGCACGGGCTTCCGTCCGTACCAGGAGATCCGCGTCAAGCCGCTCGTCACGATCGAGGACGAGAGCGAGGACGAGATGATGATGCTGGCGGAGGCGAAGGCCGCGGCGGAGGCGCTCGGGGCCGATCGCAACGACACGCTGGGGCAGGCGCCCATCGAGGTGAACACCGCGAACCTGCGCGATGTCATCACGGGGTCGTCGCCGGCGAACAAGCAGGTCTGACCTTGCCCCGTCCCCCGGTGCGGGCGCCCCGGGGGGCGGGATTGCCGCCGCGGCGACCGACGCCGCGGCGTTCGGACGCGCTAGGCGAGGCTCGGGCGGTCGCTGGGGGTCTGCCCCGCGGTGCCGGGGGCCAACGCGCGCGCCCGCGCCGTCCAGCGCCGGGTGTCGGACTCGTTCATGAGGGGCTGGGCCGCCTCGCGCGTCTCGACGAGCCGCGCGACGTACGGCAGGCACAGGCGGCACGACGTGCCGCAGCCGGTCTCGAGCTGCAGCTCGGCGAGTCCGGCGCCCTGGAGGATGCGTTCGAGCAGCTCGGCGAAGAGCACGTCGTGGCAGACGCACTTGGTCACCAGGATCGGGGAGGGGTCGTACATCGCTAGCGCCACTCCGCGGCGTCGGGGACATAGTGCGGGTCGTTTGTCTCGCCCACCGATCCCACCGCGTGGGTGGTGACGCGGATCCACTGGGGGATCGCCCGCACACCGACGACACTTCCATCGGCTCGTGCGGTGTTGGAGCTTCCCGGCTTCGACGGTCCTCGCGCATGACGGAACGCGGTCGTCGGATAGTCGTTGCGGGTCCACCCGGCGCCGTCGAACAACAAGGGCGGGTCGAGCAGCGCGGTGTTGCGCGGCTGCGTGGTGGGGAGGAGCGCGTCCGCGAAGACGAACAGGTCGGCGGGCCGCTGGATCTCGAAGAGGCGTCGCCAGGGGCGCCGGCTGATCTGATCCGCCCATCCGGGTGTGCGCGAGGGGCACAAGTAATACCCGTTGTAGCCGTACGTGCTCGTGGGCTGCGCGAATCCCCCTTGCGGGCGGTACGAGCCCCAGGGCTGCGAGGGGCATTCGAAGACGGAGTTGCGCGCGAGCTCGGCGCCCATGTAGGGGGCGATGAATCCCCGCTCGTAGCGGACTTCCTGCAGCGGCCCGCCCACGGCGCCCCACCAGTAGACGGGGTTGCCCGAGCCGATGTCGGCCTCGCTCCAGTAGGCGAGCGGCATGGCGCGGTCGCGGAAGTCGTTGGCGTAGGCGGTCCAGGCGGTGACGAGCTGGCGCGTGTTCGAGAGGCACGCCGCGGCCCGTCCGGCCTCCCGCGCCCCGCGGAGCGTGGGGAGCAGGATGGCCAGCAGCAGCGCGATGATCGCGGTGCACACGAGCGCCTCGATGAGCGAGAAGGCGCGTCGCGTCATGGCGTCACCGGGGCGGCGGGGGTGCGGACGGGAAGTCGGACGCGGGTGATGAGCCAGGCGCGGTCGGCGGCGTCCGTCACGCCGCTGGCGTCGAGATCGCGCATGCCAAGGCCCGTCTCCCACGCGTACAGGTCGTCGATCGTGGACGAGCCGTCGGCGTTGAGGTCGAGCGTGCCCGCCGGGATGCCCAGCGCGCCCAGCCCGCCCGCGCCGGTGGCGAAGAGCATGAGCCCGCCCGCGGCGGGCGACGCGCCGATGCCCGGGTGCGAGGCGCGCACGAACGACGGGGCGGAGGGGTGCTCCGAGAGGTCGAGCAGGAGCAGATCGGACGGATGGGTGTTGGCGGCGCCGGTGCCGGGCACGCCGCACGCGGCGAGCGTCGATCCGGCGAACTCGAAGACGACGGGCTGGTTCGACCAGCCGCCGACGCGCAGGTACTCGCCGGGATCGATCGTGCCGTCGTGATCGGCATCGACCCACGAGTCGAGCGCGGAGTCCCAGACGGTGGCGACGGTCGCGCCGGCGTCGGCGTACAGGCGCACCGATGGCACGCTGCCGAAGCCGGAAATGCCGCCCGAGAGCAGGATGCGCCCGCCGGGCAGCAATGCGGGAATGGCGGAGGTGCGGCTCGCGGGCGCGGACCAGACGAGCGTGCCCGAGCAGGCGTCGAGCTTGACGAGGTTGGAGTTGGTGAGGCCGCCGAAAAAGGCGTACGAGGCGGCGAAGACGTGCGGGTGCTCGCCCGGCGCGTCGGGCTCGCGGATGCTGAGCCCGCCGAAGAAGCCGGCGTCGAGCACGTTCTGGAAGGACCAGGCGGGGCAGGGCTGGCCATCGGCGAAGGCGGGGAACGCGCGCACGATGCCCGGGCCCTCGCCCTCTTCGCCGGGGGTCGAGACGTAGACCAGGCCGACGCCGCCGCGTGCGAGCGGGAGGTACGCGGGCGTGTTGCCGGATGATGCGCCGATGGGCGCGCTCCAGAGGAGTTCGCCGGGGGTCTGGGGCTCGCCGTGCTCGTTGAGGTCGTCGAGGCGGAGGCAGTGGAGCGAGGCGGCGTCGCCGAAGCCGTCGTAGTCGGTGATGAACACGCGGGCCGTGCCGGGGCCTTCGTCCACAACGAGCGGCGATGCGTTGACAACGGGGCGCGGGAGTTGGGTCTTCCAAAGGACGACGCCGTCGTTCAGGCGCAGGGCGGCGACTTCCGAGCCGGAGGCGATGACGACCAGCGCCCGCGCCGCATCGATCGCGGGGGTGCTGAAGGAATCAAGCGAGGGCGCGTCGATGGGGGTTGACCATCGCGGCTCGCCCGTGTCGGCCGCGAAGGCGAGCGCGTACGGCGCGCCCGGAGGCTCGCCGGGGCGCGAGACGCGCCCGACGCCGATGACGAGGCTTGCCTGACCCTCGCCCGCGACGACCATGCCGGCGTTCGGGATGAACCAGACCGGCGAGCCCGTGTCGTCGGCAGAAGCGGTCCAGCGTCGGGGCGTGAGGGGCGGCGCGGGGCGATGAACGAGCGCGGCGCGGGACGGGCCTCCGGCCAGCCCGGGCCACGCGTCGGACGCGCCCGATTGCGCGCCCGCGTGCCCGGAGAAAGCCCAGAGCGCTGCGGCAGCAGCGCTCGAGGCCGCCCTAACTCTTCCGCCGTGTGTACGCACAACCGCGTGCCACGCCTTTCGACGGGGCGCGCGTGCTCACTCTCCAACTTCAGAGCCCGCGGCGTCGCCCGCGCAAGAGCGGGAGCACGCCGAGGAGAATCGCGGAGGACGGGGACGGGATGGGCGAGACGTCGGAGATCGCGTCGATCTCGAACGCCGCGGGAGACGTGGAGACGTTGATGATGCGGACGTAGCGGGCGGAGGCAAGGCCCGACCCGGCGAGATCGAAGCCGGTGCCGCCGCCGGAGCCGGCGTACCCGGCGATGAGTTCGGCGAACGTGCGCCCGCGGGGGTCGAAGGTGGGATCGACCGGGCGGGTGAAATCGGTGAGCACCTGCCCGGGGGCAGGGGCGTAGGCGTCGGTGAGGTCGAGGAAGCCGAGCGTGGGGAAGAGGGCGTCGGCGCCTGGGCCGAGGGTGCGCCAGTCGATGAAGTCGTTTGAGACCTGGACGACGGGCGCGACGCCGACGCCGAAGAGGGCGCCGTCGGGGCGGACCTGGCCCGCGGGGAAGGCGGCGTCGATGAATCCGGCGTTACCAAACACGATGAGATCGAGGCCGAAGGGGTTGTTTGGGTCGTCGACGATGGGCTCGTCGAACTCGAGGACGAGCTGCCCGCCCGCGCCGATGGAGACGATCTCGTCGGAGCCGAAGGCCGGGTTGAAGGGCGTGATGGCGCCGGGGAAGCCGAGCTCCTCACCCGTGAACCGCTCGGGCGCGCCCAGGGCGCGCGCGGGGAAGTTGTACCCGGGAACGGCGCCGGCGCCGGAAACGAAGCCGACCACGTGATCGGCGTAGGGGTCTGGCTCCCCCATCCGCGCCCACGCGGGCAGCGCGCTCGTGGTGAGGACCATCGACGCAACCGCCCGCACCAGCGTGCTCGGGCGGGCAGCCGGCGCACATCCGGCGGCCGGGCGCCCGCTCGAAACTCCGAAGTACCGCACTCCGCACTCCATCCGCGACCGCGGCGTCATCCCGAATCGCGCGGGATGATCCCTGCCGAAGGTACGAGCCGCTCGCGGAATAGACGGGGGTGGCCCGGCGCAGGGACAGACGCCGAACCGCTCCGCCGGCGCCCTTGCCCAAAGCCGGTGAAACCGGCCCCGGGCCCGCGAGGGCCCAACAGCACACAGCCATCGGCAGGTCTTCCGGCTTCGGGCTCGGCGGGTCGCCTTCCCGGGGTGGTCGAGGTCTCGTACCTCGCTCAACCCAGTGGCTGAGGCCGGCCGAAGCCAGCCCCGTGACCCGCGTCTTCACCCGTTACGGCGGCGCGTCCGCGGTGGATTTTCACCACGCTTCCCTTTTCACCCGAGAGGCGTTCAGGCCGCCCGGGCACCGACAGCACGAAGAGCATACCCGTCTGGGGAATGTTCCGCAACCACGATTTTCACCGCAGGAATGGCACCGCCGCCGGGCGAGCCCGGCGGCGGCGAGGAACCTGCGAGGCGTGTCGCGGTCATTACGGGCACGGGCCGCCGGCGACGACATCGGTCAGCGACGCGATGTCGTCCTGGTCGGTGTTGCCGTCGGTGTTGAAGTCCGGGTCGATGCCGGTGGGGTTCGATCCCCCGCCGATGACGTCGGTGAGGTAGGCGATGTCGTCCTGATCGACGTTGCCGTCGCCGTTGAGGTCCGGGCAGCACGAGACGACGACGGTGACGGGGCTGGTCGTGAAGTTGCCGCAGGCGTTCGCCACGCGGCAGGTGTAGATGCCCGAATCACCCTGGGTGGCGGCGTCGACGACGAGCGTGCGCGTCAGGGCGGTGGGGTTGTCGGCGGGGTTGACGGGCGCGGCGTTGCGACGCCACTGGTAGGTCAGCCCCGCACTGTCGCCCGCGACGCCGACATCCAGCACGAGCTGCGAGCCGGTGCACACGAACGTGTCGCTCGGGGGCGAGACGAGATCAAGGCAGGGGATCGCGAGCGAGAGTCGCACGCGGGTGGGATCCCGCGGCACGAGCACGCCCGGGACAGCGACCACGCCCTCGCTCTCGGCCGGCACGACGCCGCTCTGCACGACCGCGCCGGACGCGATGTCCGTCACCGTCCAGTCGACGGGCGTGCCCTCGATGGGGCGGAACTGTGCGACCTTGCGCGGGATGACGTCTGTCTTGATGCGCGGGACCGGGGCGTTGTCGATGGCGACGCCCGAGAGTCCGGTGGCGTAGAGGGTGGCGCCCCAGGTGGTGGGGGTGTCGGTGACGCCGGTCCACTCGAAATAGCCCTCCCACGTGCCCCAGGGGTCGCCGAGGTTCGGGTTGCCGTTGCCGGGGTCGGGCTGGCGCGAGAGGGGCGTGGCGGGGTCGTGGTCGGCGTTGAAGAAGCCGGGGTAGGACTGGTTGGCGCGGTAGGTGTCGACGAGGTACTGGGCCGACGGGCGCACGGTGCGGACGGGGGCGACCCACTGGCCGATGTCGGGGCCGGGGGTGGGCTGCTCGGTGGTCCAGAGTTCGATGCCGTGCTCGCGTTCGTCCCAGGCGATCATGGTGCCGCAGCGCGAGTCGTTGATGTCGTCGAGGATGTCGCGCATGGAGGAGTTCCAGGCGGCGGCGGTGGCGACGTCGCGCTTGCCGAAGTACATGCGGGTGAAGGGGAAGTCGCGCTGCGTCGCGGAGATGCGGGTGGACGCGGTGAAGAAGTCAACGACGCGGACGGGATCGCCGTCGGGCCCGAGGACATTGCTCGCGAGGTTCTGGTCGTTGGTGCCGCGGAGGAAGTTCTCGTCGCCGGTGCTGCCCGAGGGCAGGTTGAGGGCCGGGGTGTAGCAGACGGCGGCGCAGAACCGCTCGGGGCGGAGGCGGGTGAGGTGCGACGTGCCGCGACCGCCGCCGCTGTGCCCGATCATGGCGACGCGGGTGGGGTCGAGGTCGTAGGGGGATTGCGGGCTGAGAAGCCAGTCGAGGATCCAGTGCACGCGCCGCTGGGTGAAGTTCACGACGGTCTCGCCGTCGAGCGGCGGGACGCGCGGGAGCGAGTCGAAGGGATCAACCGAGGTGACGTAGCCGAGCCACGAGGTGTTCGAGCGGACGAGGCTGCCCTCGATGTTGGCGTAGAACGAGTCGTCGGGCGCGACGACGATGCCGTCGGTGAGCGGCAGCGAGATGGGCGCCCGCGCGGGAACGCCCGGGAGGAACAGCTCGTACTCGCCCCCGCCGCCGTGCATCGCAAAGACGCACGACAGGTCCTGGTTGGGCGGGGCGACGATGGGGCGCGCCACGGCGAAGACGTGCGGCACGCCGTTCTTGGCGGCGTTCGCGAGCACGGGGATGTCGGGCCGGGCGTTTGTGTGGTCGTCGCGTCCTTCGGCCCACACGACGAACGCGGTGTACGGGAAGCCGCCCGGCGTGAAGCCGTCGAACTGCGGGTGCGGGCGGATGGCGTCGCCGACGGGGTCGTACATGAAGGCGGCGGCGGTGCTGTTGCCGGCGTTCACCGTCGTCGAACCGGTGTCGACCACCGCGAAGAACAGGTTGCCGCTGGACCGGGGCGTGTACGCGAAGGCGCCCTCGTCGGGCGCGAGGCGGTACGTGCCGCCCGCGGGCGTGGGCAGGAGGAGCCGGGCGGCCGGGTTCAACTCCGTGAGGCGTGCGCCGGTGTACTCGGGGTAGAAGAGCCGTCCGACCCGGTCCATGTTCGCGACGTTGACCTGCGCCGCGACGGAGGCGTAGACCTCGACGGTGTCCGTCGGGGCGGCCGGCGGCGCGGTGAACTGCCAGACGACGAACACCTGGCCCTCCGCGTACCACGAGCGGACGTTGAAGGGCTGGGCCTCCGCCGCGCCGGCGAAGGCGGCGAGCGCGAGTGCGACCGATGCGATCCGATTCCGTTGCATGCTGCACCATCCTCTGTTCGAGCAGCGCCCCGGCGGCCTCGCGAAGGTCCGGAAACCTCCCCGACGGGGCGTTGCGTGACGGGATGGTGAACGCCGGTGCGTGCCCGATATTGTCGCGCGGGCGTCAAGATCGCGCGAAGCCGCGCGGGCGACGCGGGGAGCAGTGCGGCGTGCGCAGAGAAAAGCCGCTCGACGCACGCGGCACGCCGCGGGATCGAACGGCTCGGCAATGGGCTTCTTCGTGCGGCGACGGATCGCGGGCTACTTCACGATCTTCACGCTCACGCCGCTGTGCTTGCTCTTCACGAGCGCGATGGCGGCGTCGTTCATCTGCTTGGACTGCTTGTTCTCGTCGCCCGCCATGTTGCGCGTCATGTTGATGTCGAACGAGCCCTTCTTCGTGGGCTCTTCCTCGTCGTAGTACTCGTACGACCACTTCGGCAAGGTGCCGGCCTTCCCGGCGTTGTGCATGAACTTGGGGCTCGAAGTCTTCACGAGTTTGACGCAGTACACCGGCATGGCCAGTTCTCCGAAGCGGGTCGTGCCCCTCGGGGCACCTCCCACCCGCGCCGACACGCTACCGCGCGCCGCGATCGCCCGCAAGCGGGGGAGGGCAACCGACCTGCCGGCTGGCGCTTACGACGCGGCGGCGTAGATCGCCGGGCGGTACCGGGGCTTGGGCACCTTGCGCCCGTCCGCCTTCGCTGACGCCAGCCACGCCTTCTGCGCGACCAGCACCTCGCGCACGGCGTCTTCCGGAGTCTTGCCCCAGGCCGAGCAGTACTTGAGGTCCGGAATGTCGGCGATGTAGCCGTCGTCTTCTTTGCTGTAGAAGATGTTGATGAGGTACGCGGTCATGCCATCGCGACCTCGACGCAGCAGAGTTCTGAATAACAATCTAGAAAATCACCGATTCGCATAAATGGCTGCTGTGATTGATGCAACAGCATTATCTCGTGAAATGTTCCCCCAAAGGGGCAACAAAATACGCTCCCCGGGCGATACTTCGGTGGCTAATCTAACAGATATCATAAAATCATCGGGGATGAGTGTGTGCAACTGGACCAACAAGTCGTCCCTCGAAGTATTTGTGTCGGCAAGATAAAGCCCAAAGTGTCTGCTTTCTGTTAGTGCGAAGCCGGGCAATATTGTGTCGTCGACGCGAATAGAGCTGGATCGATCTGTGCCCTCTGGCATTTCAGCGAGGCTAATTACATACTTGTCGCGTAGTTCAGTCGGGGGCGTGAATCCCCACTCGAATGCCCACTTGTACGCAGCAACGCGTCCTATATTTCGGATCTCAAACTCTAGACATGTCTGGACGAACAGCCCTTTGGCTGAAGTAAATGCTCTGCGAACGGCCAAATTCATAGGAGTGGCCTGTAATCGTGGCGCAATCAACCGATTCCTCAGTAGCTCTAGATAGAAATGAGATGCCGGTTCGGACCGCCCGCCGCGACGGTGGTAATATTTATGGTCGTAAACGCTCTGGTGCGGTGCCAGTGGGCTGTCCGGAATATCAATGATGAGAACTACTCTTCCGAGAGGTATACGTGAATCCTCTTTAGTCGAGCGGATCACTTCGGAGATCTGAAAATGAGACAGTGGATGCTCTACGAGCTTCGGCAGTACTTGTTCTAGCCAGTGTGATGTGCGAGTCCGTGTGCCTGATCTGAACTCCTCGACGCCGTCAAACTTGCCAATGTCGGTTTGTCCAATGATCAGTTGTCCGCCGCCAGAGTTGGCAAACGCCGAAACTGCCTTTGCAAGTTTGCTTCTAAAGTCGAGATCATCAAGAAGTGCGCCGGCCTTTCTTTCAAACTTGGCATTTTCGCTGTCAGGAAGATCAGATAGTCGGTCTTCGGTCCAAGTTGCCTGATCTGTGCAATGTCTATCGTAATGCATAATTAGATCCTGTCGAGATATCACCCGTTTGATTCGGGCGGAGAATCTCTCGGACTGCGCATTCCTGGTCATAAATACAGGCTCAATCCCCCGTATCCAGGACGGCCATGAAGGCCTCCTGGGGGATGGTGACCGCGCCGATGTTCTTCATTCGCTTCTTGCCTTCCTTCTGCTTGTCGAGGAGCTTGCGCTTGCGCGAGACGTCCCCGCCGTAGCACTTCGCCAGCACGTCCTTGCGGTAGGCCTTGATGGTCTCGCGGGCGATGACCTTCCCGCCGATGGCGGCCTGGACGGGGATCTCGAACTGGTGGCGGGGGATCTGCTCGCGCAGCTTGGCGCACAGCCCGCGCCCGCGGTGCTCGGCCTTCTCGCGGTGGACGATGACGGACAGGGCCTCGACGGCCTCGCCGTTCACGAGGATGTCCATGCGGACGAGCGTGTCGGTGCGGTAGCCGATGACCTCGTAGTCCATGGTGCCGTAGCCGCTGGTGAGGCCCTTCATCTTGTCGAAGAAGTCGTAGATGATCTCGGCGAGGGGGATCTCGAACTGGAGGAGGTCGCGGGTGTTGGAGACGAAGGACTGGTTCTTGTACACGCCGCGCCGGTCGAGGACGAGCTTCATGATGTCGCCGATCTTGTCCTTGGGGATCATGAGCTCGAGGCGGCAGATGGGCTCGCGCACCTCGACGATGATGGAGGGGTTGGGGAGTTCGGCGGGGTTGTGCACCTCGAGCAGCACGTGCCCGGGGGGCACCTGTGCGTAGTGGGGCATGTCGGGCGTGACCTTCTTGAGCACCTGGCCGGCGGGAGAGACGATGTCGTCGGTGCCCGCGCGACAGACGATCTGGTAGGACACGGTGGGGGCGGTCTGCACGACCTCGACGCCGCCCTCGCGCTCCAGGCGTTCCTGGATGATGTCCATGTGCAGCAGGCCCAGGAACCCGCATCGATAGCCGAAGCCGAGCGCCTCGCTGTGCACGGGCTGGAAGGTGAACGACGAGTCGTTGAGCGAGAGCTTCTCGACGGCCTCGCGGAGGTCCTCGAAATCGCTGGACTCCCCGTCCTCCTTGGTCGCGGGGTAGAAGTCGCAGAACACCATCTGGCGCGGGGGCTGGTAGCCGGGGAGGGCCTCGGTCGCGGGCGAGTGCTCGAGCGTGATGGTGTCGCCGATGCGGACGTCCTTCAGCGTGCGGATCGCGGCGACGACGTAGCCGGTCTCGCCGGGGCCGAGCTCCTTGACGCGCACCGGCTTGGGGGTCATCTTGCCCAGGTCGCTGACCAGGAACGTGCGCTGCGTGCCGATCATGCGGATCTTGTCGCCCACGCGCAGCGTGCCGTCGAAGATACGCGAGTACACGATCACGCCGCGGTAGTCGTCGTAGACGGCGTCGAAGATCAGCCCGCGGAGGTGTTCCGTCACCGGGGGGCGGGGCGCGGGCATCTTCTCGCAGATCGATGCCAGCAGTTCCGGGATGCCCTGGCCGGTCTTGGCCGACACCAGCAGGCAGTCCTCGGCCTTGAAGCCCAGCGTCTGCTCGATCTCCATGGCGACGTCGACGGGCCTCGCGCCGGGCAGGTCGATCTTGTTGATCACCGGGATGATCGTGAGGTTCTCGTTCACCGCGAGGTACGCGTTCACGAGCGTCTGGGCCTGCACGCCCTGGGTGCTGTCGACCACGAGGATCGCGCCCTCGCACGCCTTGAGGGCGCGCGAGACCTCGTAGTTGAAATCGACGTGCCCGGGCGTGTCGATGAAGTTCATCATGTAGAGATCGCCGTGGGCCTCGGCCTTCTCGCCCTTGCGGGGCGTGTGCAGGCCGGCGTCGTCCACGGGAGTCTCGTACTCGTTCTCGAGGTCGTCGGCCTTGGCGCCGGGCTTGTGCCGGTGCCAGACGGTGACGGCGGACGCCTTGATCGTGATGCCCCGTTCGCGCTCGAGGTCCATCGAGTCGAGGATCTGCTCCTTGGCCTCGCGGGGCGAGACGGCGTTGGTCGCCTGGAGCAGGCGGTCGGCGAGCGTGCTCTTCCCGTGATCGATGTGCGCGATGATCGAGAAGTTGCGGATGTGCGGGGAAGGATCGGGCATTCGCGGGGATGATAGGAAGCGAGCCGCGACCGCCCCAGAACGAATCAGTCCGGCCCCACCGCGATGAAGTACCAGATGCTGCTCTCGAGGGCGTCGGTCACGTTGTCGTGCGTTTGCACCGTCGCCGTGGTCGCGCTCGGCGCGGCGCCCACGCCCGCGTTGCGCGAGCCCACCCCCGCGACCGCGGTCGCCACCACCGTCGGCGGGCCCGCGAACTGGGGCGAGAACGTGATCGTGTACACCCCGGTGGAGGGGTTCGAGACCGAGTACCCGGGCCCGGAGGTTTGCGCCGAGGTGTACACGCCGAAGATGATCCGGGTCTTGCCGGCGGGGGCGCGCACCCCGTTCGCCGGGGCCCAGGCCGACCCGTTCCAGGCGATCACCTGGTTGGTGGTGGGGGCGGTGCTCGCGAGTGCGCGGCCCTGCAGGCGGTCCACCGTCGTGGCGCCCGCGACGCCGGTCACGTCGCCCGCGAGCGTCACAGTGCTGGGTGTCCATGCGGCGCCGCTCCAGACAAGCGTTTGACCGGTCAAAGGTGCGGTTGGCGACACCGGGCGGCCGCGAAGTCCGACGACGGTCGTTGTGGAAAGTGCGCCGGCAACGTCGCCGCCGACGGCAAGCGTGGTCGGCGTCCATACACCCTGAAACACGAGCGCCTGATTATCGGAAGGCGGCGTGGAGGACACCGAAACGCCCCGCAGCCCGTTGACCGTGAGCGCGTTGATCTGACCGGTTACGTCGCCTCCGAACGCGGGAAGTTCTGACGACAGAATAGGGGCGACGGTGACCGGTGCGCCCGCGCCGAGTTGCTTCAAGAACCGCCCGGTGCCGCCGGTTTGCGACAGGTTGGCGCCGGTGCCGCCCCGCGAGAGCGGGAGTGTCCCGCTCGTGACGTTGGCCGCGCTCAGGTTCTGCAGGCCGGCGCCCGATCCGGTGAACACGTTTGAGGCGTTCGAGAACGTTACTGCTCCCGAGTATGTGCCGGCGAGGCGACCACCCGGGAGAACGCCCGACGAGAGATTCGATGCGTCCTGATAGAAGAACCCGGCTCACCGTTCAGATTCGACGCGTCGTCGGCAACGCCGGCCGAGAGCGCCCGTGCGGCGTAGGGCGTGAGCGTGAGCTCCTGACGCGGCGTCAGGATGGTCCAGCCGGTGTCGTCCGCGCATCCGGTCCCGACGTCGGGGCGTACTTCGATCTGGAGCCATCTCCGCGCGCCCGGGTACTGCGCACCGAAGTCCAGCACGCTCGCGAACTGCCCTTGCACGACCGGGGCGTCATTCGTGCACAACGTCGCGCCCTGCTGCAGTCCGTCGGTCGCCGAGTCGAAGAGCCGGAAACGCAAGTCGTACGAGCCGCCGGCGGGCTGCCCGGCGTCGCGCAACGTTCCCTGATACGTAAACGCGGTGGTCAGCGATTGGGCGAATGCGGCGGATGCGGCGGCGAGACACAACACGAAAGTCAGTCGCACCATTGGTTTCCCTCCCTTCAATCTGGTACCTGGACGCATTGGATTTTCTCAGAAATGGGGCGAACGCACAAGCGATCCTGGGCGCCACGGCGTGCCATGACTGCCGGCGGCTTTGCCGGCGTGCGATCTCGGGCGAGGGGCGTCTGCCCGCCATGGCGTGTGCGCGCGTGAAAAAGCCCGGCGGGAGGCCGCCGGGCCCGGTCAGGCGTGCAGATGGTCGTAGAGCGTCGGACGCCGCGAGACTTAGCGCCGACGACGCGCGACGAGGAGGCCGCCCAGGCCGAGCAGGGCCGCGGCGCCGGGGGCGGGGACGATCGTCAGGTTGTCGTACGCGGTGAACGACGACGAGCTGAAGAAGTTGTCGCCGAAGAGGATGACCTGCTCGACGGCGGTGGCGGCGAAGACGCCCGAGACGCTGGAGTAGATGAGCGAGTTGTTGTAGTAGTAGTTGATGGTGTCGGCGGCGGGGTTGGTGTCGACGCGGAAGTTGAAGTACTGGCCGGGGGTCCAGTCGGCGCCGGTGTCGACGAACGCGAGGCCCGCGCCGACGTCGTCGAGCACGAGGATGTTGCCCTGGAAGTTCAGCAGCGCGCGCCAGGTGAGGAGCGCCTGGCTGGGCGCCTGGCCGATGATCGCGGCGTCCTGGTCGCCCGTGTTCGAGATGAGCACGTCAACGCTGACGGACGAGAAATCGTTGCTGAAGTCGCCGAAGTCCGGGCTGAACGCGCCGTTGAACGACCCGGTGGAGCCGGGGCCGGCGCTGAGCAGCAAGTGCTGGCTGCCGCTGGCGGGGTTCGCGGAGGAGATCACCGGGGCGGCCCCGTTCGCGGCGAACGTGGTCCAGCCGTTCTGCCCGCTGATCGGGCCCGGCGCGAACGTCTCGAAGCCCTCGTTCAGGCTGGGGATGCGGTCGCTGTACCCGCCGGCGGGCGCGGGGATGTACGACGTGCTGAGCTGCGCGCTGGCGGCCCCGGCGCAGACGGACAGAACGATCACCGACACAACAGAATTACGCATGTCTCTCTCTCCAGAGTGGTGCGGACGGACGCTCGGACACGAACAAAGCACGAGCGGCGGACGCGAACAGGCCGCCCGAGTCGTTCGGGCGGCACCAACTGTTCGCATAGAGAGGCGCCTGGTTGTGCGATCCTTCCCAAAATGCCGGGAGAACTCGGCGCACATGCCCGATAACCGCTGCAGGCATGCAACGGCAACGGCGCATTGTACAGGATTTTCCGGGGTACGCCGGCCAAGAGCCGGCTGTACGCGGTCGACGCAGTTCGCTCGCGGCGTCAGTACGGAGCTCATTGCGCCCGCCCGCGGCGGCGACGGGACGCATTGCCCGGTAACTCATCACACCCCGCGCAGGTCGCGCCACGGGGGCGCTGAGAGCGGTCTCTGGTGATCGCGGCTCGGAGCGGCCCGGGAAGGCTCAGTACTGCGTGGGGAAGAACATCGCGGTGAGACGCCGGTCGATCACGGAGACGTTGGCGTTGAAGGACAGGACGCGAAGATAGAAGGTGGTGCTCCCGGCGCCGACGGAGACGACGTTGTGCGTGGTCACCGTCGCCGGGGCGCAGCCCGTGATGATTCGGTGGGACTGCCCGGCGGTAGCGCTCACGGTTGAACTCGCGGACGCGAAGGCGAAGACCGTCGCGTTCAGAACGTCGCAGTTCTCGAACTCGACCGTCCCGATGAGCACGACAAAGCCGGCCGTGGGGGCATTGATCGTGACGGTCTCCACGGTCGTTGAGACATCCTCGGCGAGCCCAAAGGACGTGACGTTCGCTTCCGATCGAACCCCAGGTTCGTTGACGGTTTCCGACGAACCGATGGAATCCGGCGGGAGGACAACGGTGGAGTCGCCGACACCGGAGGAGCTGACGGACAGGGCCACGTCGCCGCCGTTGATGTTTAGCCGGCCGGGCTCGGTCGCGTTGCCGAGCGTGGCCGTCGCCGAGTCGCGGTTGACGGTGAGCAGCGCGGCGGTCTCGACGTCCGCGGCCCGCCCGCGGAACTCGAGATTGTTGGTCGTGCCGTTGTAGCGGAGGATGTACGCGTTGCTGACGCTGGTGTTCTCGGCCATCACGAGCTGGCTCTGGGTGTCGGCGACGCCCGGGGTCACGATGATGGTGCCCAGCGAGTCGCTGCTGCGGACGTGCAGGGAGGCTTCCGGTACGCTCGTGCCCACGCCCACGCTGTCCGTGAACGCGTTGGCGCCCGTGAAGAAGTTGGTGCCGTTCAGGCGCGGGATGTTGGTGGAGAGGCGGGCGTCGGCGAGGGTGCCCGTGGACACGTTTGTGGCGTTGAGGGCGGTGATGGCCGAGCCCGCGCCGGCGAAGGACGTCGCGGTGATGGAGCCGCTGAAGATGCTCGACGCGGCGTTCAGGCGGGGGATGTTGGTGGAGAGGCGGGCGTCGGCCAGCGTGCCCGTGGATACGTTTGTGGCGTTCAGCGCGGTGAGGCTGGCGCCGCTGCCGCTGAACGCCGGTGCCGTGACGTTCGCGGTGAAGGTGTTGGCGACGCTGAGGCGCGGGACGTTGGTGGAGAGACGGGTGTCCGGCACGGTGCCGGACGTGAGATTCGACGCGTTCTGATAGAAGGACGGCGGCTGCCCCCCGAAGAGCACAGCGCTGGTGGAGCTTCCGGCGTTGAGCGCGTAGGAGGCGTACGGCGTGGCGAGGATCTCCTGGCGCGGCGAGAGGGGCGTGAACCCTGCGAGGTTCGTGCAGTCGCCCGCGGCGCCGTCTCGCACCTGGATGTCCAGCCAGCGCCGATTCCCCGTGAACGACCCGCCCGGGAGCGTGACGGTGAACCGGCCGTCGACGACCGGCACGTTGTCCGCGCACAGCTCGACGCCCGCGGGGTTGGGGCCGGACTCTGTTTCGAAGAGCGTGAAGACGAAGTCGTAGGAGCCATTGGCAACGACGCCGTCGAGCTTGAGTTGCCCCTGGTACGTGAACGCCGTCGTTACGGGCTGCGCGGCCGCCCCGGACACGAACACACAGGTCGCCGCCACGATCGCGGCCCATCCGAGTTTCCTGGACATTCCAAGCCTCCCACCGGCCCCTGTCGGAGCCCGGCAAACAGGCTACCGCATTCCGGCGGGTTTGCAATTCGAACAGGGTGCGGGCGAACTCGGCGTTATCGCCCCCCGGCGGCGTGGTTCAGCGTCGGCGGACGACGAGCTCGTACACCGGCGGTAGTTGGGCGAAGCAGCCGGGATCCTGGCTCGCCTCGGCCCAGGCCTGGCTGAAGGCCCGCTCGTCCTCGGCGGTGATGAACCCCGTCTCCACGAGGCGCGGCACGTACGTCTGCCAGAACGAGTTGGGCCAGTGCCACATGGGCGTGCCCGGGCGGGCGAGGCGCTGGACGACGTTCAGGTCGACGACGTCGAAGCCGTGCTTGAGGAACAGGCCCGGCAGGCGGGCCATGACGTCGGTGTCGCCGCCGCGGGCGCGCCAGGAGGCGCCGACGGCGTTGATGACTTTCGTGAACGCCTCGCGCCGCGGCGCGAGCGTGAGCGAGCGTTCGTAGTTGAAGTAGTCCTGCACCGCGACGCGCCCGCCGGGCTTGATGAGGGATGCGAGGCCCTCGACCACACGCTCGGGGTGCGCGAGGAAGCAGAAGACCCACCGGGCGTAGGCGACATCGATGAGGCCCTTGTCCTCGGACAGCACGTTCATGAGGTCCTGGACGTCGCCGAGCACGCGCTCGATGGAGAACGCGCGGCGCGCGACGGCCTGGTCGTGCAGTTGCTTGAGGAACGTCGCGGATTCGTCGATGGCGATCACGCGCCCCGTGGGGCCGACGATCTGTGCGAGGTCGAGCGACGCGTGCCCCGGGCCGCAGCCCAGGTCGAGCACCGTAAGCCCGGGCTGGATGCCCGCGCGCTCCCAGAGCGCGTGGGTGCACCCGGACCAGAGCCGGTGCTGGAGCCCGAGGCGGACGGCCTCGTCGCTGCTGGTGCCAAGGACGTACTCGGAGTGATTGGGCGCACCGGATGGCATGTGCGGGAAGCGTAGGGTCACGCGGGCGGGGCGGGAACCGCGGACTGAGAATCGCGTCTCAACAGGTGCCCGCCCCCGACCCGGGACGCGTGAAGCCCGGCGGGAAGAGGCGGAGAAGGAGCCTGGTCATGGAAGCCGGAAAGGTCGCCTGTGTGGCGGCGGGGTTGGTGTGCGCGCAGGCCGCGTTCGGTCTGCACCGCCCGGACACGGGCCTGCGGGTGCGTGTGGACGTGGGACGTGCGGCGATCCGGGTGGGCGTCCCGGCGCGAGAGTGTGGGCCCGCGCCCCGGCTGCCGCACCGGCGCGAGCACCCGCGGTTCGAGCATCGCGCGGACGTGCTGCACCTGGACGGGCGCGAGGTCGTGGCGCGGATCGTGCTGGAGCGTCAGTCGTGCGGGCGTCTGGCGGCGAAGGTCGTGCTCGACACCTGCGACGCGCGCGGGCTGCCGCGCATCGAGGAGATCAACCTGCGCGTGTTCGTCGACGGGCGTGAGTGGTGCGCGCCGCTGCGCGGGCACTGCGAGGGCGGGTCGAGCGCCACGTTCGTGGCGACGGACGGCCCGCGCGTCGGGCGGCGCGAGTGCGCGACGGCGGTGCTCACCGTCCGCTCGTGCCGCGACATCGACACCGTGAAGCGGACGGGGATCGGCGTGCGCTGATCGCGCCGTGCGGAACGAAGACGGGGCCCCCGGCGATCGGGGGCCCCGTGCGTGCGGGCGGGGAAACGCGCCGGCGGGCGCGTGGATCAGCGGCGCGTGGATCAGCGGCGGGTAGATCAGCGGCGGGTAGAACGGATCTCGCCGCTGCGGTACTCGCCCTTGCCGTCGGGGCGGGGCCCCCAGAACTCGAGCACCATGGTGTTGGGGCCTTCCATGCGCTCGACCTCGCGCATCCAGGTCTCGTTGCCGGTGGTGGGGTCGGTGAACTTCCCGAACCAGACGATCGAGCCGTCGGGCTTCATCTCGCCCGTGAACTTTATCATGCTGGTGCCCATGCTGTCGATCCAGATGGACTCGAACTGCTTGTCGGTGTTGTTGTAGCCGTAGAGCCCCATGCCCGTGAAGGGCATCGTCTGCCCGCCGCCCATGTCCATCATGCTGCTGGTGTCGGCCTGGGTGTAGCGCCCGCCCATGATGGGCGTGATGACGGTCTTGGTCTTCGACGTGCTCGGGGGCGCGTCGGGCGCCATCCACCACGTCATGGTGCCTTCCCACGTGCCCTGCGTGCTCGCGAGGCGCTCGTGCATCGGGCCGGGCGTGGCGGCCTGCATCATGGCGGCCATCATCGCCTCTTCGCTCATCGGGGCCTTGGCCTTCTTGCTGCCCGACGCGCAGCCCTGCAGCGCCAAACCCGCCAGCCCGCACGACACCATGACCACCGCCGTCAGCGTCCGACCGTTCATGTGAGTTCTCCGCGCGGGTCGACGGGCCTCATGAAACGTGTGGCCTCATCGCTCGCGCCGCAACGATACCGAACGCACGCCCAACGTGCAACCCGTCCCGGCCCGGGACGTGGGACATTGGTGCTACGCGTCTTCGGCGAGGGTACTTCCGCGCAGGCGCCCGACCGACGACAACGCGCCCCCCGGGTCGACCGTGAACACCGCCACATCCGCGGGCTGCAACGACGCCGCCGCGGGGTCGATCGCTCGTACGAAATCCGAGAGGCACGGGTTATGTCCGACCACCAGCGCGCACGGCGCGCCCGACGAGACCAGTTCGCGGATGACCTCGCGCACCGCGCTCACGGTCGTGTTGGGCACGAGGCGGTCGTCCACGTGCGGCACGGCGCCCAGCGCCTCGCACGCGGGCCGCGCGGTCTCGGCGGCGCGCCGCGCCGGGCTGTGCACGATCTGCGTTGGCCGCACGTCGACCGGCGACTCTGCCGCGCCCAATGCACGCGCGAGCCCGTGCGCCTGCTGCACGCCCCACGCGCTGAGCGGCCTGGAAAGATCGCCTTCCCCCGAAGCGGGGGGCAGGGCATCCGCGTGGCGCGCGATGTATAACCGCATCGGCGCATCCTACATGATTTCGTACGTCGCGTCGGAGGACGTACGCTCGGGCGTGCATGTGTGGATCGTTGCAAGTGTGTACGGCGTGCTGTCGCTGGTGACGCTGGGCGTGTTTGCCGTCGACAAGCGTCTGGCGATGGCCGGCGCGCGCCGCGTGCCCGAGCGCTGGTTGCACGCGTTGTCGCTGCTGGGAGGGTGGCCGGGCGCGATGCTGGCCTTCCGCCTCGTCCGCCACAAGAACCGCAAGCCGGCGTTCGTGCTGCGGACGTGGATGTTCGCGCTGCTGCACGTCGCGGCGTGGAGCGTCTGGGCTTTCGCGATGTAGTCAGCGGGTCCAGCCGCCCGGCAGGCGCCCGAAGACGGCGGCCACGGCCCGGCGCGTGTCGACGCGGATGTTCTCGGCTTCTTCGAGCAGCGGCGCGGGAACGGACTCGGTGATCGGCGCCACGCTCGAAGGCAGGCGCACCAGCGCCGCCGGACCGGGGGCGTCCTGCGCGATGCGCGGGGGCGCACCGGTGGCGGGAGGGGTCGCGGGGCTGGTCATGACGATGACGGCGATGCCCGCGCCGAGGACGACCGCCGCCGCGAGCGCGCCGAACAGCGCGTGGCGTGCGAAGCCGGGCTCGCGGGGCGGCGCGGTCGTGCGCGCGAGGATCCGTTCGCGCAGGGCGGAGGGAGCCTCGAGCCAGGGCGTCGCCCCGTGATCGGAGAGGGCGCGGTGCACGCGGGCGTGCCCGGTGGGGACCGAGCCGGCCTCGCCGGCGGACCGCCGGTCGTCGAGCTGGCGCGATGTCGTTAGCGCGTCCACGATGTCGTTCATGCGACACCCCCGACGAGGCCGGGCTGCGCGATGGCGTGCAGGCCCGACTTGCGGGGCGGGCGGACGCGCCGGGTGCCCGCCTGGGGCGCCGGGGCCTCGGGCGTCAGCCCGGCGAGGTGCTGCCGGGCGCGGTAGAGGCAGACGCGCACCGCGACGCGCGACTTGCGCATCACGCGGGCGATCTCGGGGATGTCCATGTTCTCGGCGTAGCGCAGCCACAGCGCGGTGTGCTGCTCGGCGGTCAGATGCTCCGCCGCGAGTGCCCAGAGCTTGGCGCCCATGGAACGGTGCTCGGAGGTGTCCGGCGCCGGCGCGGGCGCGGGGGTGTCGTACGTCTCGGGAAGGCGGCGGGGTGCGGAGCGTCGGCGGCGCGAGATCGCCTGGCGCAGCGCGATGGTGTACAGCCAGGTGGAGAACTTCCAGCGCGGGTCGTACGAGCGCAGGCGCTCCCAGGCGCGGAGGAAGGCTTCCTGCGTGAGTTCCTCGGCGTCCTGCGTGGACTCGCCCCGGCGGACGAGGAAGGTGAACAGGCGCGACTCGTAGAGCGCGACGAGGCGGGCGAAGCACGCGCGCCCCTCGGCGTCGCCCGACGCCGCGCGCACCGCGAGGGTCTCGGGCGTCAGGACCCGAAGACCCGCGAAGGGTTGGCTGGCGGCATCGTCAGGGCGTGGGTGCATTCCCGGGCTCCTTCCCCGCCTCCCGCGCCGGCTCGCGCGGGCCTTGCATCAGCATCATCAACCGTACGAGCGCCGCGGCCTGCGAGGCGTCGTGCGACGCCCGGACCGTCACGCTGGTGCCCGAGGAGGCGACCTGCACCGACGCGGCGGCCGCGGCGAGGGCGGCCATGTCCGGGCTGTCCTCGCCGGTCATCTCCAGCGCGGCGATCGTCCCGTCGAGCATGCGGCGCATCTGGACCGCGCGCTCCGGCGACACCGCACGGAAGAGCAGTTCGCCGCGGATCTCGCGCCCCGCTTCGCCCGTTTCTTCGGAGAGGCGTGCCTGCATGGTGCGGACGCCGCGCAGCACGAGCGCGCTCGGCCCGCCCGAGGGCGAGGCGGCGCCGGCGGTGGCGTTCTCGGACCCGGGGGCGGGCGCGGGGTCGGATTCGCTCCCGAAGCCATCGGCCGCGACGGCGAGGATGGTGCCCGGTCCCTCGGGGATGGGGAACTGCGCGTCGAGCGCGGGCAGGTCGGTGGTGATGACCCGCAGGGCGCGGCGCATCGCGTCCATGGAACCGGTGAAGAGCACGCGCCGTTCGTCCGGACGCCCGCCCGGCACGACCGCGGCGTACAGGCGTTCATCGTCGTGCGACCACGAGTGGACCTCGACGCTGCCGACGGCCTGCGTGGCATGCTCGCCCAGCCCGGCGGCGTGCATGCTCGCGCGGGCGCGGTCCGCCTCGGCCGACGCCGTCAGAATCGCCACCCCGCCGTCCTCGTCGAACGAACGCCCGTAGACGGTGAGCCCGCGCCCCTCGGCGAAGGGGTCGAAGCCCATCTCGCGGACGAAGCGATCTCGCGCGGGCACGCGTCCGTCGCGGGCGAGTTCCAGCAGCACCTTGCCCGGTTCGGACCGCATGGCGGCCTCGAGATCCAGGTGCACCACCCAGCGGGCCTCCGCGTCGATGATGGACCGCTCGACCGGGCCGGCGAGGGCGGCCCACGCCGAACCCGCCACGACCACCGCGCTCAGACCCCGGATTCTCCATGCAGCCGGATGCACGAGGATTCGTACGCCCGTCGCGCCGGTGCGTTACGCCCGCGCTAGCGCCCGGCGGCGTAGCGGGTGAACTTGTCGCCCAGGTCGATCAGGCTGGTCTGGAAGGCGTACCCGCCGGAGTTGAACAAGGCCCACTCGACGCCGGCCTTCGCCAAGTCCTTGGCATATTCCACCGCGTCGGGCACGTCCATGTTCAGCACCTGCCCTTCCACGCTCGCCGGATCGCGCGACGCCCCGCGGACGTCGCTCGCGCGCATCAGCCGGCGCTTGGCGAAGTCCGCCGCACGGTCCTCGTCGGTGAAGATCAGAAGCGAGCCCTTCCCCTCCAGGGCTCCCAGCAGCGGCTCGGCGTCTTCGCCCGCGCCCCGCGCAACGAAGTACCACGTCGGCAGGTTCATGGCGGCCTTCCAGAGCGCCTGCTCGTGCATCTTGTTCTGGCCCTGGCGCGAGGCCTCCACGAGCGCGTCAAAGTCCGTGTCCATGCGCGTTCCCCTGTGCCGCCGTCGGCGGCGTGCGGCGCCAGTGTACCGAAGCCTCCGGATGCGGTACGCTCCCCCCGCGCGCCGCGCGCGACGCCGGAGGACACGCCATCACGACCCCGACCCCGACGAACCCCGCCGACCCGCGCGCCCCCGGTCAGAGTTGGGTGATGCGCCACATCGTGGCGCTCATCGCCGGGGCAGTGGTGCTGCTGGTCGTGCTGCTCGGGGGGTGCATCGGGGGCATGGTGTACGTGGGGATCGCGGCCCTGCGATCGCACTCGTCGGTGCAGCCCGCGCTGGCGCAGGCCAGCTCCGACCCGCGCGTCACCGCCGTGCTGGGAACGCCGGTCGAGCAGGGGTTCATGGCGACGGGCAACGTCGCGTTCTCCGGAGCGACGCAGACGGCCAACCTGAGCATCGCGCTGCGCGGTCCCCTGGGGAAGGGGAAGCTGGTGTACTCCGCCACGCGCGTCGCGGGCGGGCAATGGCTGGTCCAGTCCATGCGCTTCGAGCCCCAGAACGGGACGCCGGTCGAACTGATCGCACCCAATGGCCCGCTCCTGCCGCCCGCGACCGGCCCGGGCGCTGCGCCGGGCGAGCCGGCGCCGCCCGCCCCGAATGGCGGCGAGTAGCGCGGCGAGGTACGCTCGTGCCGGCGCCCGGCGCGCCAGCGGAGGAACTCCCAGATGCGCAGCGTGTGTTTCGGTGTTGTGGCGGTGAGTGCGGCGGCGTTGGTCGGCGTTGGGTGTGCCGCGGGGACCCGGTCGGACCGTTCGGCGGCCGTCGGCGCGCCGTCTCACGCCGCGAAGGCCATGTTCGAGCGCGTCAAGACGCTCGAGGGCACGTGGGAAATGGTCGACGAGAAGGGCGAGCGTCACGTCGCCGCGACCTTTACCGTGAGTTCGAACGGGACCATCGTGCGCGAGGTGATGTTCCCGGGCGGGGCGCACGAGATGACGAACATTTACCACATGGACGGCCCCACGCTGTTGCTGACCCACTACTGCGCCATGGGCAACCAGCCCCGGATGCGGGCGCGCGAGCTGCGCGCCGACCAGATCGCCTTCGCGCATGACTCGGTCACCAACCTTGATTCGCCGGAGACGGCGTACATGGGCGAGATGACGCTCGTCTTCACGGGGCCGGATACCGTGCTCCAGGAATGGCGGTCCATCGCGAACGGCACGCGCGACGCGTCGCACGACGTGAGCATTCGACTGACCCGGCGTCGGTAGCCTGGGGCGCCCGCGCCGGGGTACCCGGTATAGTGGCGCTCCGTGCTCGCGACGACCGTTCAACCCGGCACCCCGCCGCCCGCGCTCTCGCGTCAGGACGCCCAGACCGTCGCGTTCTGGTCGATGGTCGTGGCGCTGGTGGGGCTGCTGGCGGTGGTGGCGCTGCTGAGCGTGGCGTTGCAGCGCCGACGGTCGCGCGAACGCGAGCTCAAGCGCGAGGCGCAGCGTCGACGCGAGGACGCGAAGAAGCCCCGCCCGGACCCCTGGGCCGAGGCCGGGCGCCGAGCGGGCTCGCCCCCTCCCGACGAGCCCGAGAGCCCGACGCGGGTCGCCCCCGAGCCGCAGGCGAGTGCGGGCGCGGCGCGCCGGCCCGTGGCGCTCATCACCGGCGCGGCCCGTCGCGTCGGGCGCGCGTGCGCGCTCGAACTCGCCCGGGCCGGGTGCGACATCGTGTTCACGTACCACTCCAGCGAGGACGACGCGCGCGAACTCGCCCGCGAACTGGCCGCGATGGGAACCGTCGTCTCGTTCCACCGCCTCGATCTGTCGGACCTCACGGCGGTGGGGGCGTTCGCCGCCGAGCGCGCGGAGATGATGCACGCGCTCGACATTCTCGTGCACAACGCGTCGGTGTACGAGCCTTCGCCCATCGACGAACTCACCCCGGAGGGCATCACGCGCCAGTACCGGGTGAACGCGGCGGCCCCGCTCATCCTGACGGCGGGGTTCGCGCCGCTCCTGCGCGCGTCGGGCCTGAACGGCGGGGGCAGCGTCATCGCGTTCGCGGATATCCACTCGATGGGGCGCCCTCGGCGCAACTTCTCGGCGTACTCGATGTCCAAGGCCGCCCTCGCCGAGATGATCTACAGCCTCGCCCGGGACCTGGCGCCCGACGTGCGCGTGAACGGCGTGGCGCCGGGCGTCGTGGCGTGGCCCGAGGGCGGGGCAGACGCCGACCCGGACACGCAGGCGAAGTACCTGCGCCGGATCCCGCTGGGGCGGGCGGGCACGCCCGAGGACGCCGCCCGCGTGGTGCGCTGGCTGGCGCTCGAGGCGACGTACGTCACGGGCGAGATCGTGCGGGTGGACGGCGGGCGCTGGCTGACGTGACGCCCGGGCGCACTCGACCTGCCGGTGCGAACAGCCGACGCCTAGCATGACCGGTACTCGGCACCGACCGTCGTCCGAACACACCCGCCCGGGCTCTTGGCCCGGCGCCCCCGAGAGCACGCATGTCCCATGCAGCCGCGGAGAAGTCCATGACCACGAACCACGCGCCCCGCACCCGCCCGGAGTCGGGCGGGCGCCCGAGCGACGCGCTGCCCGCGGCGACGCTCGTGAAGTGGCTGCGCGACATGATCCTGATCCGCGAGTTCGAGAACCGCTGCGCGCAGGCCTACCAGCAGGCGAAGATCGGCGGGTTCTGCCACCTGTACATCGGGCAGGAGGCGCTCGCCGTCGGCACCATCGCGAGCGTGAACCACGACGACCCGGTCGTCACCGCGTACCGCGACCACGGGCACGCGCTGGCCCGGGGCATGGACGCCGGCGCGTGCATGGCCGAGATGTACGGCAAGGCGACGGGCTGCGCCAAGGGCAAGGGCGGGTCGATGCACATGTTCGACAAGCCGAACTGGCTCTTCGGCGGGCACGGCATCGTGGGTGCGCAGACCGCGCTGGGCACGGGCCTGGCCTTCGCCGCTCGCTATGAGTGGGAAGTGCTGAGGCGCCCGCTGCCGAACCCGGGCGTGACGCCCGACCAGGCCCCGAAGAAGAAGGTGTGCCTCACGTACCTGGGCGACGGCGCGCTGAACCAGGGCGTGCTGCACGAGTCCATGAACCTGGCCGCCCTGTGGAACCTGCCCGTCATCTACATCGTCGAGAACAACGGCTACTCGATGGGCACCGCCATCGCTCGCGGCACAACGATGGCCGAAGACCTCACCAAGAAGGCCGCGGCGTACGGCATGCGGGGCGAGATCATCGACGGCTTCGACGTCATCGACCTCTACGACGAGTTCAAGCCCCTCGCGGATTGGTGCCGCGAGAACCAGAAGCCGGCCTTCGTCGACCTCAAGACGTACCGCTACCTCGGGCACTCGATGTCGGACCCGCAGAAGTACCGCACGAAGGACGAGGTCGACCAGTTCAAGAGCAAGGACTCGATCGACCGCATGGCGCACGTGCTCATGAGCGTCCGCAAGAACGCCGACGGCTCGCCCGTGCTGACCGAGCAGGGGTTCATGGACCTGCAGGCCGACGTGAAGGAGCAGGTGCGGGCGGCGATCGAGTTCGCGGAGAACAGCCCGATCCCCGACCTCGAGGCCGAACTCTACAGCGACGTGTTCTTCAACCCGATGCCGAACCTGAGCCCGACGCGCGAGTACGTGCACGGCGCGAAGAACCCGCTGCTGTAACAATTCCGAAGCCCGACGAGCCCGAAGCGCCACCGACAGCCCGCACCGGTCCTCGCCCACGGCGGTGCCGGCGAGCCTTCGAGCCGGAGGGGGCTACTTCCACTTCGCTGGCCGTGCCACTGACTTCCGTCTTCGGAAGTCAGTGCTCCTGTCCGGTCCGCACTCGTCACGCCCGGAGCACCGACATCGGCAGCCGATGTCGGTGGCACATAGGCCGCGTTCCCCTTGCCGCGCCCGCAGATCGTGTCACACTCGGAGTGTCCCCCCGGGAGGTCTGCCGATGACGCTGCGCGCGACGTGCTGGATTTCGGTCTTTGGTCGGGTTCTCGCGGCGCTGTGCGCTGCCCCTGCCGCGGCCCAGCCCGACCCCTCGGGCATCGAGTTCGTCACCATCGGCTCGCCAGGCAACCCGGCGTACAACGGCCCCGACCCGTTCGGCCACGTTACAGGACGCGGCTCGGTCGGCTACGAGTACCGCATCGCCAAGGGCGAGCTCACCACCGCGCAGTGGGTCGCGTTCATCAACACCTTCAAAGCGCGGCCCGACCCCGTGCCGAACTCGATCCTCCCGCTGCCCGTGGTCTGGGGCGCGGTCGTCGACACCTCGTACACAGGCCCGGGAACCAGGTACCGAGTCGCGAACGCGCCCGACGCGGGCAACCGCCCGGTCTACGGCATCGAGTGGCGCACCGCCGCCCGCTTCGCCAACTGGATGCACAACAACATGTCCACGTCCGTGGCGGCACTGGCCGACGGCGCGTACGACACCAGCACCTTCGGCGACAACCCGGACGGCACGTTCACCGATCAGCTCACGCGCCACCCGGACGCGCGCTATTGGATCCCGACGCTGGACGAGTGGATGAAGGCCGCGCACTGGGACCCGGCCAATCCTAACAACGGCGGCTGGTGGCAGTACAGCAACGCAAGCGACACGCCGTACCAGTACGGCCCGCCGGCCGGCTGGCCGGGCGGCAGCGAAAGTAATACGGCCAACGCGGGGTTCTCGCTGCCGAACTTCGCGCAGTACGACATCCCGCTCCTCACCTACCCCGGCGTGCAGTCCCCCTGGGGGCTCACCGACGTCGCGGGCGGGGCGAGGGAGTGGACGGAGAGTGTCCTGCAGATTCCACAGGTGGGATGGTTTCGATACGCTGACGGCTCGGCTGCGGGTGGTACCCTTGCCGCAGCCAGTGAATCCGACCGCATGTACGGAATTTCCGCAGGTTCGCCGGGCAGCAATATTGAGTTTTCATCAATTAGGATTGCCGCAGTCGTGCCGAGCTCCGGCGTTCTGACGACTGCAATTGTATCTATACTCCTGTTGCACAGACGGTTACGCACTGCGAATACTCGCGCGAAGTAAGTTATCCACAATTTTTCTGCGACCCGAATTGCCCTTGCACGCAAGTTCCGATTTCTGCATTCTCTGCGTGTTGGCAATCTCGCCAACTACGCGGAGGGAACTCGTCATGCGAACTCGCATCGGAGCCGGCAGGTGGCACCGATCTGCCATACATAATAGTAACATGATCGCGTTCGCGGGTTGAGATACCGTGCCACTGACTTCCGTCTTCGGAAGTCAGTGATCTTGGTGTTCTCAGAATCGTCGTGTTCCACGCGTCGACATCGGGAAGCCCGATGTCGGCGGCATGCGTTCACGCCACCAGGTTCGTCGCGGCCTCGATCGCCTCGACCACCTGGCGGACTTGGAAGGGCTTCTTGAGGAACCCGTCGAAGCCGCTGGAGCGGAGCGACTGGCTCTGCCCGTCGGTGAGGCGTCCGCTCATGGCGACGATCTTGGTGAACTGCAGGTGCTCGTTGCGCCGGACGTTGTCGGCGAAGGCCTTGGCGTCGCTGTCCGAGCCGAGGTGGAGGTCGAGGAGCAGGACGTGGGGCTTGAACTTCTCGCACTCCATGCCGGCGGCGAAGGCGGAGGTGGCGGTGTGGATGTCGTAGCTGGTCTGGTCGGTGAGGATCTTCTCAAGGGTGTCGACGACCTCTCGCTCGCCGTCGACGATGAGGACGCGGGTGCGTCCGGAGTTGACTCCCTCCAGCGGGATGCCGTGGGCGCGCATGAACTTCATGAGCTCGCCCGAGGGGATACGCCGATCGCGTGAGCCCGGGATGCGGTAGCCCTTGAGCGCGCCCGAGTCGAACCACTTGGACACCGTCCGGGGCGCGACGTTGCAGATCTTCGCGACCTCGCCGGTGGTCAGGACTTCCTTGTCGAACGGCATGTCTCACCTCTCGGAACGCATGGGGGGTGGGCCGAAGCATGGTCCCCGGTCGCCCAGGCCAGGGGGCCACTCGCGACTGAGGGATCGGCGTCTCCGCCCGGGTGGTTCAGCCGTGCGGGCGATGACGCGCGTAGTTCGCGTTACGGGACCGGGCGCGGGGCGTTGTTCGGACGCGGGGCCTGTTCGGGCAGGCGGGCGGAGCCGGCGCGCGAAGGACGGGCCCGGGGAGGGCGGAGCGGTTCGGGGGCGCCCGGTTGACGCCCCCCGCCCCGCCCCGGTACAGTGTTCGCTGCACTACAACGGGCGGTGTCCGTCAGGGCGGAGAGGCCCGGCGGGTGTTCGTCCGGCGCAACGGTCGCGGCACGCGTGACCGAGGAGTCGTTCTGTGAAGCACGCCGAAGGTCTCCGTGCCCGCGCGGGCGGGCTGGTCCGTAGTCATTATCGGGTCGCGATTCTGTCGCTGCTCCTCGCCGCCGGCGTTGCGCACGCGCAGCCGGGCGGGCAGGCGGCGTCGGGCGCCGAGGCCCGCGCGCAGGAGGCGGATCGTCAGCGTCTGCTGGCGGACTTCATCCACTATGTGCGGATCCAGCGGTACGACCTGGCGGAGGCGATGGCCCGCCAGATCCTGGACCTGAACCTCGACGATCGGGCGTTCGTCGACTTCGTCGAGCGCAGCGAGGACCCGTCGCGGGCCGAGGACGCGTGGCAGCGGGCGATCCGCGTGCAGCAGTTGCAGGACGTCGCCGCCCGGATGATGCAGGCGTACCAGAGCGGGCGCGTGGCCCGGGCGCGCGACCCGCAGGAGATCGAGACGAGCATCAAGGACCTGACGGACAGCACGCTGCGCGGGAAGCTGCTGGCGCGTCAGCGCCTGCTGGCGGCGGGGGAGTACGCCATGCCGCAGTTGCTGGCGGCGTTGCTGAGCCGCGAGAACCCCGCGCGCCGGGCCGAGGTGCGCCAGGTGATGATCGAGCTGGGTCGTCAGGCGATCATGCCGCTGAGCGCGGTGCTGCCCGAACTGCCCCCGGTGCACCAGGAGCAGATCGCGGACGTGCTGGGGGTGATCCCGTGGCGCAGCAGCCTGCCGGTGCTGGCGGACGTGGCGTCGACCACGCAGTCCGAGCCGGTGCGGAGCGCGTGCAACCGCGCGATCGAGCGCCTGGGCGGGACGAACGGGCTGAGCGTCGCGCAGCTCTACACCGAGTTGGGCGAGGCCTACTACGACGAGAAGCCCGAGACCGTGAGCTTCCCCGGCGAGTCGCACCAGCTGCTGTGGTCGTTCGACGGCGAGGGCGGGCTGGCGATGACCGCGATCGTGACGCCCGTGTACCACGAGGCCGTCGCGATGCGCCTGGCCGAGCGGGCCATGCGCCTGGAGGCGGACCCCGGCTCGGCGGACACGCTGGCGCTGTGGGTGGCGGCGAACTTCTCGCGCGAGATCGACTCGCCCGAGGGGTACGTGAACCCGGCGTACGCCACGAGCGGCACGAACGCGCGGCGCGGGGCCGAGTACTACGGCGTGGCGGGCGGCGCTGACGTCGCGACGCGCGTGCTGGCCCGGGCGATCGACGATCGTGATACCCCGCTGGCGCGCCGGGCGCTGGCGGCGGTGGAACGCACGGCCGGCGGAAAGTCGGCGGGCGCCGGCCTCGCCGGGCGCACCCCGCTCATCGAGGCGCTGACGTACCCCAACCGCCGCGTGCAGTACGAGGCGGCGCTGGCCATCGGCGCCAGCCAGCCCGACGCGGTCTTCGCGGGCTCGGATCGGGTGGTGCCGGTGCTGGCTTCCACGGTGCGCGAGGCGGCGGTGCGGCACGCCGCGGTGATCGCGCAGGACGCCGAGTCGTACCAGAATGTCCGGCGCGTGCTCGAGCGCCTCGGCTATTCCGTCATGCCCCAGGGGCGGTCGCTGGCCGATCTCGAGGCGCCGATCGCCGAGGCCCCGGCCGTGGACATGGTGGTGAGCGTCGGGCTCAACGCCGAGCGGTTCCCGCAGTTGGTCGAGGCGGTGAAGGGCACGACGAAGCTGGCAGCGACGCCCGTGCTGGGCATCACCGGCGCGGACGCCTACAGCGCCCTGCGGAACCGGTACGACGTGAACTCGGGCGTGGCGGTCCGCGTGAGCGGGCGGGGCGATGACGCGGTCGCCGCGGCGATCACGGAACTCGCGAACATCAGCACCGGCGGCCCGATCACCGACGAGGAAGCCCGGGCGTATCGGGCCCGGAGCCTTGGCGTGCTGCGCGACCTGGCGGTCTCGAACAACCCGGTGCTGAACGTCGCGGACGCGGCGTTGCCGCTCGTCGGCGCGCTCGCCGACGGGGGCGAGTCGCGCCTCGACGTCGCCGAGATCCTCTCGCGCATCGGGCAGGAGCGCTGCCAGCGCGCGCTCGCGGACGCGGCGCTCGACGCCTCCGGGTCCGAGCGGGTCGCCCTGCTCGAGAAGACCTCGCAGTCGGCGCGCCAGTTCGGTAACCTGCTCGAGCAGCGTCATCTGACGCGCATCCTCGAGGTGGCATCGTCGGGCGCCGAGGACGAGGCGGTCGCCGCGGCGGCCCTGCTCGGGTCGCTGGGCGTCTCGAACACGCAGATCCGCCCGCTGATCCTCGGCGGGCGCTAGCCGCCACCCTTTATCGGAACACCGACACGCCGCACCATCCACCCGCCCCGCGTTCTCGCGGGGCGGTGTTCGTTGCGCGCGGTGCGCTGCGGGCGAAGCGCTGCTGATAACCGGCGTCCTTCCGTGGCGAACGTCCGGATGGCGTCCGGAAGAGCCGTGCCGCCCGCGCAGACGTGCGCTCGCGCGGTCGGCGCGAGCGCTCGCGGTGCGCTCCGGCGCCGGCCAATCCGATGCTTGATCCCGTCACCACCGCCAGGAACCGGGGTGGCGGCGTGGGACGCTCGGAGAGCGGGCCTGTGTCAGGTGAGCCGGCGCAACGTCGCTCCGGCGGTCACGGTTGTTCCGGCAAGGAGTGTGTGCGCATGCGCAAGCGGACGAAGAAGGCCTTTACGCTCGTGGAAATCCTGATCGTGGTCGTGATCCTCGGCATCCTGGCGGCGATCGTGGTGCCCCAGTTCACCAACGCGACCGAGGACGCCCAGCAGGGCAACCTGCGCGCTCAGATCAAGAGCCTGCAGAACCAGATCGAGCTCTACAAGGCTCGCACGAACGCCTACCCCGATCTCGTGGCCAACGGCTGGGACCAGCTCATCGACCCGAACGGCGACGGCGACCTCAGCGACGGGTACATCAAGCAGGCCCCGCGCAACCCCGCCGCGCCGAACGGCTTCCAGACGACCCTCAGCGCGACCGCCACGGCGAACGCCGGCTGGCACTACGACATCACCAACGGCGAGCTCGGCGCCACGTACTACGACGAAGTCAACGACGTCATCACCCCCGGCACGCCGTAACACCCGGGACGTTGTCTCTGCTTGATCATCGCCCCCGCCGCCGAGAGGCGGCGCGGGCGCTTCGACGGTCGGCGCGCGGAAGGTGGTCTCGCGTGCCCTGGGGAGGATCCGATGCTCGCTGTCATTCGTCGCCGACGCGCCTTCACGCTCGTCGAGATCCTCATCGTGGTCGTGATCCTGGGCATCCTCGCGGCGATCGTCGTGCCGCAGTTCGCGAACGCCACCGGGCAGGCCCAGGAAACCAGCACGAAGGAACAGCTCAACCGGATCCGCAAGGCGCTGGCGATCTACTACGTGCGTGCCGGCAACGTGTACCCGTCCATCACCGCGGGCAACGGGACGTGGGGCGAACTGCTCACGACCACCCCGCCCTACTTCGCCCAGCCGCCCGCGAACATGTGGGTGGGCGGGGCCAACGCCCGGACCATCATCATCCGCAACTCCGCCGACACGGCCTTCCAGACGACCTACGGCTGGATCTGGGACCCCACGAGCGGGCAGGTCTGGGCCGGCGGGTACGACGCGAGCGACGCCGCCTTCCCCCGCCCCTGATCCGTCACCCGGGGTTCTCGGACACTCCTTTCCGCGCGTGCGACTATTCACGCCCCGCCCGACCGCCGATGTACCAGCCGTCCCCATTGCGGAGGAATCACATGACCACGCGGCAGGCGGCTTCCGGCGGCGCTCGGACCTACACCAACATCATGCTCACGCTGATCGTCGTGCTGCTGGGCGCGATCACGCTGGGGCGGGGCCCGTCCGACCTCGTCGCCGACGCGCACGCGCAGCCGGGGGCGGCCTCGGCGTTGCCCCCGGAAGAAGCGACCGGGCTCACCAACGCCGCCGAGCAGCGCAAGATCATGATCGCCGAACTGCGCGGCATATCCGCGCGTCTGGACCGGCTGGACGCGGCGATGTCGCGCGTGCTGAACGTGAAGGTCGTCGAGATGCCCCCCGTGCGCGTGCAGGAATCGGGCGAGAAGCCCTGACCGGCGTGGGAGGAGAGGAGTCGCGATGTTCGCCCGTCCACGCCCTGGCTACACGCTCGTCGAGGTGCTGGTGGTCGTGACCGTGCTGGGCATCGCGGGGGCGCTCATCGTCCCCTCGTTCGCCTCGACGGACGTGCTGCGCGTGCAGGGCGCCGTCCGCACCGTCATCTCGGACATCACCGTCGCGCAGTCGGACGCCATCGCCTTCCAGCGTGAACGCGCGATGGTCTTCCACTCGTCCACGACCGACCAGCGCTACACCATCGTGGACGTCGTCGGCTCGACCATCGACGAAGACCTCAACCGCATCGACGAACGGCGCATCAACATCGACACCTTCGGCATGGCCGAGTTCTCGGAGATCAACCTCCCGGGCAACACGCTCGTCTTCGACACCCTCGGCGGGCCCGTCACCGGCGCCGGCACGGGCGTTCCCGCCGACGAGGGCTGGGTCGACATCACCGGCTCGCGCCAGACGTTCCGCATCCGTATCGAGGCCTACACCGGGCGCGTCACCGTGCAACTCATCGCCGAAGGCGGCAGCGGCGGCGGTGGTGCGGGCGGCGGTGGTGGCGGTGGTGGTGGCGGTGGTGGTGGCGGTGGTGGTGGCGGCGGCGCTGGCAACGAGACGGCCGGCGAGGGCGGCTAAGCCGGAGGCATCCATGAAGTTCGCCCGACGCCGTCAGACGATCCTGCTCTCCGTGATGCTCATGGGCGGCTTCGCGCTGCTCATCTGGCTCAAGCTCCGCGTCGTGACCGGCGTGCCGCGAACCGCGTACGCCGACCCCACCGAGAAGCGCGCCCATCCCGAGCCGACCCCGGCACCCAACGCGTCCGGGCCGGAGCGGGCGACGGCGCCCCGCGCACCCCGCGATTAGTGCTTCACGCCCTCGACGCCCGCCTGCGTGTACTTGCGCAGGGCGTGCTCCAGGTCGACGCCGTTCACGTTCGCCAGCGTGGTGAGCCAGGCGATGACATCGGCGAACTCCTCGTCGAGGTTGGCCCGCTGGGCGGGGGTGGGGGTGCGCCCGGGGGCGTTGTCTTGCAGGGCGGTCGCCAGCTCGCCGACTTCCTCGATGAACCACATGAACGTGCCGGGCGTGCCGCGGGCCGAGTCCGTGGGGTAGTAGCGGTCGCGGATGAGGCTCTGGAAGGCGCGGAACGAGAGCGGGGGGGTCTCGGGGGTCGTGCTGGGGGTCATGGCGGAGGATAGGGGCCGGCGGGACGGCGCCGGGCGCTCGGCGCACTTGCCCCGCGTCGGGCGAGGTCTACACTTCCCTCCCGTGTCCGGGCGTTCCCGGGACGGGTCCCTTTGCCCGCGGAACGAACTGCGCATGCCGACGATCAACCAACTGGTCCGAAACCCCCGCCGCCCCCTGCCGCGCAAGTCGAAGGTCAAGGACCTGACGGGCAGCCCCTCGCGGCGCGGGGTGTGCCTCATCGTGCGCACGACCACGCCCAAGAAGCCCAACTCGGCGCTGCGCAAGATCGCCCGCGTCCGCCTCTCGAACGGGCGTGAAGTGACGGCGTACATCGGCGGCGAAGGGCACAACCTGCAGGAGCACTCGATCGTCCTCGTCCGCGGCGGACGCGTGCGCGACCTCCCGGGCGTGCGCTACCACATCGTTCGCGGCACGCTCGACTGCCTGGGCGTCGAAGGACGCAAGCAGGGCCGGTCGAAGTACGGCGCGAAGCGCTCCAAGAAGTCCTGAGTCTTTCCCCGCGTCGCGGGCGGCACCGTCGCCGCCCGGCGCATAGCACCGGCAGTAACCCTTCGGGCCTTGACCGGGCCCGATGGGTGAACGACACGCGGCGACGCCGCGCCAGCCGAAGGAGTTCCCATGGGTCGCAAGCGTTTCACCGCCGCCGAAGAACAGCTCCGCCCGGACCCCCGGTTCGGAGATCGCACGCTGTCCCGCTTCGTGAACTGCGTGATGCAGGACGGCAAGAAGTCCGTGGCGCAGCGCGTGGTGTACGACGCGTTCGAGATCATCCAGGGACGCCTGGCCAAGGAAACCGACCCGAACGCGCCGAAGGAGGCCATCGAGGTCTTCCACCGCGCGATCGACAACGTGAAGCCCTTCGTCGAGGTGCGCAGCAAGCGCATCGGCGGCGCCAACTACCAGGTGCCGATGCAGGTGAGCCGCACGCGTCAGCAGTCGCTCGCGTTCCGCTGGCTGCTCGAGGCGGTGCGCAGCGAGCGCGGGCGTCCGATCTCGCAGCGCCTCGCCGACGAGCTCTACGGCGCCGCCCGGGGCGAGGGCAAGGCGATGGCCACCCGCGACCAGACCCACCGCATGGCCGAGGCCAACCGCGCGTTCGCCCACTTCGCGAACTGACGGACCCAAGCGCCGTTCTGCGGCTTATTCACGCTCGACTCTCGACCCCCGCCTCCGGCGGGGGTTTTTTCATGGCCGCCCCTACCGTTGCCGCGTGACCGACCGCTACGCACGCCAGCGGATTCTCCCCGAGTTCGGCGACGCCGGGCAGGAGCGGCTGCTCGGCGCCCACGCCGCGGTGGTGGGGGTGGGCGCGCTCGGCTGCACCGCGGCCGATCTGCTCGCGCGGGCCGGGGTCGGCACGGTCACGCTCATCGACCGCGATCTCGTCGAGCGAGGCAACCTGCACCGCCAGACGCTCTTCACCGAGCGCGACGCGTCCGAAGGGCTGCCCAAGGCGATCGCCGCCGAGCGGCGCCTGCGCGAGGTGAACGCCGAGGTGCGCGTGCGGGCCGTGGTGGGGGATGTGACGCCCGCGAACGCGGCGGAACTGCTGCTCGCCCCGACGCGGCCGGGCGTGGTGCTCGACTGCACCGACAACTTCGAGACGCGGTACCTGCTGAACGACCTGTGCGTGCGAGAGGGGATCGCGCTGTGCTACGCGGGCGTCATCGGCACGGGGGCGCGCGTGGCGACGTTCGCGCCCGGCGGCGCGTGCCTGCGATGCGTCTTTGGCCCGGCGCCGGCCCCGGGCTCGCAGCCCACGTGCGAGACGGCGGGCGTGCTCGGCCCGGCCGCGGCGGTCGCGGGCGCGATGCAGGCGGGCGACGCGATCCGCGTGCTGGCCGGTGCGGTGCCGCCACCCCCGCTCGTGCGGAGCCTCGACGTGTGGACGGGCGAGGTGCGCACCATGCGCCTGCCCGAGCGTGATCCCGAGTGCGAGACGTGCGTGCACGGGCGGTTCGAGTTCCTCGACAGCGCCGTCGCGGACGACGCGGTGCTCTGCGGCCAGGACAGCGTGCAGATCTCACCCCGCAGCGCGGGACGTATCGACCTCGCCGCGATCGCACGCCGTCTTTCGCCCCTGGGCGAGGTGCGGGCGACGCCGTTCATGGTGCGTGCGAGGATCGAGGGCGTCGAGTTCACGCTGTTCGAGGATGCGCGGGCGATCGTGCGGGGTACGCGCGACGCGGCCAAGGCCCGGGCGACATACGCGAAGTACATCGGCGCGTGAGGGGAATCGGCTTCCCGTTCTCGTTCTCGTTCGCCGTCCCGAACTCCGCCCCAGTGCCCAGTGCCGTTCGTTTACGGGCAGGGCTGGCCGCCGACGACCTGCTGGAGCGCCTCGACGTCGCCCTGATCGACGTTGCCGTCGCCGGTGAAGTCGGCATCTGCGCCGGGGGCGAGGCAGGCGGGGGTGCCCGAGATGGCCTGCACGAGGCACTCGATGTCGTCCTGATCGACGTTGCCGTCGCCGTTCATGTCCGGGTCGCACGAGATGACCCGCGCGCAGAACCAGACCTGCGCGTTCAGGCGTTCGCCCACGCCGTAGTACCCCGAAAGGTCGTGCGCGAACGTGACGGCCTCGCCCTGGCGCTCTCCTACGAGCACGGGCGCGGGCGTGCCGGCGATGCTCATCGCCTGGCCCACGGTCTGCCCGGGAGACCTCGACCACACCAGAGCGGACGTCAGGTTCTTGGCGATGATCAACGAGCCGTCGGGCGCGATGTCGGCGGCGGTCGCGAGGTTCAGCGGGAACGTCGCGACGAGCGACATCGTGACGGTGGCGCCGTTCACGAGCGCGGCGGCCTCGCCCCGGTACACCCGCGTGGTGCCCGACTGCTTCGTAAAGACGAACAGATCGCCCGTTGCCGGGTCGATCGCGAGCCCCTCGGCGTTCTTGGCCCCGTCCGGGTACAGCAGCGTGATGGACTCGCGCCCGACCGCGTCCTGCGTGGTAGGGGCCGTCCACTGCGAGAGCGAGACGGCGGGCTCGACGAACCGGTGCACGGCGATGCTGGGGCGGAAGGCGAGGTTGTCGCCGATGTCGCCGACGTAGACGTACCACGCGCCGCCGGGCGCCGGGCCCATGCACATGTCCTCGAAGTCGAGCGCGAGCACGCCCGGCAGGTTGTACGTCGCGAGGAGGCGGCCCATCGTGTCGATCGCGAAGACCCGGGCCGAGTCGCCCGAGTCGTTGTGCGTCCAGAGCACGCCGGGGTTGCGCTGCGAGGCGCCCAGGCCCGAGGCCTCGGTGATCTGGTCGGAGTTGAGCGAGCCGACGACGACGGCGGGGTCGAAGGCCGGCTGTGACCAGGCGTGGGTAGACGCCAGGCCGCCGAGGGCGAGCGCAGCGATCACGTGCTTCCGGATTCGCATCGCTCCTCCTCCTTGAACGGGGACTCAAGCCTGGCCGGAACCGATCAGCGGTTTTCCTGGCGCTGGTTCAGTTTGAAGGGCGGGTTGTACTCGTAGATGACCTTGTTGCCCTTCGCGAAGAACCGCACCTCGCGCCCCAGGCTGACGCGGAAGAGCAGGACCATCCGCTGGGCCGGGCGGCTGCGCGAGAGCGAGGGCAACTGCGACATCGACCGGATCGGATCGCCGGGCTCGAACTTCATCCGCAGTTCGGTCTCGTCGGTGTAGACGTACCCGATCGGCTGGTACTTCTCGCCCTGCGTGTCGACGAGCACCGGGGGCAGGATGTTCTCGGCCGCGGTGATGGCCCCGCCCAATATGCTCGTGCGGCTGCTCGGGCTCACCTCGACCTGCACCAGGACTGTCGTGGCATCGGCCGGGAAGTTCTCGACCTTCAAGGGCTTCTCGGTGAGAGTCGTCGGCATCTCCTTCAGGATGATGCGCGCCTCCCCGCCCACGATCAGGTTCTTGTTGTTGTCTTCGTTCAGTTCCAGCCCGCCGTGCTGCCCCTTCTGGATGAGCAGGTTCCACGGCAGGCGCAGCGAGGCGGACACGCCCTCGGGCAGGCGGCCTTCCTGGTACGCCCGCCCGTCGCCCACCGCGACGACCGCGCTGGTGTCGAGCCCGGCGATCTGCTGCCCTTGCGAGGGGGCGGGCGTTGTCGATCCGCTGCTCGCCGTGGTCTGCGTTACTTCCGCCAGGTCGCCCAGGCCCAGCGAGCCCAGCCCCGCGTCGCGGTCGGTCGGGCCGCTGAAGGTGAACCGGGCCTGCGCCAGCGGGCCCGAATCGACCCGAACGCGGATGCCCTTGGCGAAGAGCGCGACGGGCTCGTAGCCCGGCGGGCAGGGGAACTCGAACGCGAAGAGCGACTCGGACGCGCCGCCGACGGACGCGATGAACACGTCCGCGCCGTCGAAGCGGAAGCGGGCGGCCCCGGGCGTGCGCGGGTCGGCCGAGGCGGACACCGCGAACGGGAACACCATCATGTGCTCGCCGGTCGCGTTGCGCAGCAGGAGCGAGACCTGGGCGTTGCCGACGGCGGTCTGGCCGTCCTTCTCCTTGGAGCCGGCCTGGAAGCTGACGACGTACCCCTCGACGTGCGTGCCCGCGGGGTACGGGTTGCCGCTGGGGTCGGTCACGCTCTGGGGCGTGGTGTTCCAGCGATCGGAGAGGAGGGAGGAGAAGTTGGACCCGCCCTTGCCGACGGTGAAGCGGGCCTTGACCTCGAAATCGCCCTCGCGGAAGGTGTTGCGGCCGCTGCCCTCGAAGGGCGACATGCGCGCGGCGTTGCCGATCTCATGGGCCGTGGGGCGCCACTGCGCCATGGGCTGGGGCGTGCGGAACGCCGTCTCGGAGAGGTGCGAGTAGAAGGCGACGGTCATGGCGTCGAACGGCACCCAGAGCCCGCCCTCGCGGATCACGTTGCCCGAGGGGTCGGACGCGAACGAGCGGTTGCCGAGCATGTCGTACCGCAGATTCGACGATGCGATCACGAAGACGCCCGCCGAGATGACGCCCGACGCCAGGCCGAGCAGCCCGCCCCCGGCCATGTTGAGCGCGCCGGGCACGTCGACGTTCGCGCGGATGATCTTGTCGAGGATGAACCGCGTCAGCGCGAGCGTGACGGCGAAGGGGATCGCCAGGCCCAGCGCCCACGCCGAGCCGGCGATGAAGCCCGTGGCGCTGCCCATGCCGAGGAAGAACTGCGCCAGCGGCTCCCACACCCCGAAGGCGACCGCCCCGGCGATGATGACGCTCAGGAAGTGAATGAGCGCCGAGAAGAACCCGCGCGTCATCCACAGGTACGCGATCAGCAGGACAATCCCGACGCTGAGAAGACTGATGACCATACGTCTTGTTCCCCGGCACACCGACCCGACCGACCCCGTCCCAAGCACCCGCCCGTTCCGACTCCCGCGAATCGCCCGCTATGACTTCGCCGGCGCCGCCGGCACGCGCGGGCCGCCCGTCGCGGGCGGCGGGGGCTTGGGCGCCGGCGCGCTCGCTTCGTCCGCCATGGCCCGCGTGATTTCCTCGACGCTGGTGATCCCGTCGAGCGCCTTGCGGAGCGCGGCCTGCTGGGCCGTCGGCAGGTTGCGCTTGCGCATCTCCATCCGAAGGCCGTTCCAGTCCTGCGCCTTGATGAGCGCCCGCTCGCCCTCGCCGATGGGGAAGATCTCGAAGGCGCCCTCGAGCCCGATGTACCCGACCCCGGCGCACGCGGGGCAGACCTCGGGCTTGTTCTTCACCAGCACCTGCCCGCCCTTCTTGAACAACTGCTTCACCTTGTCCGCGGGCAGTCCGAGCTTCTTGAGCATGTCGGCCGACGGGGTGTAGGGCACCCGGCAGTTCTGGCACAGCTTTCGCACGAGGCGCTGCGCGATCACGCCCCGCAGCGTCTTCGACGCCGCCTCCGGGTCGCCCACGGCCTTGACGTACGTCTGCACGCCCGCCAGGGCGTTGTCCGCCTTGAACGCGAGGTAGACGCGGCAGCGCTCGGCGTCGACCTTCGCGGCCTCCTTCGCCGTCGCGGCGTCGGGCATCTCCGCCACGCCCACCACGTCCGGATCACGACGCAGGATCGAGCGGACGGTCGTGGCGAAATCCGGCCCGTCGGCCGCCGGCTCGAACTTGTTCTGGCGGATGCCCTCGAGCGTGTCCTGCAGCTCGATCTCCAGCGTCTGCACGTTCCGCGTGTAGGCGTCGTGCATCTTCAGCACCGAGTACAGCGTGGTCGTGCGCCCCGAGTCCGGCGGGCTCGTGATCAGCACCAGCCCCTGCGCCTGCTCGACCAGTTCCTTGAGCGCCGCCACCTGCGGCTCGAGCAGCCCCAGCGCCTCCACCTTGCGCCGCACCTGGCCCTCGGGGTCGAGCACCAGCGTCGTGCGCAGCCCGGCCTGCGCGCCGATCGACGACACGCGGACCTTCAGTTTCTGCATCCCGCGCTCGACCATCACGTCGGCCATCTGCTTCTTGCGACGGTCGTTCACGTCGAACTTGGCGGCGGTGCGCCAGAAGTCCATGATCTTGACCGCCTCGGCGCCCGGCAGCACGCCCGGCGGCGGCGGCGGCGGGCCGTCCTTCGTCTGCGGCGCCTCGATCAGCACCGCGGGCGTGCGGACCGCGTCGACCAGCAGGGAGGCGGCGTACGCGTTGTCCTTGCCGCCCCCGGGCACGAAGTCCACCTGCGACGCGCGGGCGTCGATCGCGCGGATCAGCGCGGTCTCGGCCAGCACGCGCGTGTCGAACTCGGGCGTGCCGGCCTGCGGCGCCGACACCAGCTGCTTGTCGGGCCCCTTGATGACCAGCTCGACGCGACCGGCCAGCTTCTTCTTCGCGGCTTCCTCGCGGGCCGCCGACCACTTCGAGAAGTCGATCGTCAGCCGGTGCTGCTCGGGAACTCGATCGTCCTTGTTCGTGATCAGCGCGAACGCCACGACATCGGCGATGAGGATGAGCACCATGCTGCCCCAGCCGATCCAGAAGGCGGCCTCGCTCTTCATCGGGATGCTGATGGCCACGATCACCGCCACCAGACCGGCGATCACGTGCGTCGCGCCCCACTGCTGGCGCGGGAGGATGAACCGGGCGGCGTGCTTGTCGAGCACCTTCGACACCACGATCGCCCAGGGAATGAAGGGGATCAGCAGCAGGAAGGGCTTCCACGGCGAGACGAGCGTGTAGGCCTCGGCGAGACTCAGCAGCGGCACGGACATCGGCGGTTCCTGTCGGCGCGGGTGGCGCCGGGGTGAAGTCGGCACATCGGTGGGCCCCGCTCCGCCGACGCCGCTCGCGCCCGTCGGAGCGTTACCGATCCCCCGCGCGTGCGGATGCGACCGGTTCCGAGAGGACCCCCCCGGAGAATGCGTGAAAGTCTACCAGATCCGACGCCCCCGGACCAATCGCCGGGGGTTCGGACTTCCTCGTCGCCGCCCGACTTAGGGGCAGAACGCGCCCGCTACGAGCTGCGTCAACTGGGCAACGTCGTCCTGGTCCACGTTCCCGTCCCGGGTGTAGTCCGGATCGCCCCCGCCCGAGCAGGACGGGTCGCCGGCCACCGCCTGCACCAGGCAGAGAATGTCGTCCTGGTCCACGTTCCCGTCGTCGTTGTAGTCCGGCGAGAGCGCCCCGCCGGTGCGGAACGCGGCGATCACGGGCGCCGTGTTCGTGATCCCCAACGCGTTGTACGTCTCATCGGCCTGCCCCAGCGGGTTGCCCAACACGTACCCGTTGAACGAGATGTTCGGGTTCGAGAACCGCCCGATGCGCGTCCCGGGCGAGTAGGCGAGGATCGTCCGGTACACCGCGTCGGGCGTGCGGTACCCGTACGCGTACGAGTACGCCGCATTCCCGGCGTTGTCCCGGTCGTGCGCGCACCCCATGTTGTGCCCGAGTTCGTGCGCGAACGTGTACCCGCCGATGCAGTCCTTGTCCGTCACCGAGAAGGCGCTGCTCTGGAAGCCCGGCCCCACGTTCGTCATGATGTACGCGATGCCGCACGCGTTGAAGTTGTTCACCAGCAGCGCGCACATGTCGGCGCCCACCGCGTCGCGGATGCAGTGCACGCGGTCCATGATCCCGTCGGTCGTGCTCCGCCAGCGCCCCAGGTCGGTGCTCGCGCTCCCCGATTCCACGTAGTCGATCACGCCCGTGTACGCGAGTTCGAGCTGCACGTCCGCCTGGCTCGCGATGTACGCCGCGTTCGCCTGGCTCAGCGCGAACGCCACGCGGCTCTCGATCGCCGCGTCCCCGCCCTCGTCGTCGCGCGCCAGGGGCGTGTACATGACCAGCACGCGGATCACCGGCGTCCCGCGCTCCTCGTACCCGCCCGGGCCCTGATGGCCGCCCGGCGCGGGCCCGCCCCCCACCTCGTGCTCGCGCCCGCACCCGCAGGGCTTCCAGCCGGCGTCGTCCAGTTCACGCACCACGTACCCGCCCGTGCTGGTGTGGCGCACCTCGAACGAGCCGGCCGTCGTCGAACGCACTTCCATGGTCGCGACGCCCCGCCCGGCGATGATCAGGAACGTCCCGTCGGGGTCGCCCGACAGATGCCCGTGGATCTCGCGAAAGCCGTGCGCGTCGCGCGCCGAGCGCACCGTGCCGGTGAGCGTCGTGCCGGGGAAGAGATCGAACCGGACCTGGTCGCCCACGGCCAGGCGGGCCGCTCCCGTCACGTCGACCCCGATCGAGCGTTCACGACGCGCGGGCGTGTCCTGCGTTCGCGCGTGCCCGACGACGGCCTTGTACAGCAGCCCCACGGGCTCGGCGCCCGCCGTCGCCAGCGCCAGCATCGTCCCGGCCACGCACCCGATCATGCGACCACTGTTCATGCCTGCCTCCATCCGCGATCCCGCGCGGCCCGACCCCCGGCGATAGCGTGAAGCATCGCACATTCCCGTGGTTTCGGCAAGAGTGGCGTACGTGACACGTGCCGCCGTTGGGCGACGGTGTGACGCCGCCGCCCGGGCTGGTCGGTGCGCGGCAAGTTCGTCCGATAGCGCGAGGCGTGGCCGTGTGCTCAGCCGAGCTTCTTGAGGCGCATCATCAGTTCGTCGGCGTTGGGGGTTGCCTCCATCGCCGTGCGGACGTGGATGTACTCCTGCTCGACCAGTTCCACCAGGCTCTGGTTGAAGTCCTTCATGCCCGTCTGTCGCGCTTCGACGCTCTTGAGGTACTCGCGGAGTTCGCCCTCGCGCGCCTCGAGGATGTGCTTGCGCACGACGGTGTTGTTGATGAGGATCTCGAGCCCCGGGATGCGGGCGATCTCCGGGCGCAGCGTGGGGAGCAGCTTCTGGTACACGAACGCGCGCATCTGGTACCCCAGGATGCGGCGCACGCCCTCGACCTCCTCCTGCTCGAACAGGCCGTAGATGCGGCTGAAGGTCTGCGTCGTGCTGCTGGCGTGGATGGTGCCGTAGACCAGGTGCCCGGTCTCGGCGGCGTGGAGGGCGGCCTCGAAGGTCTCGTTGTCGCGCATCTCGCCGACGAGCACGATGTCGGGGTTCTCTCGCACGAGTGCCCGCAGCGCGATCTTGAAGTCGAGGCAGTCGATGCCGATCTCGCGCTGGTTGATCGTCGCCTTCTTGTCCGTGAAGATGTACTCGATCGGGTCCTCGATCGTCACGATGTGCACGGGCTTGCGCTCGTTCACGTAGTCGAGCATCGCGGCGATGGTCGTGGACTTGCCCGAGCCGGTCACGCCGCTGAGCAGCACGATGCCCTGGGGCTGCATCGCGATCTCGCTCATGATGGGCGGGAGGTACAGGTCCTCGAACTTGCGGATCTTGCTGGTGATGAGGCGGGCCGCGACGCTGAGGCGTCCGCGCGCCTGGAACAGGTTCACGCGGAAGCGGTTGTGGTCGTCGTAGTCGTACGCGAAGTCGACCGAGCCGAACTTGTGCAGGTCGTCGACCTGCTCCTGGCTCAGGATCGCCTGCGCGATGCCCCAGAACTCCTCGGTCGACACCGGCTCGGTGTCCATGGCCTTCAGCGCGCCGCGCATCCGCACCTTCGGCTGCTGGTCCGACTTCATGATGAGGTCGGAGGCCTCGAACTTGATGCACGCCTGCAGGAACTTGCCCCAGCGCGTCGCGTGCGGATCGCTCTTCTTCTTCCGCCCCATCTGGATGTGCCCGACATCCCGGGCGGACGTCTGAATCTCGGCTTCAACGCTCATCGGTGCGACGCCCCCGCTCTGCGGCGCCGGGCCCGCTCCGCGTGGCCCCGGTGCCAAGCCTGTTGAAACGACCGTGTCGGTCTGCGACAAGCGTAACCTCCCGCCGGGGCGTCCGCGAGGGACGACCCGACTTTCCGCGACCTGATCCCAACGCCGTCCGCCCTTCGCCGCGCCCGGGGGCCTGCGGTTCCCCCGCGCGCGATCCGGGCGGCATCCACGGTACGCACCCGCCCCCGGCGCGGTTGCCTCACCGGGCGCCCGCGCGCCACGCCTCGCGCGGACGCTTGCGCGCAAAGTCCGTCGGCACGCCCCGCTGCTCGAACGGGACCAGATCGCGCGGCGTCAGCCCGATGTCCAGCAGCACCCACTTCTTCCCGCACTCCGGGCACCGCACGAACTGCTTCGCCGGGTCGGGTTCGGCCCCGATCGTCTGCACCGGGACGCCGGTCAGGCTCTGCCCGCACTTGCGGCACGAACTCCGCTCCAGCGTCCGCTTCAGCGCCAGCCACATCCCCGCGTCGCGCGACAGCGCCCACGCCAGCCCCGCCCCGCCCACCCCGGTCACGACCAGGAACACGATCATCCACTCCGCGGTGCGGGGAAGGGGCACCCATTTCATCAGGCCCGGCGCGTACGCCGCCGTGCCGGGCCATGACAGCAGCCCGATCAGCGTCGGCCACCCCACCACGAACGCCAGCCCGATAACCATCGGCCAGCGCACCGTGAGCCACGGCCAGTTGATCCGCGCGTCCATCATCATCCGGGCGCATTCGGCGTCCGACAGCCCGTCGAACTGCTCGAACATGCGGTACGGCTTGAGTGTCGGCAGTCGCACGAACGCCCCCGCGCGCGGCTACTTCGTCGAATCGAGCGGCGGGGGGAACAGGAACGACAGCGCCATCGGCAGGCGTGCGGCCCAGGCGCTCTCCGTGTGTGTCGCGCCCGGCGCCACGATCAGCAGCCGCCGATCGGGCCCAAGCCCCGCCCTCTTGAATCGCGCGTCCAGGTCTTCCACCGCCTGGACGTACGCCCGGTTGCGGTCCGCGGACGCCGGCGCGTCGCCCGTCTCCGCCGTGCCCACGCCGAGGAACACCCGTCGCGGCGGCGCGACCGACTCGGCCCAGGCGCGCATGACGCCGGGCGCGCCGAGGACCAGCGAGGGGCTTTCGGCGAGCACCAGGCCGAACCGATCCGGATGCTTGCTGGCGGCGTGCAGCGCGATCACCGCGCCCAAGGACGATCCCCCGATCCCCGTCTCGTCGGCTCCCGGCTTCACCCGGAACGTCCGTTCAACCAGGGGGAGCACCTCACGCACCAACCATTCGACATGCTCGTCGCCCCGCGCGGGCGTCCCGGCGTCCAACGCCGCTACGGGCAGGTACTCCGAGACGCGCTGCGCACCCGCGTGCGGCACGCCGACGATGATGACCGGGCGCATCCGCCCGAGCCGGATCAACTCGTCCGCGGTCTCGTCCGCGTGCCACTCGTCCGGGGCCGACGCCGGCTTCTCGAAGAGATTCTGCCCGTCGTGCAGGTAGAGCACCGGGTACTTCACCGCCGCGTTCCGCGGATCGTCGTAGCCCGGGGGAAGCCAGACCAGCAGCTCGCGCGTGCCGGACGCCACCCCGCCGGCGAGCGGCAGTCGGCGGACCGTGCCCTTGACGCGCACCGGCTCCTCCGGCGCGCTCGCCGCCGCGCCGGGCTTCTGATCGCCCCACGCCGGCACGCGGAAGTCGAAGGTCGGGCGCTCGCCGGGCGCGAGCTTGGACGCGTCGATCTTCGGAAGCGTGCGGTTCGCGGGTGGTGTGAGGCCCTCGGTCAGCTCCTCCAGTGCCCACGAGCCGCGCGTGAACTTGAACTCGATGGGTTTCTGGTCGGCAAGAGCCGGGACCACGATCCGCCAGCGGCCGTCGCTCTGCGCCTGCAACTTCCACTTCGCGTCTCCGGGATTCCACGCGTTCATGGTTCCGGCCAGGAACACCGGCGACGATTCGGTCGCGCGCTTCGATACGTCCTCGACGATCAGGACGAACCCCTGCGGCAGCGTCTCGGGGTGCACCAGATCGGGCTCGGATGCCGGCGCAGCCGCGTCGGCCTCACGCCCTTCGCGCGTGCCGTGGTTCGCGGGGTTCCCCGCGAGCAGCTCGCCCGCGGCGTTCACGCCCCCGGTGTCTCCCGCGCCCGCGCCCTTGGGCGGGAAGAGGTCGCGCTGCTCGTCGCGGCTGTCGAGCGACACCGCGATGGCGTAGCACAGCAACGCGACAACCAGCACGGGCAGCGCGAGCCAGACGACGAGGGCGATTTGTTTGCGTTTCATGGATTCTCCCCGCGTCGGGGGCGAACCCCGATCGTGCCGCTACTTTGCCCGCGCGAACCGCTCGCTCACCGCGTTCCAGTTCACGACGTTCCACCACGCGGCGACGTAGTCCGCCCGGCGGTTCTGGTACTTCAGGTAGTACGCATGCTCCCAGACGTCCAGCCCGAGAATCGGCGTGCCTTCGCACCCGGCCACGCTTTTTCCCATCAGCGGGTTGTCCTGGTTGGGCGTCGAGCAGATAGCGAGGCGTCGGGAGGGGTCGACCACGAGCCAGGCCCAGCCGCTGCCGAAGCGTCCGGTGCAGGCGGCGGCGAACTTCTCCTTGAAGGCGTCGAACGAGCCGAAGGCGTCGGAGATGGCCGCGGCGAGATCGCCCGTGGGGGCCCCGCCGCCGCCCTTTCCGGCCGGGGCCATGATCTCCCAGAACATGGCGTGGTTGACGTGTCCGCCGACGTTGTTCCGGGCCGCCCCGCGCTTGTCCTCGGGAACCCGGGACAGATCGCGGATGACGTCGACCGGGTCGGCGTCGGCGAGGGGCGTTCCTTCGAGGGCCTTAGCGCCGTTGGTGACATACGCCGCATGGTGCTTGCCGTGGTGCACGGTCATGGTGGCGGCGTCGATGTGGGGCTCCAGGGCATCCGTGGGGTACGGCAGGTTGGGCAAGGTGATCGGCATGGCGTGTTTCCTCAGGGAAGGCCCTATAGGCTGGCCCCCGCGGCGAAAAGGTGAACTGCGACTTGGCTGGAACGGAGACTTCTGGTACAGTCGGAGTCCGGGGCGCGGAGCCCGGCGTGGGGTACGGTACTGGTTGATGGTTTGTCGTTCAACCGCCGGATGGATCCGGTGCCGTGGTCGTATCGCCTTTCATTTCCTTTAGATTCGTTCTAGACAATGAAACTGCGACGGCTTGGGAGCGTATGACTCTCTCTTGGATCGCAGTCGACCCGCGGTAAACGGTAAATGTTTGGTCGTGTGGGAAGACTGGCATCTGCGACGGGAAGAAAAGCAGAGTAGTCCGCCTTGCGGGGTGCGGTGCTGGCAAGGTTTCAGTAGGATGGCTTGGTGGAAGGATGGGCGCACGGATTGGGCGGTGATGAAGTACGTAATTTCCTTGGGAATGCTCTCCGGCGCGCTTGAACCACTGACCCGAGCGTGTTCGGTGTTCGTAGAAGGGACGGCAGGCTCGCGGCTCTCGCCGGGTGAGGGCAGTCCAGGACGGCGCGAGGGTATGAGGATCGTACGATGAGGCAGGCGATGTCGAAACGAACTTTGAGCCCGCTCGAGCAGGTCCGGCGCAGGACGCGCGTCGGTGTCGGCTCGGAAACTATCGAGACCTCCAAGGGCGGGTCCAAGGCTCCCATTCGCCGTCGGCTGAGCACCGAGGACGAGAAGCTCCTGCAGCAGGTGATGTCCTGCGAGCAGGACTTCATCGACTCCCCGGCGTTCTACGAGGATGAGGCGGAGAAGAAGATCTACGACGAGGCCCCCGACGTGCCCAAGCCGGACACGACGTGGTACCACCCCGTCATGGACGATCTTTCGGCGGCCCGCGGGCGGACGGTGAAGTCGGCCCAGCAGGTGATCCTCACGGGCGCGCAGGAGAAGGTGCTGTTCCACCAGTTCAACTACGCGCGGTACCGCATCTGGGCGATCCAGCAGGACGTCTGGAAGAGCGAATCGCGCGTGCCGGACCCCGAGCAGGCGCACGAGATGCTCAAGTGGTACCGCATCTCGGATCGCATCCGCGAGCAGATCGCGGAGACGAACCTGGCGCTGGTGCTGGCGATGGCCAAGCGCACGCGCATGAGCGAGGTGGACTTCGCCGACCTGGTCTCCGAGGGGAACATGGCCCTGCTCCGCGCGGTCGACAAGTTCGACGCGGGGCGCGGGTACAAGTTCAGCACGTACGCCTGCCGGGCGATCCTCAAGGCCTTCTCGCGCCAGGGCATGAAGCTGAGCAAGTACCGCCAGCGCTTCCCCACGGACTTTGACCCCAAGCTCGAGCGGAGCAACTTCCTCGAGGTGAAGCGGTCGACGTTCGAGAAGGACGCGGCCGAAGAGGTGAAGCGGATCGTGCTCGAGAACCGCGCCGACCTGTCGGACGTCGAGCGCACGGTGATCGAGCATCGCTTCGGGCTGGAGGCCGGCGAGATCGAGAAGCCGATGACGCTCGAGCAGGTCGGGCAGATCATCGGCGTCACGAAGGAGCGCGTGCGCCAGATCCAGAACAAGGCGATGGAGAAGATCCGCCTGCAGCTCGAGGCGCACTTCCTGGGCAACCGCGAGGCGCTCGCCAAGCAGGAGGCCATGGAGGCCGAGATGGCCCAGCACGACGCGCACCACGCGCCCAAGCCCGACCCGGCCGAGGTGCAGCGGTTCCTCGACAGCCTGTCGATGAACTGAACGCGTGTTCGCAGATCAAGACCCGGGCCTGTCCTCCGAAGGACGGGCCCGTTCTCGTTTTGCGGGACCCGCGCGCGGCGAGCTTGCATCCACGCCCGGTGGGCTTGCCCGTGCCCGGCGAGGAGCATGGCCCCGGCCATTGCCGCCATGTCCAGGAACTCAATCTGTTGTGTCATCGTCTTCGGGTGGCGCGCGGCGCCGAGGCTATGCGGAGCGGCTGTGATCGAAGGGCCCGCAGCGCGACTGCGGTCTTCACGAGCACCGCGGGACCGTACCGCGCGTGCGCCGGGGCGGCGGAGCCGACCGACGCAAACCCACAGGTCGTGGAGGGGGGCTCAGGCGACGGCGGCGCAGACCTTCTTGGCGGCGTCGGTAAGGTCGGTGGCGGCCTGGAGCGTGGGGAGCTTCGCGCGGGCGTTCTCGAGCAGCGTGCGGCCGGCGTCGACGTTCGTGCCCTCCAAGCGCACGACGAGGGGGACCTTGAAGCCGGTGGTGCCGTCGGGGTTCTTGAAGTTCGTCGCGGCGTTCACGATCCCCTGCGCGATGATGTCGCACTTCATGATCCCGCCGAAGATGTTGACCATGATGCCCTTGACGGCGGGGTCGGAGAGGATGATGCCGAAGGCCTCGGTGACGGCTTCTTCGCTGGCGCCGCCCCCGACGTCGAGGAAGTTCGCGGGCTCGCCCCCGTGGAGCTTGATGACGTCCATGGTGGCCATGGCAAGGCCCGCGCCGTTGACGAGGCAGCCGATGTTGCCGTCGAGCGCGACATAGGAGAGCCCGAACTTCTGGGCGCGGAGTTCGGCGGCGTTCTGCTCGGAGGGATCGTGCAGGGCGGCGATGTCCTTGTGGCGGAACATCCCGTTCTCGTCGAAGGAGAACTTGGCGTCGATGGCGACGACGGCGCCGGCCGGGCCTTCGGTGATGACCAGCGGGTTGATCTCGGCGAGCGTGCAGTCCTTCTCGATGAAGAGGCGCGAGAGCTTGAGCATGATGTCGGCCGCCTGGCCGGCGAGTTTGCCGGTGAAGCCGAGGCGAAAGGCGACGGTGCGCGCCTGGAAGCCCTCGAGGCCGGCGACGGGGTGGAGCGGGACCTTGATGATGGCGTCGGGGCGGTCGTGGGCGACCTGCTCGATCTCGACGCCGCCCTCGCGCGAGGCGATGAGGATGTTGCGCCGGGTGCGACGATCGGTGGTGATGGCGAGGTAGAACTCTTCGGTGCCGCCGCCGGCGCGGGGGGCGATGTCGACCGCGCGGGCGACGAGGAGCTTCTTGACCTCCAGGCCCTCGGGCGGGGTCTGGGGGCTGTGCATGCGGTTGGTGAGCATGAAGCGTGCGGCGGCCTCGGCCTCGGCGGGGGTCTTGACGAGCTTGACGAACCCGGCCTTGCCGCGCCCGCCGGCGTGCACCTGGGCCTTGACGACGGCCAGGGGGGGCGTCTGGGCGTCGGTGACGCTCTTGAACGCGCCCGGGGCGGCCTCGATGGATGTGATCATCTGCCCGGCGGGGACGGGGATGGCGTAATGGGCGAGGAGATCGCGGGCCTGATACTCGTAGATCTTCATGGGCCGCATAGTAGCGGCGGGGGCCCGGCGCACGCTCGCGCCGGGCGGGAGGCCGCGCTGGCGCGGTGGCGGCGAGGTTGGGGGGGATCTTCACGAGGTCTTGATGGCGTGGGCTGCAACCCGTGTCAGAGTTGAACCGGTAGGTGTGCGGGGCTGCAATCCGCATGGGAGGCACGTGATGCGCCGGAAGACGTGGAGGTCGGTCGTGGTGGGCGGCGTCGGGGTTCTCGCGGCGGTCGCCGAGGCCGGTGTGATCGAACAGACCGGGGCGGTGAGCCTGTGGGGGCGCAGCAGTCCGTACACGAGTTGGAACGTCTTCGCGGACCCGGTGGATGCGGGGAGCGCCGGGGGGGTCTCGGGCACGCCGCGGGGCATGGACTTTCACAACGGGCGGCTGTACGTGGCGCATGGTGGGGACCTCATCGGCAACGCGCTGTGGTTCTACGAGCCGGGCGCGACGGGCAACCTGACGGTCTCGAACAGCCGGCGGCCGAACTTCGGACCCGGTGACTCGCGCCGCTTTCACTCGGTGCTGGGCGTGGCGATCAACACGAGCGGCGCCGGCTACGGCGGCTTCGCGCCGGGCGCCGAGCCGCTCATCGTCACGCAGACGCGCGACCAGGCGGGGGGTGCGCCGACGACGGTGACCGTCGCGGATACGGCGTCGCCGGTGCCCGTGAGCGCGTTGGCTGGGTTGCCCGGGGCGGCGTTCCCGCCGGCATCGATCGAGTACTCGCGCGCGCTGGATCGGTTTCTGAGCGTGGAGTCGTCGATCAATCCGACGGTCGCCGTGGTACACGTTCGCCCGCACACGAGCGCGGGGCTGGGCGCGCCGACATCGTCGTTCACGCTTGCGATCGACGGGGTGACGGGTGTGGATGTCATCAGCGGGTCGTTCGCGGGGGCGTTGCTGGGGCAGAACGTGCCGCACGCCGAGGTGCTGCTCGCGCTGAGCCAGGACGTGCTGGGGCAGGGGTTCCACCCGCGTCTGAGCGTTTGGACGTACGCGGGGGTTCAGCTGGGGCAGACGCAGCAGGTGCCGATCCCGACGAGTTTCGAACGCCTGAGCGTCAAAGCGCTCGCGGTGGACGAGGCGAACGGGCTGATCTTCGTGGGCGACAGCGAGCTCGGGCGAATCACGACGCTGACAGTGCCGGGCCCGGGTGCCGGCGCGTGCGTGCTGGGCATGCTGATGTGCGGCGTTCGCCGGCGGCGCTAGCGGGGGTGGGCACGCGAACGGGGGCGGCGCGAGTGGCCGGGCCCGGAAGCAAACGACCCCCGCTGGCGAGCGGGGGTCGTTCGAGTATTCAGGATGTTCGCCTCTCGGCGAGCGTTGCAAGACCTCGGGCCGTGCTTCCGATCGGAAGAATAATGGCCCGAGGACTTAGCGGCGGCGGCGGCCCATGGCCAGGGCGCCCAGGCCCAGGAGGGCGGCGGCGCCGGGGGCCGGGACGATGCCGGACGCGTCGGTGCGGATGTTGTCGATGACCCAGAAGTTGCCGGTGTCGTGGACGATCACGTACTTGATGAACTGGCCCGCGGGGGCGTCGACGCGGAGGGTGCCGGGGCCAGCCTCGTTGCTGTTGATGAAGCGGAGGTTCGCGCCGCCGGTGTCGATGTCGATCAGGTTGTTCGAGGCGTCGTAGGCCTCGAGGAAGAAGTTGCTGTTGCAGGAGTAGCCGAGCTCGACGTAGGTGGCATCGCCGTTATCGAACGTGATGCGGCCGTCGTTGCCCGAGCCGTCGAGCGCGCTGGTGACGCCGACGTCGCCGTACACCCAGTACTCACCGCCGCCCGCGCCCGAGGGGAACGACGAGACGTTGTACCCGCCGATGATGCGGTTGCGCGAGACGAGCGGCGAGCCGGTGCTGCTGCTGCCGAAGGTCACGCCCGTGTAGTAGGTGCCGACGGGGACCACGTCCGTCGAGAGGAAGATGCCCTCGTCGAAGGTCATGATGATGTCGGCGTTCGCGACACCGGCGAAGCCGGCGGCGGCCACGAGGCCAGCGAGAATCTTCTTCATTGTCCTGTCTCCTCTGCCGTCGCGTTTCCGCGTCCGGCTCAAAACCCCGCCCCACCCGACGCGAGATGCCGGCAGACACTGCCGAAGTCTCGCGTACGAGATCGATCACACACCGAGATGTGGACCAGGGCCCCCATGTCTCTCTCCTCGGCATCCGAACAGGGGGGTTCGGAGCGTCCGAAGTTTCGCAGCGGGAAGCCGCGATGTCAATGGAAGTCTTGCGGGTTCGCGCGAATTTCGTAGTTTTTTGAATCCGATCAGATCCCGTATGAGTGGCGGGACGTCGGACCCGATTCGCGGGCGGGGCGCGTCGACGGGAGTCGGGGCGGCACCGAGTGCGAGGTGGCGTGGGCTGTGCCTATGCTGAGCCCCCGCGACGGGCGACGGGCAGGCCGACGCCGCGCGGGGACGCCACAACTCGAGGGTCGCCATGGGCAGCACGGGCACGATCACGCAGGTCATCGGTTCGACGTTCGACGCACAGTTCGGCGAGGACCAGTTGCCGGACATCTACAACGCGGTGCAGATCAAGGCGACGACGAAGGCGGGCGAGATCGACCTGGTGGGCGAGGTGCAGCAGCACCTGGGCGGCGGGCGCGTGCGTGCGGTGGCGCTGGGCTCGACGGACGGGCTGACGCGCGGGATGGCGTGCGTGGACACGGGCTCGCCGGTGACGGTGCCGGTGGGCGAGCAGGTGCTGGGGCGGGTGTTCAACCTGCTGGGGCGTGCGATCGACAAGGGCGCGGAGGTGAGCGGGAAGCGCTCGCCGATCCACAAGGCGCCGCCGGAGTTCGCGCAGCTGAACCCGCGGACGGAGATCCTGCCGACGGGGATCAAGGTGATCGACCTGCTGTGCCCGTTCGTGCGAGGCGGGAAGATCGGGCTGTTCGGCGGGGCGGGCGTGGGCAAGACGGTGGTGATCCAGGAGATGATCGCGCGGGTGGCGAAGAACTTCGGCGGGTACTCGGTGTTCGCGGGCGTGGGCGAGCGGACGCGCGAGGGCAACGACCTGTGGCGTGAAATGAAGGAAGCCGAGTACACCGACGACAAGGGCAACAAGGCGCACGTGCTCGACAAGGTGGCGATGGTGTTCGGGCAGATGAACGAGCCCCCGGGCGCGCGTCTGCGTGTGGCGCTGTCGGCGCTGACGATGGCGGAAGAGTTCCGCGACGCGTCGGGCAAAGAGACGCTGATGTTCGTGGACAACGTGTTCCGGTTTACGCAGGCGGGCTCCGAGGTGTCGGCGCTGCTGGGGCGCATGCCCAGCGCGGTGGGCTACCAGCCGACGCTGTCGACGGAGATGGGCGAACTGCAGGAGCGGATCACGTCGACGAGCAAGGGCGCCATCACGAGCGTGCAGGCGATCTATGTGCCGGCGGACGACCTGACGGACCCGGCGCCGGCGACGGCGTTCACGCACCTGGACGCGTTCATCGTGCTGTCGCGCGGCATCGCGGAGAAGGGGATCTACCCGGCGGTGGACCCGCTGGCGTCGACGAGCCGCATCCTGGATCCGCAGATCCTGGGCGAGCGTCACTACAGGGTGGCGATGCGGGTGCAGCGGATCCTGCAGCGGTACAAGGACCTGCAGGACATCATCGCGATCCTGGGCGTGGACGAGCTGAGCGAAGAGGACAAGCAGACGGTGAACCGGGCGCGCAAGATCGAGCGGTTCCTGTCGCAGCCGTTCCACGTGGCGGAGCAGTTCACGGGGTTCAAGGGCGTGGACTCGCCGCTGGAGTCGACGATCGACTCGTTCGAGCGTCTGTGCAACGGCGAGGGCGACGACCTGCCCGAGGGCGCGTTCATGTACGTGGGCTCGCTGGACGACGCGCGGGCGAAGGCCGCCAAGATGGCGGGCTGATCGCGCGTCGCCGGACCTTTGGCGCGACTGGGATTGCGGCACGGGCCCGAGCCGAATCACTCGGGCGTGGTGGCGCGCGCGGCTTCGAGTTCCTTCTGGGCCTGGCGGATGAAGAGGGCGGCGAGGCCGGTGGGGCCGAAGAGCCCGACATCGGCGCGGACGAACATGACCGTCCGGGACTGGCGTTCGATGGAGACGGTGATGGTGTGTCGCCGGTCGTCGCGGAAGGTGAGCACCGTGCCGATGTCAGACTCGCGCTCGCGGATGAAGGTGAGCGCCATGTTCGAGGCGGCGGTGCGCGCGGCGGCTTCGACGTCGTCGACGGACGCGATCTCGTAGGTGCCGACCTTGCCGCGCCCCAGGACGGTGGCGCCGGTTTCGACGGCGGTGACGCCGACGCCGACCATGGCGGGTTCGAGTCCTGTGCAGGCGGGGAGCGAGAGGCCGGCGAGTCCCAGCCAGATCAGCGTGCGCGCGGGGGCTTTCGCGATGGTGCGCATCGGGGAGTCTACCCGCGTGCCCGCGATGGGGCGGCTTGCGTACGCAGATAAGTCGGTGTTCACGCAAGGGCTGGCCGGGCTGAGAGGACTCTCGGGTTGAGATGGTGGCGGGGGCGATGCGCGAGCGGCGTTACCGCGTCGTTACGGAACGCGCTGGGGGTAGCCGCGTACTGCTCATGAGGCGGCGCCGCGATGGAGTGCCGCACGGGGCCGACGGGCGTACAAGGAGATTCGCAACATGAAGCGTGCAACGATCACGGTGCTGGCGGCGGGGTGGTGCGTGTCGGTCGCGACGATCGGTACGGCCCAGGTGGGCGCGCCGGCCGCGGGCGTTGGGGCGCAGCCGGCGGCGGGAACGCCGGCGGCGGAGGCCCCGAAGACGGAGGCTGCGAGTGCGGACGCGAGCCCCCGCCCGGTTGATCTCGTGATCTGTCTCGACACGAGCGGCAGCATGGACGGGCTGATCGACGCGGCGCGGCAGCGCCTGTGGGGGATCGTGAGCGATCTGGCGACGGCCAAGCCCCGCCCCGCGCTGCGCGTGGCGCTGCTGAGCTTCGGCAACGACGGGTACTCGGCGGAGGACGGGTGGGTGCGCGTGCTGCAGCCCCTGACCACGGACCTGGACGAGGTGTCGCGTCAGTTGTTCGCGCTCCGCACGAACGGCGGGACGGAGTACGTGGGGCGGGTGGTGCACAAGGCGGTGCAGGACCTGGACTGGTCGAAGGACGCGGGCGCGATGAAACTGATCGTCGTCGCGGGCAACGAGGGCGCGGACCAGGACCAGACGTTCACGAACCCCGCGGTGTGCGCGGACGCGATCTCCAAGGGGATCATGATCAACACGATCTACTGCGGAAACCCGGGCGATTCGATCGCGCCGGGGTGGCGCGAGGTGGCGCGCCTGGCCGACGGCGAGTACGCGGCGATCGACCAGAACAAGAACGACGTGATCGCAACGCCGCACGACCAGAAGCTGATCGAGCTGAGCGCGGCGTTGAACGGGACGTACGTGGCGTACGGCCCGAAGGGCGAGACGGCGACGCGGAACCAGACGATGCAGGACTCGAACGCGGCGAGCGCGGCGCCGGCGGCGGCGGCGGAGCGGGCGTCGATGAAGGCGGGGCTGCTGTACCGCAACGCGTCGTGGGATCTGGTGGACGCGGTGCTGACCGGCGAGGAGAAGGACCGGGTGAAGCTCGACGAGGTGAAGGCGGAGGATCTGCCCGAGGCGCTGCGCGGGAAGCCGGCGGCGGAGCAGCGGGCGTACCTCGAAGCGAAGCTCGCGGAGCGGACCGACCTCCAGCGGCAGATCGCCGCGGAGACGCAGAAGCGCGACGCGTTCATCGAGGCGGAGCGGGCGCGGACGGCGCAGGAATCGGGCGAGAAGGATTTCGGGAGCGTGCTGCGCGAGGCGGTGCGCCGGCAGGCGGCGAAGAAGGGCTTCGTCTGGGAGAAGTGAGCCTCGCGGGGGGCGTCGGGGGCGGGTGCGCGGGCCGCCCTTGGGGCGCGGGCAGTATGCTTCGCCCGTGACGACGATCGTGATCGAAGGCTGGCGGTTCCTGCCGCACTCGTACTCGCTGTGGGCGATGTACCTGGCGCTGGAGTTGTCGGAGCGCGCGGGCGTGACGGTGTACTTTCGCGACGCGCCGATGGCGGACGCGAAGTGGCGTCCGACGCGGGGCGTGCTGCTGGAGGAGCAGGAGGCGATCGTCGCGGCGATCCCCGGGCCGCCGGACGACCTGAGGGCGGATGTCGCGGCGCGGATCGTGTTTCCGTACGACTTTGGCCCCTCGAACGCGGCGAAGACGTTCGTGTTCGGCACGGCGGAGTATGGCGTGGTGCCGAACTCGTTCGTCGCGGGGCAGGAGCCGATCGCGGCGGCGGCGAAGCGGACGGGGTACACGGTCGTCACGTGCTCGAAGTGGTCGAAGGACGGGTTTCTGCGGAGCGGGGTGAAGGCGTCGCAGATGGCGCACGTGATCTGCGCGATTGATCCGGCGGTGTTCACGCCGCCGACGGACGAGCAGCGGCGCGAGGCGCGGGCGGCGCTCGGGCTGACGGACGAGTTCGTGCTGCTGCACAGCAGTTCGCTGGGGTGGAACAAGAACGTCGAGATGATGCTGGACGCGATGCTCGCGCTCGAGGCGGAGATGCCCCGCCTTCGCCTGGTGCTGAAGGGCATGGACGCGCTGTACGGCTCTGGGGACGTGATCGAGCGGGTGCGGGCGCAGGCGCCCCCGGAGGTGAAGGACCGGCTGATGGCGCGGGTGGGGTACATCGGCGCGTCGATGGGCCCGCGCGCGATCGCGGGGCTGTACCACGCGGCGGACGCGTACGTGTGCCCGTACCTGGCGGAGGGGTTCAACATGCCGGCGCTGGAGGCCGCGGCGTGCGGGGTGCCGGTGCTCGCGACGGCGGGGGGCTCGGCGGATGACTTCATGCACCCGGACTTCTGTCTGAAGATCGCGAGCAAGGTGCAGGTGCACCAGCAGAGCGGGGGCAAGTATCTCCAGCCGAACTTCGAGAACTATGTGGCGCAGATCCGGCGTGTGGTGCGCGACGATGCGTACCGGGCGCGGGCGCGGGTGGCGGGGCCGGCGTTCGCGCGGAACGGGTGGACGTGGTCGCACGCCGCGGAGCAGTTGCTGGCGGCGGCGGGGATCAGTGTCGGGCGGCACGAGGCGGGGGGGCGGCATGAGCGAGCGGGCGGTGACCATTGACACGAGGCGGCTGCGGGAGCGGCGGGTGCTGCGGTTTGAGTCGATCGCGGCGCTGCGGGCGGAGCTGGACGCGCTGGAGGCGGCGGAGCGGGTCGGCGCGCTGCGAGCCATCGGCAACTGGACGGCGGGGCAGGTCTTCTCGCACCTCGCGGCGTTTGTCGAGTACGGGTTCGACGGCTATCCACCGACTCTGCCGCAGCCGGGGTGGCTGATGCGCACGGCGGGGCGGGCGCTGCGCGGGCGGATGCTCCGGGGCCCGCTGCCCGCGGGCGTGCGGATCCCGGGTGTCGAGGGCGGCACGGTGGGGCAGGACGATGTGCCGTTTGGCGCGGGGCTGGCGCGCCTGCGGGCGGCGCTGGACCGGCTGGAGCGCGAGGCGCCGGCGGAGCCAAACCTGCTGCTCGGCCCGCTGCCGCACGAGCAGTGGATCGCGCTGCACCTGCGCCACGCGGAACTGCACCTTGGGTTTCTGCACGTGACCCCGGGCACGGCGGGAGGCTGATGATGGCGTCGCACTCGGAGAATCCGGCGGACATGTTCACGCCCGCGCACTACGGCCCGGCGCGAGAGGACGACCTCGCGCGGCTGGGGCTGCTCGTGCACGAGGCGTTTTCCGGTGCGCAGGAGGGCGCCGAGGCGTGGATGCGCTCGCACGGCGTCGCGAACGTCCGCGTCGTGCGCGAGTCGGCCGATGGCCAGCCGGTGGCGTGCCTGTCGCGGATCGTCATGGGGCAGTTCTTCGGCGGGCGCAGCGTGCCGATGGTCGGCATCGCGGGTGTCGCGACCGATGTCACGCGGCGCGGCGGGGGGTTGGGCAAGCGGCTGATGGGCGCGTGCGTGCGCGAACTGGCGGCGGAGGGCGTGGCGCTGTCGGCGCTGTACGCGTCGACGCGGGCGTTCTACCGGCGGGTGGGGTACGAGTCTGCGGGCGGGCGGTATGAATACGAGATTCCGATCCCGAAGATCCCGACATGCCGCGCGGAGCTGGAGGTGCGCCGCCTGACGGACGACGATCAGCCGGCGATGACGCGCTGCTACGAAGCGGTCGCGCGGTCGCAGAACGGCATGCTCGATCGCGGCCCGTACTGCTGGGGACGCGTGTGGAAGTTCCGCGAGAACCCCTACCGGGTGTTCGGCGCGGTGGGGCCCACGGGGGATCTCGAGGGCTACGTCGCGGTGTTCCAGCGCAGCAACCCGGAGTTCGGGCGGCATGGCGTGCAGCTCAGCGACGCGATCTTCACCACGCCCGCGGCGGCGCGGACGCTGGTCGGGCTTCTGGCGAACTACGCGACGATGGGGGACGCGCTGAAGTTCTTCGGCGGGCCGACGCATCCGATTCACCTGATGCTCGGGCACCACTGGGGCAGCGTGCGCCTGCACGAGCCCTGGATGCTGCGCATCACCAGCGTGCCCGCGGCGCTGGAGGCGCGCGGGTACGACCCGTTCGTACGCGGGCGGCTGGTGATCGACGTGCACGACGAACTCGTGGAGGCGAACCGGGGCGTGTGGGAGATCGAGGTGGAGGGCGGGCGGGCGCGGGTGCGGCGCGGGTCGGGCGAGGCGATGTGCGTGACGGTCCGCGGGCTGGCGGCGATGTACAGCGGGTACCTGGTGCCCGAGGCGGCGGCGACGTGCGGGCTGTGCGCGGGCACGGCGGCGCAGTTCGCCATCGCCCGCGCGATGTTCGGCGGGCCGACGCCCTGGATGCCGGACTTTTTCTAGGCGCCCGCGGGGTGGCCGTGGCGCCCGCGGCGATGTCGCTACGCTCGGCGCATGACCAAGGCGATCCTGTTCGCGATTCTGGCGGGGCTGTGCTGGGGGGTGGGCGAGATCGGCACGAAGGCGGCGCTGAACTCTCGCCAGGTCGGGCCGATGGGCGCGACACTGGTGCGCGCGCTGGTGACGGTCGTGCCCGTGGTGATCGCGTATCTCGCGGCGACGCGGTGGACGACGCACGAGCCGGCGGGCTGGGTGCGCTCGGCGAGCGTTTCGACGTGGCTGTACCTGATCATCGGGTCCGGGCTGCTGGCGGGGTTCGGCGGGGTGTTCTTCTTCTACACGGGCCTGCGGACGGGGGACATCTCGATCCTGCGCCCGATCGCGTTCGGCGTGGCGCCGCTGACGGCGGTGTTGCTGGGGTGGTGGTTCCTGGGCGAGGCGATGACGGTGCGCAAAGCGATCGCGGTGGTGCTGATCGTGGCGGGGATCGTCGTGCTGGGGCTGGAGGGGCACGGGGGGCGGACGACGCACGCCCGCGGGCCGGGCGCGTCGGGCGCGGCGGAGGGCTGAGACGCGGGGTGAGGGCGGGTGCATTGGGCTCTCACGAGGGCGGATCGGCGGGTCCCCACACGGTGAAGGGGGCGAAACGGAGGACCACGATGCCGCAACAGGACCCGAAGCGGATGGAGGCGTGCGCCGAGACGTGCCACGAGTGCCAGGACGAGTGCCTGCGGACGATCGTGCACTGCCTGGAGATCGGTGGCGAGCACGCGTCGCGCGAGCATCAGACGCTGCTGATGGACTGTGCGCTGATCTGCGGGGTGTCGCACAGCGTGCTGCACCGAGGCTCGGCGCAGCACGAGCACACGTGCCGCGCGTGCGCCGCGATCTGCCGGGCGTGCGCGGACGACTGCGAGCGGATGGGATCGGGGGACACGGTGATGCAGGAGTGCGCGCAGGTGTGCCGCCGGTGCGCGGGGTCGTGCGAGGAGATGTCTGGCGCGCGGGCGTAGGGCGCGATCAGGCCATGGTCATGCCGCCGTCGACGACGAGGCACTGGCCGGAGAGGAAGCCGGCGTCGTCGGAGGTGACGTACTCGACGGCGGCGGCGATGTCTTCGGGGGTGCCGAGGCGCCGGACGGCGATGAACTTCTGGAGGTCGTCCTTCACCTGCTGGGGGAGGTTGTCGGTCATGTCGGTGGTGATGAAGCCGGGGGCGACGGCGTTGCAGGTGATGCCCTTGCCGCCGAGTTCCTTGGCGATGGACTTGGTGAGGCCGATCATGCCGGCCTTGGCGGCGGCGTAGTTGGCCTGGCCGGCGTTGCCGACGACGCCGCTGGTGCTGCTGATGTTGACGATGCGTCCGAACTTGCCGCGCATCATGTGTCGTGCTGCGGCGCGGGTGGCGACGAAGGCGGACTTGAGGTTGGTGTCGAGGACGAGGTCCCAGTCCTCGTCGCTCATGCGGAGGGCCAGGCCGTCTTTGGTGATGCCGGCGTTGTTGACGAGGATGTCGAGGCGGCCTCGCTGCTGGGCGATGTCGTCGATGGCGGCCTGGAGGGCCTTGGGGTCGGCGACGTCGACCGTGAGGACGCTCGCGGCGCCGCCGGCGGCCTCGATCTGGGCGCGGAGGTCGTTCAGTGGCGCCTCGCTGCGCGAGACGAGGACGACGTGGCGGCGTGCGCGGGCGGGATCGGCGAGTCGCAGGGCGATGGCGCGACCTATGCCGCGGGACGCGCCGGTGACGACGGCGACACGGGAGGGGCGCGGGGTCGGGGTCACAGAGGCCTCGGTCACTTGCCACCCTTCTCGAACTGGTCCTGCCAGTGCTTGATGTCTACTCCGGTGATCTGCGCCATGTGCTTCATGAGGTCGTCCGGCGAGAGGTCCATCGTGAGGTTTCGGTAGCGGCGCTGCATTTCCTTGATGAGCGGACGCAGCTCGGCGCCGCCGAGGATGAAGCGGTTGTTGGCCTGGTCGCGGCCGACCTCCATCTGGCTCTCGACGAGAAGCTGGACGTCGTTCCGGGCCATGTCGTCGTACACCTCGCGGAAGTGGTTGGCGACGCCCAGGAGCGCCTCGGCGGGGAGGGGACGGCCGTTGACGTGGTTGACCATCACGCGCATGTGCACTTCGTAGGTCAGGTAGACGTTGAGCGCGCTTCGGCCCTTGAATCCGCCTTCAGGGGCGATGGTGAAGGGCGGCGCTTCGGGGGCGGGGCCACCGGGTGATTGGCCGGCGGGGCTGCCGCCGGTCGAAGGCGCGAGCCCGCGTTGCCCGCCGGCGGGGGGAGCGGGAGGGGCGCCGCCGCCGCCGGACGCGGCGTTGCGGACCTGGATTTCCGGCAACGAAAGGATGTTGGAGACGAACTGGATGACCTGGTCGCGGGTGACCTTCCCGCCGAGGGACTGGGAGAAGGCTTCGCCCGCCATGACGAGGGTGGCGATGCGGGCGTCGGGGAGGCGGTAGCCGGCGTCGATCTTCGCGCGGGCCTGGGCGCGAATGGCCTCGAGCCCGCCCGGCGGGAGTTGGCCGAGCGCGGACTGGATGAGGGCCTTCTGGTCGGCGCTGGCGGAGGAGCCGGCGGCGGTCTCGATGCGGCGGATGAGGTCGAGGCCGGCGAAGCCCATGACGATGAACTCGTCCTCGGTGCCGCCGAGCGCGGCGGCGGTCTCGGCGATCGAGCCGGATTCCGGCGCGGCGGCGATCTCTGGCGCACCACCGCCGCTGCCGAGGACGGCGTCCCAGTCGCTGGCGCGGCGCAGCACCTGGGCGTTGGCTTCGCCGGCGGAGAACTTCCACATGCCGTCGGCGGAGAGGCCGTTGAACAGGAGGAGGTAGGCGCCGCCGGGCTCCTGGATGGCGAGGAAGACGGAGCCGGAGGTGCTGGGGAGGGTGTCGCGGGGTGATTCGGCGACGCCTGTCACGCGGACGACCTCGATCTTGGCGACGGACTCGTCCCAGTCGCCCGAGGAGGTGAGTTGGTCGAGGGTGCGCTGGCCGGCGGGGTCGAGCATGGCGCGGAGGGCGTTGGCGTCGCCCTTGGCGAAGGCGTTGGCGAGGGAGATGGCGGCGCGGGCGAGGGATTCGTCGGCAGGAGCCGCGCCCTGCGGGAACTGCACGCGCGCGTCGGGGCGGACGGACTGCATGATGGTGTCGATGCGCACCGGCTCGGGCGGCGGGGGCGGCGGCGGGGGTGGCGGCGGCGGGGGCGGGGGCGGCGGGGGCGGCTCGGAGCAGCCGGGGAGCACGAGCGTGGGGGCGGCGAGCATCGCGACCGCGCCGACGGACACGCCGATGGCGACGGCGGTGCGGGAGGCGGTGCGGAGCACGCGGGGCAGGCTACGGGGTGTCATGGGAGGTGACCTTTACGTCGCGGTTGATCCGGCGAAAGAGCCCGGCGAGCGTGCGGCCGGGGGCGAGTTCCACGAAGTCGCCGCGCAGGTTCTGTGCCTTCCACGCGCACGACTGCGACCAGCGTACCGGGCTGGTGAGCTGCTCGACCAGCCGGACTCGGATGGTATCCGGGGAGGCGTCGGTCGCGTCGTGGGGCTCGGCGGTGACGTTGGAAACCACCGGGCAGCGGGGGGGCGTGAAGGGCGTGCCGGCCAGCGCGCGGGCGAGGCGGTCGGCGGCGGGAGACATGAGGGGCGAGTGGAACGCGCCGGCGACCTGCAGCATCTGAGCGCGCAGGCCCATGGACTCGGCGACTTTCTGGGCGCGGGCGAGGGCGTCCTTGTGCCCGCTGAGGACGACCTGGCCCGGCGCGTTGAAGTTCGCGCACACGAGCACGTCCTTCTCGCGGGCGGCGTCGCAGATCTCGTGCGCCTGGGCGTCGGTCGCGCCGACGAGCGCGAGCATGCCCCCGCCGCCCCCCGCGGCGGCGTCGTGCGATTCGGCGGCGTCCTGCATGGCACGCCCGCGGAGGGTCACGAGTTCGAGCGCGTCGCCGAACGAGACGGACCCGGCGATGACGAGGGCGGTGTACTCGCCCAGCGAGAGGCCGGCGGCGCCGGCGAGGGGGTGCTCGGCGTCGTTCATCGATCGCTTCGCGAGCAGGGTGCGCCAGCAGGCGATCGACGTCGTGAAGATCGCCGGCTGGGAGACGTCCGTGCGGGAGAGCACCTCGGCCGGCGCGTTGGTGCACAGGTCGGAGAGGGTGCCCCCGAGGCGGGCCCCGAGTTGGCGGTCGGCGTGGGCGAAGACCTCGCGGGCGGCCTGGGACGACTCCAGCCACGCGCGCGCCATGCCGACGCTCTGGGCGCCCTGGCCCGGGCAGAGCACGATCGCGGGGGTGACTGGCGTTGGCGAAGTGGTCATCGCGGGGATGATAGTGGAGATGAAGAGGCTGTCATCCGACGTCGCCCAGCCCGAGCGACGGGCCGTAGGCCTTGAGCAGGCGGCGTCGCAGGAGTGCCTCGTCTGGTCGATCGAGGCGGGGCGAGCGGCGGACCCACTCGGCGGCGTCGCGCCGTGCGAGCGCGAGCAGTTCGCGGTCGCGCATGAGGTCGGCGACCTTGAAGGGGGGCAGGCCGGACTGGCGGGCGCCGAAGAGTTCGCCCGGGCCGCGGAGTTCGAAGTCGGTTTCGGCGAGGGCGAAGCCGTCGGTGGTGGAGGCGACGGCGCGGAGGCGCAGTTCGGCCTCGGGGGTGGCGGGGTCGGCGACGAGAAGGCAGGAGGAGGGGATGGAGCCTCGCCCGACGCGCCCGCGGAGCTGGTGGAGCTGGGCGAGGCCGAAGCGGTCGGCCTGCTCGATGACGATGACGGTGGCGTTGGGGACATCGACGCCGACCTCGATGACGGTGGTGGCGACGAGGGCCTGGATGGAGCCCAGGCGGAAGCGCTCCATGACGGCGTCGCGGGTGTCGCGGGCGAGGCGCCCGTGCAGGGCGGCGAGGCGAAACCCGGCGAGCGGGCCCGCCTCGAGTTCGGCCAGGACGGTGCGGACATCGCGCAGCGGGGTGTCGCGGGCGGGGGCTTCGCCCGCGGGGTCGTCGTCGCCCTCGATGGCGGGGACGACGATGTACGCCTGCTCGCCCTTGGCGAGGCGGGCGGCGACCTCGGCGTAGACGCGGTCGCGCAGCGAGCCGCGGAAGACGCGCGTCTCGACCGGCGAGCGTCCCGGCGGGAGTTGGTCGATCGTCGAGACGTCGAGGTCGCCGAAGAGCGTCACGCCGAGCGTGCGCGGGATGGGCGTGGCGGTCATGACGAGGATGTGCGGCGTCGAACGGTCGTCGGTGGCGGTGGCGCGCAGGCGTGCGCGCTGGTGCACGCCGAAGCGGTGCTGCTCGTCGATGACGGCGACGCCGAGCGACTTGAACACGACGCCCTCGGTGAGCAGCGCGTGCGTGCCCACGAGGATGTCGAGCGCGCCCGAGGCGAGCGCCGCGAGCAGCGACGCGCGTTCCGTCGGGGGCGTCGAGCCGGTGAGCAGCGCGAGGCGCACGCGCGAGCCGGCGAGGAGGCGCGAGAGCGAGGCGGCGTGCTGCTCGGCGAGGATCTCGGTGGGCGCCATGAGGCTGGCCTGGTGCCCGGCGGCGACGCACTGGAGCATCGCGTAGGCGGCGACGAACGTCTTGCCGCTGCCGACGTCGCCCTGGATGAGGCGGTTGGCGGGGGTGGTGGTGGCGAGGTCGGCGGCGACCTCGCGCACGACGCGGTCCTGCGCGGGCGTGAGCGGGAAGGGGAAGCGTGCGCGGATGTGGGCGTCGAGGGCGGGCGAGATCGGCAGCGCGGGCGCGCGGAGCGCTTCGCGCAGGTGCGCGCGCTTCAGGTGCACGCCGAGCTGCAGGAAGAAGAGCTCGTCGTACGCGAGGCGACGGCGGGAGAGTGCGGCCTCGTCCTCGTCGCGGGGCTCGTGCTGCATGCGGTACGCGTCGCGCAGTTCCGGGAACGAGCGGGGCGAGCGGAAGTCCGGAGGGAGGTGGTCGTCGATGCGCGGGAGGGCGAGCGGCAGGACGCGGGCGATGATGCGCCGGATCTCGGCGCTCGAGAGCGATTCGGAGGCCGGGTAGACCGGGCGGAGGTAGGACCCGGCGGGTTCGCCGGATGCGGAGGCTTCGGGGTGCGGGCCGTCGGCGGGCTGGGGGGGCTCGTCGGGCGCGATGGACCAGCGCGGGTTGGCCATCTGCACGCCCCCGTGCCGGCTGGAGGCCTTTCCCTCGACGCGCAGGCGCATGCCCGGGAGGATCTTGTCGGCGAGGAAGACCTGGTTGAACCAGACGACGTCGAGGCGCCCGGTGCCGTCGGTGAGGACGGCCTCGAAGCGCGGGCGGCGGGCGCGGACGGGGCGGGTCGCGGCGACCTCGCCCACGGCGGTGACGACGCGTCCCGGGACGATGGACGAGATGGGCGCCTGGGGCTCGACGCGTTCGAAGCGCGTCGGCAGGTGGGCGACGAGCCAGCCGAGGTTGGTGATGCCGAGGGCCCGCAGCAGGTCGGCGCGCCGGGGCGTGACGCCGGGCAGGTCTTCGACCGGCGTGGCGAGCGAGACGGGGCCGGCGGGGGGCATCGCGCGGAGCGTACACCGCGTGCGCGCCCGGCGGGCGGGGCGCGTACGCTGGGCGCGATGGACCCGCTCCTGGACGCGCTCTCCGCGTGGACGCCCCGCACGGCCCTGGTCGTCGGCGACTTCATGCTCGATCAACTGGTGTACGGCGACGCCGAGCGCCTCTCGCCGGACGCCCCCGTGCCGATCCTGCACGTGCGCCGCACCGAGAACCGCCCGGGCGGCGCGGCGAACGTGTGCCTGGATCTCGTCGCGCTGCGGATGCGCGTGCTGGCGTTCGGGGTCGTGGGGTGCGACGGGCACGGCGAGCTGCTGCGGCGTGAGCTGGAATTGGGCGGGGTGGAGGCGTCGGGCGTTGTCGAGGACGCGTCGCGGCCGACGACGGTCAAGCAGAACCTGATCGGGCTGGCGCAGGCGCGACACCCGCAGAAGATGTTCCGGGTGGATTTCGAGTCGCGCGAGCCGGTGGCGGGCGAGGGCGCGGCGAGGCTGCTGGGGGCCTTTGAGCGGGCGCTCCCGTCGTGCGACGTGGTGTGCATCGAGGACTACGCGAAGGGCGTGTGCACGCCCGAGGTGTGCGCGGGGGTGATCCGTGCGGCGCGTCGGGCGGGAAAGCCGGTGATGGTGGACCCCGCGCGCGGGACGGACTATTCGAAGTACGCCGGGGCGACGGTGCTGACGCCCAACCGCACGGAGGCGGAGGACGCGACCGGGCTCTCGACGCGGGCGAGCGCGGCGATCGAGGACACCGAGCCGCTGGCGCGGGCGCTGCTCGAGCGGCTTGGGCTGGAGGCGTGCGTGCTGACGCTCGACCGGCACGGCGCGCTGCTCGTGGAGCGCGGGAAGGGCCCGGTGGGCGTGCCGACGGTGGCGCGACAGGTGTACGACGTCACCGGCGCGGGGGACATGTTCCTGGCGGGGCTGGCGGCGGCGCGGGCGAACGGGCTGTCGTGGTTCGAGAGCACGCGGTTCGCGAACGCGGCGGCGGGGCTGGAGGTCGAGGTCTTCGGCGTGCAGCCGATCGCGCTGGAGCGCGTGCACCATGCGCTGCTGGCGCTCGCGTCGGCGCGTCATGGGAAGGTGCGCACGCTGGAGCAGGCGCGAGTGGAGGCCGCGGCGCTGCGGTCGCAGGGCAAGCGGGTGGTGTTCACGAACGGGTGCTTCGACATCCTGCACAGCGGGCATGTGACGCTGCTGGAGAAGGCGGCGGCGGAGGGGGATTTCCTGGTGGTGGGGTTGAACGACGACGCGTCCGTACGCCGTCTGAAGGGCGCGGGGCGCCCGGTGAACCCGGCGCTCGACCGGGCGCGCGTGCTCGGCGCGCTCGCGAGCGTGGGGTCGGTGGTGCTGTTCGAGGAGGACACGCCGCTGCGGCTGATCGAGGCGGTCCGCCCGGACGTGCTCGTCAAGGGCGCGGACTACACGCGGGACCAGGTGGTGGGGGGGTCGTTCGTGGAGTCGTACGGCGGGCGGGTGGCGCTGGTCGATCTCGTCGAGGGCAAGAGCACGACGCGGACGATCGAGCGGCTGCGGGGGTAAGCGATGTGGCCGAGCCGGCGGCCGGCCGAGGGCGCCGAGACTTCTCGCGTCGGGCAGGAGTCGTGCGGGGCGTGCGAGATCGATCGGATCCGGACGCGGTGAAGCACGCGACCCCTGACTGTGGCCTACAGTCAGACCTTGACCACGGGGTGTAGCGCAGCTTGGTAGCGCGTCTCGTTCGGGACGAGAAGGTCGAAGGTTCAAATCCTTTCACCCCGATTTGAAGGGCGATCACCGGTCGTTGAAGTCGATCCATGGGTTGCTGCCGAGCATTCTCTCGCCGGCGTGCCCCGGCGCTTCGTATCGCATGGTCCAGACCTGAGGTCCGGTGATGTACGCGACGCAGAGTCCGCTCTCGGCGTGGAAGTGGCCGCCATGTGGAGTCAGGCCCGGATAGCTGAGTCGCCAGCCTGTTCCGCTCGGCCCGACGCGCGACATGTGGAGTTCCACGACCACATTGTCCTTGAGCAGGAAGTACCAGGTCCAGGGCCCGCCGGCCACCAGCGTCATCACCTCGTCGACGCCAGTCCCCGTGTCGGTGCTGTTGACGTGCAGCCGCGCGAACTTGTCGCGTGCGGACAAGCGGTCTTGGGCCGACATTGAGCGCAGGTCGTAGACCTTCGGGTACGGGGCGACGTCCGGTTCGCCGGTGACCATGCTGCCGCCGTCCGGCAGTACGGGCAAGCGCCCGGCCATGCGGACCTGCTCGAGCACGTCCTGGCGCGAGAGCGCGAACAGCTCCAAGAGCTTGGACCTGTCGGCGTCCGACAGCGGCGTCCGGACCGACGATTCGAGGAGCGGGACGGAGGCCGGGGGCAGCGTGATCGTGCTGAGGTGGACCCCGACCGTTCCCAGCACTTCATTGACTTTGGCGAGGTCTTGCAGGCTCTCCCGGCCGTCCGAGAACTTGAGCAGAACGCGGGAAGTGGGGCTCGGATCGACGGGAGCGTTGCAGGCGGCAAGCACGATGACGGGGAGCATGAGGAAGGGTCGGAGGTTCATCAGCGGGGTTCCTTTGTGAGGCAGCGAAGGGCCGCACCGTCGGCCGCCTACGTCAGCGGCAGAGCCGACACGGCCGTTTCTCTCGACGTCAAGATAGCCCGCCGATATCTCGATGTCAAGATAAACAGCCTTGACGTCGAGACAACGGCGAGTACCATCCCGCGATGGGCCACGTTGACGTCATCCTGGAGCAGTGGAAGCAGCAGCGACCCGACCTCGAGTTGGCCCCGATGGGGCTGACCAGCCGGCTGAGCCGCATCGGGCGGCATCTGCATCAGGCGGTGGAACGCACGTTCGCCGTTCACGGACTGAATCTCGCGACCTTTGACGTGCTCGCCACGCTCCGGCGCGCCGGCCCGCCGTATCGTCTCTCGCCCGGCGATCTGATCGCAACGACACTGGTCACGTCCGGAACGACGACCCACCGCATCGATCAGCTCGTGAAGGCCGGCTTTGTCGAGCGGGTTGAGAATCCTGAGGACGGGCGGAGCATTTTGGTTGCGCTCACCCCGGCTGGCCTGAAGAAGGTCGACGCCGCCGTGGCCGACCACGTCGCCAACCTCGAGCGACTGACGCGGGGCCTGAGTGACAGCGAGTTCAGACGACTCGACCGCCTCCTGGCACGCTACCTCGACGTTCTGGAGTCGAACCAGTCGGCCGAGTAGGCGATTCACGGGACGCGCATCCGCCCGCGACGTGCGTCATTCGCCGTTGATGCAGCGTCAGCCAGCCGATCACGGCGGGTCCGCTCGCGCGTTGCCTGCAGATCAGACCTGGGCCATCCCGCCATCCACGAAGAGTTCGATGCCGGTCACAAAGCTGCTGTCATCAGATGCGAGGAAGACGGCGGCCTTGGCGATCTCGTCGGGATCTCCGACTCTGCCCATTGGCACACCCGCTGCCATTCCGGTTCGGAACCGTTCGCCTTCTTCCCTGCCGCCCGCGAGAGCGTCGATGGCCGGGGTCGCGATAGGGCCGGGGCTGATGGCGTTCACGCGGATCCTGCGCGACTTGAGGTCCACGGTCCAAGTACGTGCGAAGGACCGGACGGCCGCCTTGGTCGCGCTGTAGACGCTGAAGTTCTCGAGTCCCTTGGTCGCGACGACGGAGGCGCTCAGGATGACGGACGAGCCATCCGGCATGAGCGGCAGAGCCCCTTGAACGGTGAAGAGCGTGCCCTTCACGTTGATTCCGAACCACTTGTCGAAGTGGGCCTCGGTGATCTGATCGAGCGGGAGAAACTCCCCTCCGCCCGCGTTCGCGAAGAGCACATCGATCCGCCCCTTCTCGCGCCTGATCGTGGCGAAGAGCCGGTCAAGATCGGCGCTGTCAGACACGTCGCTTGGAATGCCGAAGGCATTGACGCCGAGATGAGCGACAGCGGCATCCAGCACCTCCTTCCTGCGCCCCGTGATGAACACGTAGGCTCCCTCCATGGCGAACCGTCGTGCGGTGGCAAGACCGATGCCGCTGGTGCCTCCGGTCACGAGTGCGACCTTACCTTCGAGCTTGTTCGACATGCTGAGCTCCATGCAAGTGGCCTGATCTCGGATGATTCCGCAAAGACCGATCGTCGTGGTGGGTTCTGCCGCACCGTCATTCTGAGGTGCGACACTCAGCTCATCACCGGCGCGGTGGGCTGAGAGAGGCCGGAAGCCGGCCAGCGGCGGTAGGGCCGACAGCGAGAGCGGCGGCGACGACGCGTGTTGGAACGAGGGAGGTGGCTGAGAGGTTCATGATGATGTCCCCGGGTTGGCGATTCCCGTGGGGAGGACTTACGTGACGTGAGGGATGCCGGGATGGTCGGCGGGGCGTGGGCCTGAGGTGTCCCAGAAGAACTTGCGGTCGGATTCGAGGATGGACAGGTCGTTGATGCTGGCTTCGCGGCGCTGCATCAGGCCTCGGTCATCGAACTCCCAGAGTTCGTTCCCGTAGCTGCGCCACCATCGGTTGTCGGCACTGCGCCATTCGTACTGGAATCGCACCGCGATGCGGTTGTCTCGAAAGTCCCAGAGGGACTTGGCTAAGCGGTAGTCGAGCTCGCGCTCCCACTTGCCGGCGAGGAACGCCTGGATCTCGGCACGGCCAGTGACGAAGTCACTGCGATTGCGCCATGCCGAATCCTCCGTGTAGGCGAGAGACACACGGATCGGATCCCGTGAGTTCCAGGCGTCCTCGGCAAGCCGCACCTTGCGAGTGGCGGACTGCAGATCGAACGGCGGGGCGATGACAGCGGGCGTCTGTGACGAGCGTTCGCGAGTGTCCATTCATGGCTCCTTGGTGGCTGGTGATGACGAGGACCGCGGGTCGATGCATCCACGAGCAGGGCGTGTGCGTGTCAGACACCCGAGTAGACCAGGCCCGTAAAGTCGGCGGGTGCCATCAGAAAGTGTCCGTACCGGGGGTCGAACTCCAGCGTCGGCCTTGCGGTGATAACCTCGGCGAGTGTCTTGCCCTGCTTCTTCATCCTGGCAACTCGCTCACGAACCTTGATCAGCATCTCTCGAAACTCGGCGAGCTGCGACGCGTCGCCGACGGGTCCGTGTCCTGGGATGATGATGGTGCTCTCCTTGGCCCGCGCGAGGCAAGTGTCGACAGCGCTGATCGTGCCGTCGATGCTGCCGCCGGTCGAGTAGTCGATGAACGGATAGTGGCCGTTCCACCACACGTCGCCAACATGCATCACGGCGGCCTCTTGGAACTCGACGAGAAGGTCCGTATCGGTGTGGGCCGGGCCGAGTGCCTCCAGTACCAGGGTCGAACCGCCGAGGTGGAGAGTGAGCGAATCCCCCGGGGTGATCTGTGGGATCGCTCCGGCGGTCGAAGGCGGGAAGGTGAAGTTCCAGCCATCAACACGAGTTGCCTGGGAGAGTCGCGTACGACAGTTCGCGGACGCCACCACTACAGCACCCGCGGCGTGCATCCACGCGTTGCCGTCCGTGTGGTCGAAGTGCCAGTGCGTATTGACCAGATACCTGATTGGGTGTCCATCGATCGCGGCGAGTGCTTCCTCGACCTGGCGCCGTGCGGTGGAGATGCCTGAGTCGACGAGCACCTTTCCGTCCGGACCGCTTACGACGGCGATGTTGCCGCCCGCGCCGGCAAGCACACTGACCCCGCCGCGAAGTGACTGCGTGTGCACCCTGGCCGTCGAGGCCTGCTTGCGCATCCGCGCAACGATGCCGTCGTCGGGCTCGTGCCTCGCTCGAGCGAACGAACGAGACGACATCGCGATCGCGGAGCCGGCAGCGGCGAGGCCGGTCGCGACGACAAATGCTCTTCGTGACATGGGATGCTGTGTGCTCATGGCAGACCTCGTGTGCGGTGTTCGTGCAGGGAGCCGGTGTGTGGCGGTGTCGCGCGTCTCGTCAGCGTGACGTCGCGGATGGGGTGGGCACATCAAATCGGATCACTGCGCGATCCATAACCTGGTGATTCGTGTCAACGAGCTCGATGAGAACCTTGTGAGGACCCGGAGGCAAGCCGGTGATGCTCAGGGGCTCGCCACCGGCATCCAGCCAACGCCAGGGCAGGTCATCCACCGTGATGTGCAGGTGCCCAAGACGGGGAGAGACGTCCAGCGCCGCAGGCCCGTACACGGGCGCGATTCTGGCGTGCGAGACCCGGTACCTGATCACCACGTATCCACGCCGAAGGGGCTCGGTCAGCGGAGCATCGACCGTGATGCGGGCGGGGGGCTCAGACAGGAGTGGAACAACCGGTGCTGCGTCAAAGTCCGGGGCGCCGGCAGCGGCCCCCGCTGGGATGTTGACTCCCGTCAGCGAGACCGCGGCTTCCGTGATCACGTGCACGACCGCGTCGGGGTGAGAGATCATCACCACATGGGACGCTCCATCGACCTGCACCGCTCGCTTTGCGGAGGCGCGAGCGGCCATGAACTTCTGAGCAGCCGCTGGAATGTTCTTGTCTGCAGACCCAAAGATGAACCATGAGGGGAGTGCCCTCCATGCCGGCTCTCCGGATGGTTCATTGAGCGCGGCCTCGGTCACAGGGCGTTGTGTCGCCGCCATCCTCGCGGCCTGCGTCGCAGGGATGTCGGCGGCAAACTGCGCCGCGAAGGCACCTTGGCGGATGTAGAGATCTCTCGTGCCGTCGGGCAGGATGGTCGGTGGAGACAGCGCGGGGCCGAGCGTGCCCCCCGCGAATCGACCAGCAAGGCCCGCACAAGTCTCTCCCGTGTCAGGGGCGAAGCCGGCGACGAACACGAGCGCCCTGACGTTGACATTGCCGTCGGCCGCGTTCGAAATGACCGCCCCGCCGTAGGAGTGACCCACGAGCACGATCGGTCCCTCGATCGTTGAGAGGGCTCCCGCGACGTGTGCGGCGTCTGATCTGAGGCCCCGCAGAGGAGTCGCGGCGGCGACCACCGGATATCCCGCGTCGAGCAGCGGAGTGATCACCGCGTCCCAACTGGAGGAGTCGGCAAAGGCCCCATGGACAAGCACGATGGTGGGCTTCTGCATCGCGTGTTCCTCTGCGAGCGCAGTCGCGAGCGGGACGGTGGAGATGGCAGCCGCAAGCCGCATCACACGACTCAGCGAGCGACGGATGAACCAAGGGGCTGCGGGTATCTGGAGGCGGGTGAGGGTCTTCACGCGAGGTCCTTTGTGGGCACAGCACAACCAACCGCACAGGCGACGGTGTCGCCGTGAGCGGCATGAACGGTCCATCCGACTGCTTCAAGCCACGAGCGTCTTCACAGAGTCGTCATGGTCTCCGACACCTGCAGCTTCCTTCACGGGTGCACTCGCGTGCATCCCGGCATACATCTAGGCGTGGGTGCCAGACAGGCAGGTTGAGATGCCAGCTCACGGTCGGCTCGGGTCGGGCGGCCCGACGGCCGCTTTGGCGCGGGTCCAGAACGCGGACCATCGAGCGCGCTCTGGCTCGGGCATCGTCCCGGTCAGATCCGCCTCGCGCACAGATCGGAGTTCCGGCGCGGACTCCCAACCACGGATCACTCTGCGCGCCGCATCCTTGCTCCTCGAGTCACTCCCGCCGATCTCCTCCAGAGTACGAAGGCGACCCGAGAGCAGCGCGAGTGCCAGGTCACGCCAAGCCGTCCGGTCGGCCTCGGAGAAGTGCGGAGCATCCGTTCCAGCGCCGGACGCGGCCAGCACAAGCGCTCGTGCCGCGGGATCTACCCACTGCTCGGGCGCAGGAGTCCGGCTCGGCAGGACCTCTGACCACAGCTGGGCACACCGCGCGAACCGCTCCGACGAATGGCAGGCGCCCAGCAGAGCACGGCGCGAGTGGTCGTCGACGGGCACGGAATCGCCGCGAACGAGAGCGACGAGGTCTGGAAGCACGAGAATCTCCGCTTCTCGACGAAGAATGTGGTAGATCCACGCTTCGCGGTTGTTCGCCGCGGACATGGTCCAGTCGAAGCCGACCACCGCGTCCGCGAGGTGCTGGCGCGCGATGGCGTGCTCTCCCATCTTCGCTCGGCACATGGCCGCCACGAGCCCGGGCGCTGGCCCCAGCACTCCCGCCGACTCGCCCTCGACGATCGTCGCGGCGGCGGCGAAGTTTCCCGCACGGTAATCCGCGAGCGCTCGCGCGAAGCGAAAGTAGGGGAATGCCCAAGAGTCTCTCGTCGCGGGCGCGGCGAGGGCGCGGTCGATCAGCGCGGCCGCACGGGTCAACTGTTCGGGATGGGCCGCGGGAGCGAGCACGCACGCCCGTCCGATCCGCTCGCACTCGTTGGGGTCTGTCGCGTCTCCGAAGCGCTCCAGCAGTTCCCGGCAGGCGACCTCGTACGACGCTGTGTCTTCGTTGAAGAGACACAACTCCGCGTAGCCGTCCCAGTGCGTGAGTGTGTTCGGCGTGCGCTGGAGTTCGCTCCGCCACATCGAGGCCGCCAGGTGGTGCCGACCGCACTTGAGGAGATACGCACGGGTGCCCCACGCATCACTCCACTCGCCTGGGCTCAGCTCCAGGGACCGCAAGTAACTGTCGGCGGCCTGCTCGTGCATTCCCAGATTCGCGTAGGTCCAGGCAAGCTCCCGTCGCAGTAGGGCATCCGTCTCGTCGTGCGGCAGCGCGGCGAGATAGCACTTGAGAGCGTCCTCGTGACGCCCGGCGTTTGCAAAGGTCAGCCCCATGCTCTTCAGCGGGTCGATCGCACCGGGGTCACATTCCAGGGCCGCTCGGAAGCACCCGATGGCTTCGTCGTGAAGCCCCAGCGTGCCGAGTGCACGTCCGAGGTTGTAGTGCGCCGCCATCGTGTCTGGTCGGAGCGCGAGGGCGGCCCGGTAGTACCCGACCGCTTCGGCGTGACGACCGTGCCGCTTGAGCGAGTTGGCCATCGAAGACGCCAGCCAGAAGTCGTCCGGATGAGCGGCTTGTGCGCGAAACAGAAACGGAAGGCTGTCGACCCCGGACGCGTTCATCGCCTCTGCGAACGCGTACAGGAAGGTGACCGGCTGCTCGCGCACCGGCGCCGTGCCGGCGACGGCCAGCAGCGAGTCTCCCTCTCCGGAGAGCATCGCCTCCCGAGCCGAACACCGCCATCCGTGCGGATCGACCGCGCGGTCCGCGAGGCCGACGACCGCACCGAGCCACGACCGCTCGCGGGGGTCGCTGGACGCAAGCCGCCAATCGTCGAGCGCGCCGATCAGCACCGGCGCAATCTCGGACCCCACGATTCGCGCCGCGACTGAGTCCGGTTCATCGCTGATCGTCCCGAGGCCGGAGGACTGGAACGCGTGGGCGTACTCCCCGGTGGCTCGTCGATCGTTCAACGTGCCGTCCTCCGAACCAGCGCGCAGCAGCCGGACGGCGTCGAGACGATCCACGAGCATCAGTTCGGATTGCGAGCGGTTGATCCGATCTTGCAGGTCCGACGGACCGTGTGACCCGATTCGAATGGCCGCTCGATCAAGCGAAGAACGGGCCTCGTCCCATTCGCCTCGGCGCTGATGCTGAACCGTGGCGCTGAGGTCCGCTTCAACTTCCGCGATGCGCGCTGCTCGCGCCGAAAGCGCCCACAGCAGCGTGCCCCCCGCGGCCAACGCCCCAACGACTCCCAACGAGAGCATCGTCGCCTTTGCGGGCGATCTCCGCGCCCACTTCGCGGTCCGCTCCGCCAGTCCCGTAGGCCGCGCAGAAATGGGCCTTCCCGAGAGGTAGCGCCGCAGATCGTCCGCCAGGGCCTGCGCCGACGCGTAGCGCGCCGCGGGGCTCTTGTGCAGGCACTTCAGGCTGATCACGTCCAGATCCGCGGGCACGAGGCCGTTGAGGCGTCGCGCGGGCGTGGGATCGTCGTAGAGCAGTTGTCGCTCCGTGTCTCCCGGGGAATCGCCAAGGAACGGCGGGCGGCCCGTCAGCATCTCGTACAGCACGGCGCCGAGCGAGTAGATGTCGGTCGGAGGCCCCACCGTGCCTTCACGACCGATCGACTGCTCCGGCGACATGTAGCTCGGTGTGCCGAGACGAGCCCCGCGCAGTGTGAGATCGGGACCTCGCTCGTACCACCGCGCCAGCCCGAAATCGCTGATCTTGGGCGTGCCGTCTGACGTGAGCAGAATGTTCGCCGGCTTGAGGTCCCTGTGGATGATGCCGCCGATGTGCGCGACCTGAACTGCCTCGGCGAGCGTGGCAACAAGGTGTGCGGCCCGGCTCGCGGCCGGGAGGGCGTGCGAGAGCGCTTGCGAAAGGCTCCCGCCGTCCACGTACTCCATCGTGAAGTAGGGGCGGCCGTCAAGATCTCCGGTGTCGTACACCTGCACGATGTGCGGATGACGCAGCCCCGCCAGAGCCTGCGCCTCCCTGAGAAACCGTGACTGCTCCGCCGGCGAGGCGAACCCGCCGGACAGCAGCATCTTGACCGCGACGACACGGTCGAGCTTCTGATGCCGCGCCATGTACACCACGCCCATGCCGCCGCGCCCGAGTTCGCGCAGAACGCTGTAGCCGGGGATGCAGGGCAGAGCCGCGCCGGGCAGAGTGTCAGACGTCCCCGCTTCCGATGGAGTGGGAGCATGGGTCGGGAACAACCCCGCCACTTCCGCTTCGACAGCCCTCAACTGACGCAGGCTGTCGACCACGGCCGGGAGTAGCTCGCGGCATCCGTGGCAGACCTCCTCGGGAGCCCGTCCGGAGGCCACGATCTCCTCAAGCAGTTGGTCCACTCGCGGATCTCTGCCCATGAGTGCCTCGTTCCTCGCACCGGGACTCGTTGCAAGAGTCAATCACAGCGGCGTGTCGTCAGACGCTCTGTTCTCACGCTGATCCATATCGCCCCCGCGATCGTGTCCTCGGGGCGCAAGATCCTGGAGCGACGAGGTAAGCAGCACGAGTGCCCGACTCAATCGTCGATGGACTGTCCGATCGGTCGTTCCGATGATCTCTGCGGCTTCGCTGTGCGTCATCCCCTGAAGCCGCACAAGCTCGAATGCCTCGCGTTCGTCCGGAGGCAAGCGGTCGATCGCCTCGAAGATCCGTCGGGCATTCGGGCTCAGTCCCGACGCGCTGCGCTGAGGTGCCGGTACTCGGGATTCGCGGACCTCGAACGCTCGAGGACGATCATCCAGGCTTCGGGCAAGGCTGTTGAGCTCCCAACGAATATGCTGATTGGCGAGGCCGAAGAACTGGCGCACCGTCGGCGGGCGCGCCTCTCGCATCGCTTTGATCAGCCTCTCCACCAGCGCGCCCAGCAGTTCCTCCGCTTGAAGGTCCGTGGGGGGGCGTGTCAGGCGCTGATAGTCTCGAAACAGCATAGAACCGCAGAGCATCTGCAGCCGCCCCACAGATTGAGAAAGGAGCTCGCGAACGATCGGTTCTGCGGGGGAGGCGCCGTTCAGTGCGTTCAGATACTGCTGAACCAGGATCGTGGTGCGATGATCGGCGCTCATGGACAGAGGATATCGCATCTCCACTCCGCCGGCCCTCCGGGTCCAATCCCTCGCATCAGAATCATCCGAAATCATGATGCCTGCACGCGGCGACGTCGCTTGGAGGGCGGAGATCGGGCTCGCATGGCCTACGTGTGGCCTGTGAGCGCGGAAGGTCGTTTCAAGATTGGAGCATCGCAATGCGTATTCGAGCTGGCGTTTCGCCCATCCGTCCTTCTCGTTCGACCCGCGCCGCGTGTGTGGCGGCCGCGGCCGGATTGCTGGCGGCAGCGACGGGCACATCGGCCCAGTCCATCACGAGCATCGGCGTGCCGCCGGGAGGTTCCTGGTCGTTCGCGAGCGCTGTGAGCGGCAATGGCTCGACGGTCTCGGCGAATGTTGACTTCGCGAGTGCCCATCGCTGGACAGGGTCGGGGCTTGCCGACATCGGCATGCTGCCGGGGGCAGCGGCAATGTCGGCCGATGACATCAACGAAGACGGCTCGGTGATCGTCGGGAGCGCGTTCCTCGCGGTCCCCGAAGAGACAGTCCGCGCCCATCGCTGGACGTCCTCCGGGGGCTTGCAGGACCTGGGCGTGGTTCCGGGGGGCACCGCGTCCATCGGCGGAGGCGTCAGCGGCGACGGCACCATCGTGACGGGCGTCTCATTCGACGTTGACTTCAACGGTATCGCGTTCCGCTGGACGAGCGCTGGGGGCATGCAGTCCATCGGCACGGTGCCCGGCGGCACGACCTCCGAGGGCCGGCGGGTGAGCCGCGATGGCAGCACGATCATCGGCGTCGCGGGCACGCCCGAGGGCGACCGTGCGTTCGCGTGGACCCAGTCCGGCGGCATGCAGAACCTGGGCCTGCTCTCGCCCGGCGACAGCGGGTCGAGCGCGTTCGGCGTGAACGGTGACGGCACCGTCGTCGCGGGCTTCAGCGGGAGCACCGCGACGATCTGGACCAACGGCGTCGCCCAAGACATCGGCATGCTCCCCGGCGCCGACCTCTCGATCGCCTACACCCTCAGCGACGATGGCTCGCTCGTCGGCGGCTACAGCTTCTTCGGCCAGGACCCCGTCGCCACGCTCTGGTCGCAAGCGCTGGGCACTGTGGACCTCAACACCTACCTCCCGACGCTGGGGATCGACCTCACCGGCTGGGAGTTGGACTACACGCGCGACATCTCTTCGGACGGCACCACCATCGTCGGCGATGGCCTGTTCAACGGCGAGCCACGTGGGTGGGTCGTCACGATCCCCTCGCCCGGCACGGCCGCGATGCTGGGTGTCGGAGGGCTGATGGTCGCGCGGCATCGCCGCCGCCGATGAACGAGATCTGGCGAGCACGCTCACAACAGCCACCGCGACCCCGGCACGCACGGCCGGGGTTGCGGTGTTGCCGCTCCGCGACTTGGAACGTCCGCAGAAGGGCGCGGCGTCCGTCTTCAAACTCGTTTAGTATCTGGGGGATGTCTTCAAACGAACCCTCGCCCGCAGCTCGGCCGAACACTCCGCCTTCCCGTGCCGCGTCCGAGGATGCCACGGTTCTCATGGTCGCGGCGGCGAACGGGGACGCGCGGGCGGCGCAGCAGTTGTTGCCGCTGGTGTACGAGCAGTTGCGCAAAGCCGCGCAGCTCAGCATGCAGGGCGAACGCGCCGGGCACACGCTGTCGGCGACGGCGCTGGTACACGAGGCGTACATCAAGTTGTCGGGCCCGCGCCAGGTGCCCTGGGAGGGGCGCGGGCATTTCTACGCTGCCGCAGCGGAAGCGATGCGGCAGATCCTGCTCGATCATGCCAAGGGGCGTTTGCGGCTCAAGCGAGGGGGTGGGGGCCCGGGAAATGAGGCCGCCCGAAGACAGCCCGCGAGCAACTTCGAGGATGTCGCCGCGTTGTCGCAGCAGGAGCCCGAACAGATCGTGAGGTTCGATGATCTGGTCCGTCGCTTGGAGGCGGAGTCGCCCGACGGCGCGGCGATCGTGCGGCTGCGGTTCTTCGCGGGTCTGAGCGTAGAGCAGACGGGCCAGGTGCTGGGGCTTTCCACGAGCACGGTGGACCGTCGCTGGGCGTTTGCGCGGGCGTGGCTGTTTCAACGCTTGCACGAGCAGGCATGAGAGAAGGGCATCATGGCCGGGAAGCTGCAGGAGGTGTTTGAGCACGTGGTCGGCCTCGAGCGGGCCGAGCGCGAGGCATACCTCGACACCGCGTGCGGCGGCGACGCGGTGCTGCGGGCGGAGGTGGAGGCACTCTTGCGTGCGCACGACGGCGCCGCGAACTTCATGGCATCGCCCACGGCTGATTCCTCGGCCGGGGCCATGCTGACGGTTGTGACGCCGTCGGCGGCCGCGACCGTCGACGGGGGGCTGCGTGAGGGACCGGGCAGCAGGATCGGGCCGTACAAGGTCCTGCAGCTCATCGGCGAGGGCGGCTTTGGCTCGGTGTTCATGGCAGAGCAGGCGAAGCCGGTCTTGCGCAAGGTCGCGCTCAAGATCATCAAGCTGGGGATGGACACGCGCCAGGTGGTGGCGAGGTTCGAGCAGGAGCGGCAGGCGCTGGCGATGATGGACCACCCCAACATCGCGCGGGTGCTGGATGCCGGCGCGACCGACACCGGACGGCCCTTCTTCGTCATGGAGTTGGTCAAGGGCGACCCGATCGTTGAGTATTGCGACAAGCACAACCTGAGCATCGAGGATCGGCTTGAGTTGTTCGCGCAGGTGTGCAACGCCGTGCAGCACGCGCACACCAAGGGGATCATCCACCGCGACATCAAGCCCAGCAACGTGCTGGTGAGCACGCAGGATGGCAAGCCGCACGCCAAGGTCATTGACTTCGGCATCGCGAAGGCCACGGCGAGCAAACTGACGGAGAAGACGCTCTTCACGGAGCACCGCCAGTTGATCGGCACGCCGGAGTACATGAGCCCGGAGCAGGCGGAAGGCTCGCTTGACATCGACACGCGGACGGATGTCTACAGCCTCGGCGTGCTGCTCTACGAGCTGCTCACGGGAACGACGCCCTTCAGCAGCAACGAGCTGCGTTCGGCGGCCTACGCGGAGATTCAGCGGATCATCCGCGAGGTTGAACCGCCCAAGCCCAGCACACGTCTGAGCCAGAACGCGGACACCATCGCGAGCATCGCCGCGAAGCGGCAGATCGAGCCCAGGCGCCTCGGCACGCTGGTGCGGGGCGAGCTGGACTGGATCGTGATGAAGGCGTTGGAGAAGGACCGCCAACGCCGGTACGAAACTCCCAGCGGGCTGGCCGCGGACATCTCTCGGTACCTGAGCGGCGAGGCGGTGGTGGCCGCGCCGCCGAGCAACGCGTACCGCGTCAAGAAGTTCGTCGCGCGGAACAAGGGCCCCGTGCTGGCGGGGAGCGCGGTGGCCGCGGCGCTGATCTTCGGGCTTGCCGGCACGGCGTGGCAGGCAAAGGTCGCGAGCGAGCAGCGCGACGTCGCGCTCGCGGCGCAGATCGCGGAAGCCGATCAGCGCCGGCAGGCCGAACTGGCGCGCGCGGAGGCGCTGGAGCAGAAGGCGCGCGCCGAGGCGAACGAGGCCGAGGCGAGGTTGCAGAAGCGCATCGCTGAGGGCGTGGTGAAGTTTCAGTCCGACATGCTCGCCGCGGTCGATCCGTTCAGCCTTCCCAAGGACCCCAAGACCGGCGAGCCGCTGAAGGACCGCGTTACGGTGCTGCAGGCGCTCGAGGCCGCCCTGAACGCCATCGACGAGGGGTCGCTCGACGGCCAGCCGCTGGTCGAGGCGGGCGTGCGAAGCACCATCGGCAACACGCTGCTCGCGCTGGGGCGCTATCAAGAAGCCTTGCCCGTGCTGCAACGGGCGCTGGAACTTCGACGGGCGAGCACTCCCGGCGGCAGCCTCGAACTCTCTCAGAGCCTCGACTCGCTCGCGTCGATCCACCAGTACCTGTCGAAGCACGCCGACGCCGTGCGGCTCTACCGCGAAGCGCTCGAGATGCGTCAGCGATTCTCGCCCGCGGGCGATCCACTGATCGGCATCGCGATGGGGAATCTCGGCCAGAGCCTGTGGGCACTCGGCGAGTTTGCCGAGGCGGAGTCGCTCCTGCGCGGGGCGCTGGCCATCGAGCTGGACCAGCCCTCGAAGGCTCCCGGTGATCGGGCACACATACTCGACAATCTGGCGAAGGTTCTGACCGAGCTCACCAAGCTCGACGAGGCCGAACAGCACATGCGAGCGGCGCTCGACCTGCGCATCGCCGCGTTTCCGCCCGGGCACCCCGAGATCGCTATGGGCGAGGGCAATCTCGCCACGGTGCTGATCGCCGCCGACAGGCACGCCGAGGCCGAGCCACTGCTGCGATCGTCCCTGGCGATTCGGCGCGCCGCGTATTCCGCCAACCACCCCGAGGTCGCCGTCAGCGTGCGAAAGCTCGCGGCTGTTCTGCGCAAGCTGGACAAACTCGCGGAGGCCGAGCCACTCTATCGCGAAGCGCTGGCGATCGACCGCGCGACGCTGCCCGCGGGGCACCCCTCGATCGCGGCATCGCTCAATGGCCTCGGGCTGCTGATGCGGGACATGAAGAAGGATGACGAGGCCGAGCCGCTGTACCGCGAAGCGCTGGCCATCCGGCGTGCGGCGTTGCCCGCCGGGCACACGGACATCGGCACTTCTCTCAACAACCTGGCGGCGCTGCTGCGCGACCAGGGCAAGCTCGACGAGGCCGAGCCGCTCTACCGCGAATCGCTGGCGATCCGCCGCGAGTCACTGCCGTCCGGGCATCCGAGCATCGCGCTGGCACTGCACAATCTGGCCAACCTGCTCGGGCAGCAGAACAAGCCCGCCGAGGCCGAGCCTTTGTTCCGCGAGGCGATCAAGATCCGTCGTGCGGCGCTGCCCGCCGGGAACGAGAGCCTCGTGAACTCGGTCAGTGGGCTCTGTGGCGTCCTGCAGGCGCAGGGAAAGTTCGCCGAGGCCGAGCCGCTCGCGGAGGAGTTGCTTGCGGGCAACCGCGCGACCCTCCCGGCGGGGCACGAGAAGATCGCGAACGCGATGAGCACCCTGGCGGCGGTGCGACACGGCCTCGGCAAAGCCGTCGAAGCACGCGCGGGCTGGGATGAGGCCATCGCCATCCTCCGCGCGAGGTTCCCGAACGGGTCCGCACAGCTCGCCCGCGCGCTGTGGTGTTCCGGCTCCGCCCGCTTCGAGAACAACGAGCTCTCCGCCGCTCGCGCCGAACTCGAAGAGGCTGTCGCGATGGGCGAGAAGGCGCTGCCTCCCAATCATCCATACCTCAGGGTCTACACCGAGACGCTGGCGAAGTGCAGGGCCGCGGGCGCGAAGTAAGCACCACGAGAGCGGGCTGTCCCGCGGAAACCTCTGCGGCAGGATGGCGCGTGGTTAGTTCGCGGCGCTCGCGATGAAAACGAATCGGTTGATCCGCGGCTGTTGGGGCCCGGAAGATCCTTCGGCCGCCGACCGGTCGAGATGCACGTGTGCGGGCACAACGGGCTAGCACCGTTGCCGAAGGACCGATTGGTACTCTGCCACCGCACGCGCGGGCTAGCCGCCCTTGACCAGGTCTGAGGGCCAGCCGATGCGAACCAGAAGGCCGTCCGGCCCGGAAATGCCGACCTCGTAGAGGCCCCACTCGCGGTGGCGGAGCACGCCGCCGGGGCGGATGATCAGATCGTCAACGCGGGCGGCGATCTCCGCGACCTGCGGCGTGCGGATGAACACGCCGAATGGGTTGCTCTCCGAGGGCACTCGCCACGGGCCCTTGCCCGCTTGCGTCAGATGAACTTCACATCCCCAGCCCGCCATGATGATGTACTGGACGTGCGCGTTCACACGGGCGAACCCGAGCCGCTCCCAGAACGGCACGGCGGACGGCAGGTCGTTGCTGGGCACGATGGCAAAGGCACCAACCGTCGGGGGTGTGGACATCTGTGTGCTCCGTGGCTGCTGATGCCGCGGTGCGGATTCGTCGAGCCGCAACGGCGGCCCGGGACGGGTCGACTGAGAACGACCGGCTAGGGCACCCGCGACGCGACCAGCACGCTGACGTGATCGACGATTTCGAGCGTCTGCGCGTCCGGGTTGGCGCCGGAGAACCGGACGCGCACCGCCGGCGCACCGGCGGGGAAGAAGGTGTGACTGCCCGCGTGGCGAAGCACGCCCGCCTGCTCGCCGTTCACGCGGAGGATCAGGTCGCCGTTGTTGTTCAGGCGAATCTCGACACCGGGCCCGTCGGGCGCGGTGTTCGCGAACCGGCCGACATACGCACGCTTCTGATCGTCGGCGAGCGGCGTCGTCTCGGGCCGCACGCCCGCGTCGCCCAGGCTCTCGAGGAACGCGAGCGTTTCGGCGGCGGGCTCGCCGCCGGCCTGCGCGTGCGCCAGCAGCGGGATCCCGTGCGGGCCCGGCGTGCGCTGGATGCCCGGCGATGCGGCGATCATCGCGCGGACGGCCTGTGTGTGCCCGAGCATCGCGGCCGCGAAGATGTCCAGGCGTGCACCCCGCTCCAGGAGCAACTCGGCGATGTTGCGTCGCCCGGTGTGCGCGGCGGCGCCGAGCGCCGTCTCGAAATCGCCGAACCCCCAGTCCCAAGTCGCGTTCACCAGGGCGGGATACTGATCGAGCAACTCTCGCGCCCGGTCGATATCGCGGTGGCAGACGCCGACCAGCTCGCGCACGCGGTCCGCCGGCTGGCGGGGAAAGTCGGCCGCGACCGGCGTGCGCGCGGGCGCGTCGGAATCGTCGACCAGGGCCGTGGCGCGCCCAGACAGCCCGAGGATGCCCGCGGCCGCACACGCACCCGGAGCGACGGTCAGGAAGCCACGACGTGAAAGCGCCATGTGTGTGCCTCGCGTGGGGTGACAGGTTCGAGAGTTCAGCGCCCGCCCTTGCCGCGCACTGTAGCCGCCGGTCGTGCGCGATCGCACGGAGCCGGAGGTTGAGGCGGCATCACGCGAAGCCCGTGCGTGCATCGCGCCGGCTCAGGATGAGACGTCGCGTCGAAGTGCCGTCTCTTATCCGCGCGATTCTGCATGACCATCGGCGAGCCCGAGAGGTGGCGATGCCGCCCGGCTCCCCGTGGGATGACGTGTGACTCCGCCTGTGCCTGACGCCCGAGAACACGGAGGGGACGACGTCCACTCTGGGGCGGGGCGGACGCGCGTCGTTCGGGCCGCGTCGCCTTGACTCCCGGCAACGCGGCGCCAATACTTGCATCGTGACGCAAATACGCAAACGACCGCCCGCGACCCCCCGCCAGGCCGCCGCCCGAAGAGGGCCGATCGACCGGCGTCTGGACCCGGCGTTATTCAAGGCCCTGGCGGACCCGACCCGGGCGATGCTGGTGGCGTGCATCGCGAAGTGCGCGCGGGGGTGCACGGTGGGAGAGATGGCCGAGTGCTGCGACGTGGACGTCTCGGTGGTGTCGCGCCACCTGGCGCTGCTCGCCCGCGCGGGCGTGCTCGAGGCCCGGCGCAAGGGGCGGACGGTGTCGTACCGCGTGCGGTCCGGAGAGTTGTGCCGCGCGCTGCGAGAACTGGCGGACGCGCTCGAGGCGTGTGCGCCGGCGGAGGAAGGAGGGTGCGATGGCACCTGCTGCTGAGCGCCCCGCCGTGCTGTTCCTCTGCACGGGCAACTCCTGCCGAAGCCAGATGGCCGAGGGATGGGCCCGCGCCCTGCACGCCGGGCGCTTCGACGCCTACTCGGCGGGCACGCAGCCGCACGGCCTCAACCCGCTCGCGGTGCGGGTGATGGCCGAGGCGGGCGTCGACATCTCGCGCCACGCGTCGAAGACCGCCGCGTCGCTGGCGGGCGTGCCCATCGACCTGATCGTCACGGTGTGCGACCGCGCGCACGAAGCCTGCCCGCTGTTCTCGGAGTACACGCGGACGGTGCACGCGCCCTTCGACGACCCGCCGCGACTGGCGGCGCACGCGGCCAGCGACGACGACGCCCTGCCGCACTATCGGCGGGTTCGTGACGAGATCCGCCGATTCGTGGAAGCACTGCCCCAGACCCTCTTTGGAGACTCGACCATGACGAAGCGTTCATGCTGCGACGATTCCTGCTGCCCCCCGGCGACCGCTGCAACGACCACCGTGACGGCCGCCGCCGCCACCGCGCCCCTTGCCTCGACGGCCGACATCGTCCGCGAACAGGTCCGCGCGGGGTACGCGAAGATCGCCGGCGGGGGCTGCTGCGGCCCCAGCGGGAGCGGCGGGGGCTGCTGCGGGGCGACGGCGTTCTCGCCCGACCAGCTCGCGCAGGCGATCGGCTACGCGAGCGGCGAACTCTCGGCCGTGCCGGACGGCGCCAACATGGGCCTTTCGTGCGGCAACCCCACGGCCATCGCATCGCTCCGTCCCGGCGAGGTCGTGCTCGATCTCGGCTCCGGCGGCGGGTTCGACTGCTTCGTCGCCGGACCCAAGGTCGGCGCCGCCGGGCGCGTCATCGGCGTCGACATGACCCCCGACATGCTCGCCAAGGCCCGACGCAACACCGCGTCGTACCGCGCGCAGACCGGGCTCGACAACGTCGAGTTCCGCCTGGGCGAGATCGAGTCGCTGCCCGCGGGCGATGCGAGCGTCGACGTGGTGATCTCCAACTGCGTGCTGAACCTCTCGCCCGACAAGGCGCGCGTGTGGCGTGAGATCGCCCGCGTGCTCAAGCCCGGCGGACGAGTGGCCGTGTCGGACCTCGCGCTCGTCCGCCCGCTGCCCGACGCGGTGCGCGACGATGTCGAGGCGCTCATCGGGTGCGTCGCCGGCGCGGTGCTCGTGGAAGAAACCCGCGCGATGGCCGCGGCGGCGGGGCTCAGCGATATCACGCTCACGCCCAAGCCCCAGTACATCGACGCGATGACGAACTGGGAAGACCCGCTGTACCGGCGGATCGTCGAGAAGCTGCCCGCGGGCTCCAAGCCGAGCGACTTCGTCACGAGCCTGGACGTCTCGGCGGTGAAGCGCTGAGCGTCGTCTAGCCGAGGTCGAAGCGGTCGAGGTTCATGACCTTGGTCCACGCCGCGACGAAGTCGCGGACGAACTTCTCGTGCGCGTCCGCGCTCGCGTAGACCTCGGCGAGGGCGCGCAGTTGCGAGTTGGACGCGAAGACAAGGTCCGCGCGCGTGCCCGTCCAGCGGGGCTTGCCCGTGGCGCGGTCGCGACCGTCGAACAACCCGGGCGCGCCCGGCGTCCACTCCGTGCGCAGGTCGAGCAGGTTCACGAAGAAGTCGGTCGTGAGAACCTCGGGGCGATCGGTGAAGACGCCGTGCGTTGAGCCGCCAGCGTTCGCGCCGAGCACCCGCAGCCCGCCGACGAGCACGGTCATCTCCGGCGCGGTGAGCGAGAGCAACTGCGCCTTGTCGACGAGCAGGGCCTCGGCGGGCACCGCCGACGGGCCCAGCAGGTAGTTGCGGAAGCCGTCCGCGAATGGCTCCAGCACGCGGAACGACTCGACGTCGGTCTGTTCGGCGGAGGCGTCGGTGCGTCCCGGAGTGAACGGCACGGTGATGGTGATCCCCGCGGCGCGGGCCGCCTGCTCCACGCCCGCGCACCCGCCGAGGACGATGAGGTCCGCCAGCGAGATGCGCGTGCCGCCGGCCTGGGCGGCGTTGAACGACCTCTGCACGTTTTCGAGCGTCTTCAGCACTTCCGCGAGGCGCGCGGGCTGGTTCACGTCCCAGTCGTTCTGCGGCGACAGGCGGATGCGCGCCCCGTTCGCGCCGCCGCGCTTGTCGGAGGCGCGGAACGTGGAGGCCGACGCCCACGCCGTGGAGACAAGCTGCGAGATCGACAGGCCCGACGCGAGGACCTTGGCCTTGAGCGACGCGATGTCCGCGTCGGCCACGAGCGGGTGATCGACCGACGGGAGGGGATCCTGCCAGATGAGTGCCTCGCGCGGGACTTCAGGCCCGAGGTAGCGGGCGCGCGGGCCCATGTCGCGGTGCGTGAGCTTGAACCACGCGCGGGCGAACGCGTCGGCGAACTGGTCGGGGCGCTGCATGAAGCGGCGCGAGATCTTCTCGTACGTGGGGTCGAGGCGCAGCGAGAGATCGGTGGTCAGCATCGTCGGCGGGTGCTTCTTGGATGGATCGTGCGCGTCCGGGATGATCGCGGGCGCGTTCTTCGCGACCCACTGGTGCGCGCCCCCCGGGCTCTTGGTGAGTTCCCACTCGTGCCCGAAGAGCATCTCGAAGAAGCCGTTGCCCCACTTCGTGGGCGTGGGGGTCCACGTGACCTCCAGCCCGCTGGTGATCGTGTCGCCCCCCTTGCCCGATCGGTAGCTGTTCTTCCAGCCCAGGCCGACGAACTCAAGCCCCGCGGCTTCTGGATCGGCGCCGACATGGGTCGCGGGGGCCGCGCCGTGCGTCTTGCCGAACGTGTGCCCGCCGGCGATGAGCGCGACGGTTTCCTCGTCGTTCATCGCCATGCGGGCGAACGTTTCGCGGATGTCGCGGGCCGCGGCGATCGGGTCCGGGTTGCCGTCGGGCCCCTCGGGGTTGACGTAGATCAGGCCCATCTGCACGGCGCCGAGAGGGTTCTCGAGGTCGCGGGTGTGCATGCGCCCGTCGGCGGTGTCGTCCGCCGCGAGCACGCCCTTGCCCGGCGGCTTGTCGACGCCCTGCGACCCGCGGGCGTACCGCACGTCGGCGCCGAGCCAGGTCTTCTCGGCGCCCCAGTACACGTCTTGATCCGGCTCCCAGACATCCTCGCGTCCGCCGGCGAAGCCGAAGGTCTTGAAGCCCATGGTCTCGAGCGCGACGTTGCCGGCGAGGATCATGAGGTCGGCCCACGAGATGCGCTGGCCGTACTTCTGCTTGATGGGCCAGAGGAGTCGCCTGGCCTTGTCGAGGTTGACGTTGTCGGGCCAACTGTTGAGCGGGGCGAAGCGCTGCTGGCCGCGCCCGCCGCCGCCCCGCCCGTCGCCGACGCGGTAGGTGCCGGCGCTGTGCCAGGCCATGCGGATGAAGAGCGGGCCGTAGTGCCCGAAGTCGGCGGGCCACCAGTCCTGCGAGTCGGTCATGAGGGCCGCGAGATCGCGCTTGAGCGCGTGGTAGTCGAGGCTCTCGAACGCGCGCTTGTAGTTGAAGCCCGGCCCGAGCGGGTCGGACTTGGGCGAATGCTGGTGGAGCAGGTCGAGCCGGAGCTGGTTGGGCCACCAGTCACGGTTCGTGGCGCCGGCGCCGGGCGCGGCGCGGAACGGGCACTTCGTCTCGTTGGCCATCGGATGTCCCCCTTGCTGACTAGTCGTAACGTAGCGGGCGAAAGCGGAGGTTGCCATGGCCAAGGCATCCGGAAGAAAAGTGGGGCGGCGGGCCGCCAGCGCCCGGACGAAGAAAAAGTCGACAAGAGCGGCGGCGACGAAGGTGTCCAAGAAGTCTCGCCGTGGCGGCAGAGAGCGCCCGACATCCCCGGACGGGCGTCGTGCCGCGCCGGGCGCGCCCCGCCTGCTCTCGGGTGGAAACCCGCAGATCGCCAAGGCCGACGGCGAAGCGCCGGTGCGGGCGTACCTCGCGGCCATGCCCGGCTGGAAGCGCGACATCGGGCTCGCGCTCGACTCGCTCATCGTGCGCACCGTGCCGGGCGTGCGCAAGGCCGTGCGATGGAACACCCCGTTCTACGGCGTGGAAGGGCGCGGCTGGTTCGTCGCCTTCCACTGCTTCGACCGGTACGTCAAGGTGACGTTCTTCCGCGGCACGTCGCTCGATCCGACGCCGCCCATCGGCTCCAAGAGCCCGGGCGTGCGGTACGCGCACGTACACGAGGGCGAGCGTGCCGACGACCGGCAGATGGAGGACTGGGTCCGCCAGGCCGCCGCCCTGCCGGGGGAAAACTGCTTCTAGGGCCCCGGGGCGAACGCCGCCGGGCGCGTTAGTCCATGGCGGCGTGGAGCGTGCGGTTGGCGCGGTCGGCGGCCTCTGCGCACCCGTCGAGCGGCGCGTCCGCGCCGGCGTACTGGCCCAGGAGCGCCTTGAGCGCGTGCCGCTCGCCCTCGATCTCGCGCTGCGTCCGCACGCCGAGCGACCGGAAGAGCGGGAGTGGGGGGCACCAGCCCTGCAGGGCGTGCTGCATGAAGAACCCCTGCACTGCCGCCGAGAGCAGCAGCCAGCGTCGATGCAGCGTCGTGCCGAGCACCAGCCCGGTGAGCGTGAGCGCCGCCGACCCGGTCTCGAGGCAGCGCTCGACGTCCCACTCGAGATCGAGCTCGCGCATGCGCTGGCGGATCTCGTCGGGGCGGCCCGCGAGCGCGCGGACCCGGCGCTCGGTATCGCGCCGGATGCGCTCGTTGATGTGCGGACGGGTGTGAGACTGGGCCCGGGTGGCGTTCGTGGCGATGCGCATGCGAGTGCTCCCTGCGTTGATCAAGGCTGGCGCCTGCGCATGAATCCGCCGCCGCCGGACGCGTGAACGAACGCTCGCGCGCCGGCGTGGCACCGGCTTCACGCCGCACTCAGGTCGTCGCACCATGCCGAAGCGTCGCCGGAGGCGAATCGCATGAACTCGATCGACGCGAACCAGCCCGAGAAGAACTACCAGGACGTCCGCGGCGAGGACGCCGTGAAGAAGATCCGCGAGGTCGTGAAGCACGCGAACAGCGGGTTCTTCTGCACGCAGCCCGCCGGCTCCGGCCCCGAGGCCGCCCGCCCCATGTACGTGCAGCAGGTCGACGACGACGGCAACCTCTGGTTCTTCAGCGCGACCGACAGCCACAAGAACCAGGAGATCGCGGCGAACCCCTTCGTGCGCCTCTACTTCCAGGGTTCGAACTCCGAGTTCCTGCTCGTCGACGGGCGTGCGGCCGTCCTGCACGACCGTGCGAAGATCGACGAACTCTGGGGGCCCATGGTCAGGGTCTGGTTCACCCAGGGCAAGGACGACCCGCGGCTCTCGCTCATCCGCGTCAGCCCGACAGGCGGGTACTACTGGGACACCAAGCACGGCATGGCCGTCGCGGGCGTCAAGATGGTCATCGGCATGATGACCGGCAACACGCTCGACGATGGCATCCAGGGGCGCGTCGCGGTGCAGGCGCCCACGCCCCCGTCCGCGACGACCTAGCAGCCGGCTCGCACCCGCGGGCACGGTACAGGCCGCGGGCCCCCCCGGCGGAGGCCGGGACCTCGGCGATCCGGGCCGTGGGCCCGGGTCGCGTACCATCGCAGCGGTATGCAGCCACGCCGCCCCACGCGCCAGGTCGTTGTCGGTGATTCCCGTGTCGGCTTCGTGAAGATCGGCGGCGGCGTCCCGTCTCGCGACGGCACGCCGACCACGCCCGCGCCCGTCTCGGTGCAGACCATGACCGCCGGCTACACGCACGACATCGACGCGTGCGTGCGCGAGATCCACAAGCTCGCCGCGGCCGGGGCCGACATCGTCCGCGTCGCGGTGCCGGAGAAGAAAGACACCGATGCACTCCGCGAGATCATCCCGCAGGTGCAAGTGCCGATCGTCGCCGACGTGCACTTTCACTTTCAGCGGGCGATCGAGGCCGTCGAGGCGGGCGTGCACAAGATCCGCCTGAACCCCGGCAACATCCAGGACCGGGCGCAGGTGGTGGACGTGATCCGGGCGTGCAAGGCCCGCAACCTGCCGATCCGCGTGGGCGTGAACGAGGGCTCGATCATCGAGCGGCGCGACAAGCAGAAGCGCATGAAAGAGCTCGGCGCCGTCTTCAGCGAGCACAAGCACGGGTACCTGCTCGCCATCATGATCGCCAAGCTCGAGGAATACCTCGACATTTTCTACGAGCAGGACTTCCACGACATCGTCATCAGCGCCAAGAGCATGGACGCGTCCCTCGTCGTCGACGCGTACACCGAGATCAGCCGGCGATTCGACCACCCGCTGCACCTGGGCGTGACGCACGCCGGCCCGCGCGAGACCGGCGCCATCCGGTCCGTCGCCGCCCTCTCGGGCCTGCTGGTGCACGGCATCGGCGACACCATCCGCATCTCCTACGCCAGCGACCCGGTGTACGAGGTCGAGGACGGGCTGGAACTGCTCTACGCCCTCTCGCTGCGCCCGCGCAAGGGCGTCGACCTCATCGCCTGCCCCACCTGCGGGCGCATCCAGGTCGATCTCTTCACGCTCGTGCAGGACGTCCGCAAGGCGCTCGCATCGCAGGTGACCGTCCCCATGAAGGTCGCCGTCATGGGCTGCATCGTGAACGGCCCGGGCGAGGCCGAGGGCGCGGACGTCGCCGTCTTCGCCGGCGACCGTCGCGGCATCATCTACGTGCAGGGCGAGAAGGTCGCCAACGTGCCCGAGCCCGAGATCCTGGACCGCCTGCTCGCCGAGTGCCTGGCCTTCCAGGGCAAGGTCATGCGGGGCGAGGCGAAACTCGGCGAAAAGAAGGTCGAGATCATCCCGCCCGACCCCATCGGCGAACTCGGCAGCGGCTACGCCAAGATCGCCAGCGGCGGGGTGCCCACGCCGCTGACGGTGCGGGGAAGTTAGCGCCCCGCAGCGCTATCGCGTCGGCACCACATCCTCCGCCTTCAAACCTTGCTTCACCACCGGCGTGCCCGTGCGGAGGCGCTGCGTGAGGTACCACCACACGCACAGCAGGGGCCACAGCGGGTACGACCGCACGTGCGCCGCGACGCCATGGACGGATTCGAGCAGGAGTTCGTCGATCGGGCGGTCGTCGCGCCGGGGCAGCAGGCGCAGCTCGCTGCGCAGGTGCTGGTCGGCCTCCGCGTGCGCGAGCCACAGTTCGGTGAGCGAGCGGCCGGGCAGAATCTGGCGGACCTTGCCGCGGCGTGTCGGGAACAGCGCTCCGCCCGGCGCCGACCCCGTGGTGAGCGTGCAGCTGTTGGCATACGTGCTCACCAGGTCCGAGTAGACCTGGGCGTTGACGACGTACGCGACGAGTATCGGCCCCGTGCCCCGCGACCGCCACGTGCAGCAGACGATTCGCGGGTTGTTGGGAAACTCCGAGCGGAACGCACCGGACCACTCGAGCCCGTGCGCGTCGGCGAACCTGGCGTGGGCCGCGGCGAGCCCCGCGATGCCGTTGACCTCGCCCTGGTCGAGCGTCGCGATCCGCCCATCGGGCGAGCCGAGCCCGCGCACCGACAGCCACGACGCGATCACGATGAGCCCGGCAAAGAACAGCGGCACGATCAGCAGCAGGTACAGCAGGTCGGTCATGACGCCGCGGAGAATACCGCGACGCGCCGGAAGCGTGAGGGCGTTGGAACCGCCATCGCCTCCCCGGCCGCGTCTACTTCCCCTGGCGCATCTGCCCCATCATCGATCGGATCATCTCGCGCATGGTCGCGGCCTGCTCCTTGCCGCCCGGCACCGCGTCGTACGCGACCGTCATGCCCGTCAGCCAGCGGGCCTCGCGGAACTCGTACCCGAAGTCCGCGACGAGACGCTTCTCCAGGTCCGGCAGGTGCCCCGCCCCGTAGAACAGCGCGATGCTCGCGTGCGTCTTCTCGCGGTCGAGCACCCGGCGCAGGTCGTCCAGCACCGCCTCGTTGCGGTCGTGGATGATCACCCGCATGAAGTCGTCCATCTCGCCCGGCATCGAACCCATCAGGTCCTCGGCCTGCGAGAGCGTCTCGATCATCATCAGCCGCATCAGCGACGACATCTGCGGGTCGCGCTCGATCATGCCCAGCAGCATGCCCGCCATCTTCGCCATCGTCGATGATCCGTCGAGCAACTGGAACAGCGGCTCGGCGCTCTCGCCCTCGCCCCCGCCCCCCAGACGCTCCTCGACCTCGTCGATCGAGAGGTCGCTGTTCCGCCAGTTCGGGCGGTTGTAGTCGATCGCCGCGAGCTGGAACTCCATGCCCAGCGCCCGCGCGAGCTGCATCTGGATGCCCTCTCCCGCGGCGTCAACCTCTGACTTGCGCAGCGGCTTCTGCGTCGAGAACCGGATATCCGCGTTCGCACCCTCGCCTCCCTCGGCGCCGTCGGCCCCGAGCGACACGATGTCGAAGCGCTGCCGCCGCGTGTCGGGCTCCAGCGTCAGAACAAGCCGCTGCGGGTTTCCCCATCCGTCCTGCATCGCGCCGCGCGCGACCTGCCCCACCTGACCCCCGACCGCGTCGACGGCGGCCTCCAGCGACTCGGGCAGCACGGTGTTCGCTCGGCGGAACTTCGACACCATGATCGCGAGCAGACGCTGGCGCGACGCGGTGATCTTCGCCCGGGCCGCGTCGTCGCGGTCGAGCCCCGCGGCGTCGGCCTCGGGCTTCACGCCCTCGTACAAGACGAGCGACTGGGCGTCGAGAAACTCCTGCAGGCCGGCGTAGTAGGTCTTTTCGCCGATGTGGGCCGCCCCCACGAGGTGCACGATCGGCCCCTCGCCCGCCTTCGGCGCGAGCGTGCGGATGCTGATGTGCAGCTCGCGCCGGGCCCCGTCTTCCGAGTCGGTCGCGCGGACGTACCGTGACGCGGGGCCGGCGGGTTCGGCCGCCCCGGCGCCCTGCGGCGCGGGCGGCGCCTGGACCACGCCGGCGGCGGGCAGACCGAAGAGCCCCGCTCCGATCGCGAGGACGCGAAGAATCGTCGAACGCATGCATACCTCCGGGGCAGTGCCCGACCATCCCGATCGACAGAGTTGTACGCCCGAGGCGTCCGGGGCGCTGCACGCCTCGGGCACGGTGCAGCCCTCCGCGATGTCGTTCGACGAGGCCGCCCGGTTCTGCGCGGGGCTCCGCAGGTCGCCCACGCCCCTGGCCCGTCCCGTCGTGGTGCTGGACGGCTGGCACTCGCCCGGGATTACCGCCTGGGGGCTCGCCCGGCGCCTGTGCGCCATGACCAGCCGACGCTGGCGCGACTTTACGTGGTCCACGTACGCCTGGGCCATCTCGCTCGAGATGGCTTGCGCCCACGCCCACAAGACCCTCGCCAAGGCCGACCTGCTCGGGCGTGAGATCGACGTCGTCGGCATCTCGATGGGCGGGCTGGTGGCCCGCGCGCTCGCGGGGGGCGTGCTGGGCGGCGGCGATGTCCGCATCCACCGCCTCTTCACCATCGCCTCGCCCCACCAGGGCGCACGCCTGGCGCGACACATCCGCCTCGATCGCGCCAGCGCCCAGATGAAGCCCGGCAGCGCCTTCCTCGCCTCCCTCGACCGCGCGCTGGGCGACGCCACGTTCCGCCTGCGCTCCTACGGCATCGGGCGCGACTGGCTCGTCGGCGCCGAGAACGTCGCCCCGCCCCGCGCCCGCGCGATCGTCGTCTCGCCCCGGGGCGTCTTCGCCCGGCGCCTCTCGCACTTCGCCAGCATCTACGACCCGCGCATCCAGGGCGACATCGCCTGGCGGCTGCGCTCGCCCGACGCGTAAGCCCGCTCTAGCCCGCCAGGCGCTCGTCACCCAGCAGCCCGTGCGCCTTCATTTTCTTGTACAGCGTCGTGCGGTTGATGCCCAGCGCCTCGCTCGTGCGCTGCCGGCTCCACCCGCACGCCCGCAGCGCCCGCAGGATGATCCGGCGTTCCGGCTCGCGCAGCGCGTCTTCCAGCGTCGCGGGCGTCCAAGCCTCGTCGTCTTCCGCGAGCCGGATCGGGCCTGCCGACGCCGCGGGACGCGCCAGCAGGTGCGGGGGCAGGTCCTCGGGCTGCACGGTCTGCCCGCGCGCGAGCACGACCGCCCGCTCGATGATGTTCTGCAGCTCGCGCACGTTGCCGGGGTAGGGGTAGCGCTGGAGCACCTCCATCGCGCCCGGGGCGAACCCCACGATCGCCCGCCCGTGCTCGCTCGCGTGCCGCTCGAGCAGGCGCTGCGCCAGCAGCGGGATGTCGCCGGGGCGTTCGCGCAGCGGGGGCAGCTCGATCTTCACGACATTCACCCGGTAGTACAGGTCCTGGCGGAACTGCCCCGACGCCACCAGCCCCTCCAGCGGCTGGTTGCTCGCGAGGATCACGCGCACGTCGACGTCCACCGTCTGCGTCGAGCCCACGGGCTCGAACCGGCGCTCCTGCAGCACCCGCAGCAGCTTGAGCTGCATCGCCGGGCTCGCGCTGTTGATCTCGTCGAGGAAGATCGTCCCCGTGTTCGCCGCCAGGAACTTCCCACCCTTGTCCGCGTGCGCCCCCGTGAACGACCCCTTCGCGTGCCCGAAGAGCTCGCTCTCCAGCAGCGTCTCGGGGATGCTCCCGCACGACAGCTCCACGAAGGGGCGATCCCGGCGCGGGCTGTGATGGTGGATCGCGTGCGCGATCAGGCTCTTGCCCGTCCCGCTCTCGCCTTCCATCAGCACCGTCGTGCGGCTGGGCGCCACCGCCTGCACCATGTCGTACACGCGGCGCATCCGCGGATCCGCCCCGACGATGTTGTCGAGGTTGAACCGGTCGTCCAGGCGCCGGCGCAACGCCGCGTTCTCCGAGAGCAGCGCCCGCTGGCGGGCGGCCCGGGCCAGGCTCTGGCGCAGCTCCGCGTCCACGATCGGGCGGACCAGGTAGTCGCACGCCCCCGCCCGCAGCGCGTCCACCGCCGCCTCGACCGTTGCGTACGACGCGATCATCACCACCGGCACGTCGCGGTGCCGACGCGTCAGGTCGCGCAGCAGCGCCCCGGCCCCGGCCCCGACGGCGCACAGCACCGCGTCGATCCCGCCCGCCGCGTCGCGCAGCGCCGCCAGCGCGTCGTCCGCGTCGCGCACGCACGTCGCGTCGTGCCCCTCGCGCCGCAGGAACTCGAGCGTCGACTTGCTCGCCAGGGCGTCGTCGTCGACGAGCAGCACGCGGAGCGGCGGGGTGTCGTCGTCTCGCGTCGCCTCCGCCCCGGCACGCTTCGCCGGGACGCGCTTCACGCGGCGCCCCCGATCATGAGCCTCGCAACCCCCGGGGCCGTGGGGAACCGCACCCGCAGCACCGCGCCGCCCTCGGCGCGCCGGGCCAGCTCGATCGTCCCGCCCATTCCCTGAACCACGCTGCGCGCCACCGCGAGCCCGACGCCCGAGCCGCGGGGCTTGGTCGTGAACCCCAGGTCGAAGCAGCGGGTGGTCTCGCCGGGCGGGCCGTCCCCGTCGTCGGTGATCTCCAGCACGTACCAGTCGCGCGCGTCGCGTCCGTAGCCCATGCCCACGGGGGGCGCGTCGGCCCGCGCCGAGATCTGCACCACGCCCGCGCGTCCCTGGCGCGCGACCGCCTCCACCGCGTTCTGCACCCCGTTCAGGATCACGGTGTACAGCGCGCCCGCCGGGAGCGAATCCACCGAGGGCCCCATCGAGGTCGACAGGCGCACCTGGCTCGCCGCCGCCAGCGGCGCCAGCACCTCCACCGCGTGCTGCACCGCCTCGCCCAGCGTCACCGGACGGGCCCGCGCGAGCGTGGGCGAGCCGATCGGGCGCGTCGCGTTCTGCATCGCGGCGTGCACGAGTTCCACCATGCGGTCGAGGCGTTCCACCGCCGCGTTGAGATCCCGCTCGACATCTCTCGCCCCGCCCCGCGCCAGCAGCGACGCGTTCCCGGTCAGTTCGCGCTTCGCGTGCTCCACGAGCGCGCGAGAACCGTCGAGCAGCGCCCGCAGCTCGCCCAGCAGGGACGAGAGGCGGTCTACCTGTCCGATCGCGGGCGCCGAGCGCTCGTCCTGGGGAGAGGGAAGGGGCATCGGCAGCAGGCATCGGCACGCCGCCCCCGGGCCTCGCCCGCGCATGTTGCCCGGACGCCACACCGCGCGCCGCCCGTGACGCCTGTAGCGTTGAGTCCGGTGAACACCGGGCTATCGGAACTGCCTACGCGCGGGTGAAGAACCTGGACTCGGTGCCCAGCACGTCCTTGAGGCGCTCGTGCGCGCGCGCCAGGAGCATGTAGACCGCGCCGGGCGAGCGCCCGATCGCGTCGGCGACTTCCTTGGCGTCGCGCCCCTCCAGATCGTACAGACGGACCACTTTCGCGTAATCCGACGGGAGTTTCGCGAGCGCACACTCCAGCGCGTCGTGGATCTCCCCGCGGTGCGCCTGCAGGCTCGGCGTGGTCAACGTCGCGCCCAGCAGTTCGACGAGCGCGACGTACGAGTCCCCCGACCCCGCCGCGTCCACGCGGTGACGCGGGTTCGGACGCTTCTGGCGCTCCAGTTCCTTGATCGCGTCGCGCAGGTTGTTCTCGGCGATGAGCGTGAGCCACGCCAGGAACGACCCCTCGTGCCGCGGCTGGAACGACGGCAGGCGCAAGAACGCCTCCAGATACGTCACCTGCATCACGTCGTCCGCGTCGACCACCGACTGCCACACCGGCGAGATCTTGCCCGCCAGGCGGGAGCGCACCGTCCCGCCGTGACGCTTCAGCAGTTCCGTCGCCGCGGTCCGATCACCCGCGACGCCCGCGGCGATCAACTCCGCATCGGTGGGCGGGGAGCCGGCCGGGGTGTGTTCGGGAGCAGGGTCTGTCATGGTCCTTACCCATCTGACTCTAGCCGCCTCACCGGGGAGAGCCCGAGCCGCCCGGTGCGCGGGCCGGCGCGTTACCACCCGGGCCCCGGAAGCTCTTGTCCGGGTGGTCGGGCGCGGGCGGGACGGCCACGGGCTTCTCGCGCACCTTCTGACGCAGCAGGTCGATGGCGCGATCGAGCTGCGCGTCCTCGCCCTTGAACGTCGCGTGCGGGAGGTTGTCGACGACGATGTCGGGCTCGACGCCGTGCCCTTCGATGAGCCACTCGCCCTCCGGGCCGTACACGCCGTACTCCGCCGCCGTCGCGATCCCCCGGTCCACCAGGAAGTTGCTCGACGAAAGCCAGATCTCCCCGCCCCAGGTGCGCGTGCCCAGCACCGTGCCGATGTCCAGGCGCTTGACGCCCTCGGCGAAGGCCTCGCCGTCGCTGGCGGTGCGCTCGTTGCACAGCACGACGACGTGCCCGCGGAACGCCAGCTGCATGTTCCAGTACGGGTCGCCCACGCGGGGCTGCCAGTAGAACCACGCCTTGCGCAGTAGGCGCGACAGCAGCCACGAATCGATGTTCCCGCCCCGGTTGTGGCGCACGTCGATGATCAGCCCCGACCGTCGGAACACCGGATAGAACCCCTTCGCGAACTCGTTCATGTTCTCGGCGCCCATCGCGCGCAGGTGCACGTACCCGAACTGCCCCTCGCTCTCGCGCTCGACGATTCTCCGGCGCGTGTACTGCCACTCGTGGTACCGCAGGTCCTCCTCGTCGCCCGCGGAGATGGGCGTCACGATGACGCGCCGTTCGCGCTCGTCGGCGCCGCGCACCGTCAGCATCACCTGGCGCCCCACCTTCCCCCGCAGGTGCACGCTCAGGTCCGGCTCCTCGAGCGCCGGGCGCCCGTCCACCCGCGTGACGACGTCGCCGGGGCGCACGTCCACGCCCGGCCGCGCGAGCGGCGCGCGCCGGTCCGGCTCGTCCGGGTCGGACTCGAACACGTGCGCCACCCGGTACCCGCCCGCCTCGTCGTCGCGCTCGAACAGCCCGCCCAGCATGCCCGGCATCACCCGGTCCTCGCCCTGGCGCAGATCTCCCCCGCGCACGAAGATGTGCAGCGCCGCCAGTTCGCCCACCATCTGCGAGATCAGGTCCGACAGCTCCGCGCGCGTCGCCACGCGATCGACCAGCGGCATGTAGCGCGCCAGCATCGCCTTCCAGTCCACGCCGTGCATCTGGGTGTCGTAGAAATAGTCGCGCTCCAGGCGCCAGGCCTCGACGAACATCTGGCGCCATTCCTCGCGCGGGCTGAGCGCGAACGACCAGCCGTCCAGCCTCAGCTTCGACTTGTTCAGGTCAGCGCCCGGCGCCGCGCCGGCCTCGATGATCGCCAGCGTGTCGCCCGACCGCACGAGGAGGCTCTTGCCGTCCGCCGCGAGCTCGTACAGCGAGACCTTTGGCGCGAGCGTCTTCACCTCGACGTCCTTGCGCGCGATCTCGACGAACACGAGCGACACGTCCTCGCTCCGCCCCGGGCCGCGAGACTGCATGAACAGCCGCTTGTCGTTCGCGCTCAGGTTCGAGTAGTTCCCCGCCGGCACCGGCACGCGCACCAGGCGCTCGGCCAGCCCGTCGAACTCGATCTCCACCGGCTCGGGCTTTTTCGCCCCCTTCTTCCCGTCGGCCGGCGGCCCGGCGCCCTCCTTCCCCGCCTCACCGTCGGGCTTCGCGGGCTCGTCGGGCTTCGCCGGCGGGGTGGTCTCGTCGGTCTTCCCCGGCTGTTCAGGCTTCCCGGGCTCGTCCGTGCGCTCAGGGGCGTCCTTCTTCTTCGACGCTTCCTCGACCGCCAGCAGCTCGTCCCACGCCTCGAAGGGTGAGCGCTGCCCCTTTCGAAGCGAGAGCGCGTACACCTCGGTCCGCGTGTCGAAGTACGGCTCGGGCTGCAGCGGGCCCCACGGCGAACCCACCACCGTGCTGATGTTCCGATCGCTCAGCAGGTACAGCCACCGCCCGTCCGCGCTCCACGTCACATCGAACGTGTCCCACCGGTCGGTGGTCACCTCGCGCGTCGAGCCGTCCCGCGTGTCGTGGATCTTCACCTGCCGGTTGAAGTTCGCGGCCGAGGCGACGTACGCCAGCCACCGCGAATCCGCCGACCACGACAGATCGGCGAAGTTGTCCACCGCGTTCTGGTCGATCCGCGTGTCGACCTTCGTGGCGACGTCGAAGATCCACAGCGTCTGGTTCTTGTCGTGATGGGCGATCTTCGTGCCGTCGGGCGAGGGCACGCCCTCCCAGCGCAGCACCACGCCGTCGTCGGTGAGTTGAGCGGCCTCGCCCAGCCCGTTCGCGGGCAGCGTCCAGAGTTCCACCTCGCCGGATTCGTCCGACAGCGTCAGCAACGTGCCCGCGTCGGCGAGGAACCGTGCGTCGCGGTAGCGCACGCCCTCACGCCGCGCCGCCTCGACCAGGCGTCCGCCCTCCTTGTACACGACGAACACCTGCCCGCGCGCCGTGAGCGCCGCCGCCGAGCCGTCGGGCGCGATCGAGGCGCTCGTCAGGTACTCGATGGGCTTCTTGACCCAGCGATCGCGCGTCTGGTCAAAGTCCGAGCGCAGCGTGATGTCGAGGCGCTGCTGCACCCCCGTCGCCGGGTCGACCGTCCACAGGTCCGCGCCTAACTGGTAGACGATGCGTCCGCTGGCGCCCGACGCGTCGATCGAGGCCCCGCGCGCGTCGAGCAGACGCTCGCCCTCGCCCTCGTGGCTCGTCTGCTGGCGCGGGTCCGATCCGTCCGGACGGATCGACCAGACCTCCATCGTGCCGTCACGATCGCTCAGAAAGTACACCCGCCCGCCGAACCACATCGGCGTCGTGCTCGTGCCCGTGAAGTCCGGCGTCAGCGGCGTCGCCTCGGCGTCCGTGGACGCGAACTTCCAGATGTTCTGCGCGGTGCCGCCCTTGTACCGCTTCGTGTGGCTCCCCTGGAACGGCAGGCGCGTGAAGTACAGCGTTCCGTCGGGCCCGTACGCCCCGTCGCTCGCCTGCCAGAGCGGGACACGCTCGCGCGACCCCGTCCGCGGGTCGATCAGCGTCAGTTGCACGTTCGGCAGCGTCGAGAATCGCGTCGTCGACGCGATGACCCGCGGCGCACGCCCCCCCTCCCCGCGCGTCCAGCCCACAACCGCCGCCCGTGCCGCGTCGTGCGTGAGGCGCGTCGGACGCCCGCCCTCCAGCGGCATCACGTACACCTCCGTCGGGCCCTCGTACGTCGCGGTGAACGCCACCAGCGTCCCGTCGGGCGAGATCTGCGGCGTGGACTCATCCCCCGGGTGCGACGTCAGGCGCGTCGCCGCCCCGCCCTCGAGCGTCGTCCGCCACAGGTCTCCCTCGGCGACAAACACCACCGTCGTGCCGTGCAGCGTCGGCTGGCGGTAGTACCCGAGGTTCGTCGCGTCCAGGCCCGCGTTCGCGCCCGATTCCTGCGCGTGCGCCGCGCTCGTCAATATGCCCGCCGCCAGAACGATCGCCACGTGCCGCCCAAACCCACTGCGCATGATGTGCTCCCGTGATCCGTTGATCCCGCCCAGCATACCGGGCGCTCCGCGCTGGTACCATCGGGCGATGGCCGACGAACTCCTGCAACGACTCGACACCGCGCTCGCGGCGGTCTCCGCCGCGGGAGACGCCATCCTCGCCCACTACCAGCGCGACGACCTGCCCATCGAGATGAAGCGAGACGGCACACCCGTCACCATCGCCGATCGCGAGGCCGAGCAACTGCTCCGCGCCTTCGTCCGCGCCCGCTACCCGGCCGACGCGCTCGTTGGCGAGGAGTTCGGCGTGCAGGAGGGCGACTCCGATTTCCGATGGGTCTTCGATCCCATCGACGGGACCAAGTCGTTCGCGTGCGGCGTGCCGCTCTTCGGCACGCTGATCGGCGTCGAAAAGCGCGACGAGCGCGGGCAGTGGGGGAGTGTCATCGGCGTCGTGCACATGCCCGCGCTGGCCGAGACCGTCTGGGCCGCCTCGGGGCACGGCGCCTGGCACCGCACCGCGGGCAAGCCCGTCCGTCCGGCGCGCGTCTCCGGGGTTGAACGCCTGGAAGACGCGGTGTTCGTCACCACCGGGCGCGAGTACTTCGAAGCAGGGCGTGCCGAGCACGTGCACGAGCGCCTCGCCCGCGCCTGCCGCCTGACGCGCGGGTGGTCGGATTGCTACGGCTTGGTGCTCGTCGCGACCGGGCGGGCCGACGTCTGGTGCGAGCCCGTGGTGCACGTCTGGGACGTCGCGCCCGCGCCGCCCATCATGCGCGAGGCGGGCGGGGTGTACACCGACTGGGCCGGCACGCCCGACATCCGATCCTCCACCGGGCTCGCCGCCAACCGCGCGGTGCACGCCCAGGCGCTCGGCGTCGTCCGTTCGGGCACCGCCTAGCCCTCGCGCACCGTCGCGGCGTATCGGCACGCCCGCACGCCCCGGTACACGAGCATCTCGAAGATCATCATCCCCGCGAAGTAGCCCAGCAGCGGGCCTCCCACGCCGATCAGCTCGTACCACGCGATGCGCGTGTTCCACAGCGGCGCCAGCGAGAACGTCCCGCCCGGCGCCACGCCCGTCGTGCGCTGCAGCGCGAAGAGCGCCGCGAGCAGCAGCATCGGCAGCACCCCGCTGAAGATCCACCCGTAGCTCGCGTGCGCGCACACCTGCCACGCCCCGGCGCGCGTGAGGCGCCAGCCCTTACGGCGCGAGAAGAACCGCACGCCGACGACCTCGATCCACGTGAGCACCCACAGCACGCCCGCGATGGGCAGCACCTGCGCCGCCAGCACCAGCCCCACCCGGGCGATCTGCCCCGCCGAGTGCACAGGGGGCGAGCCGCGCAGTGGGTCGCCCACGAACACGCCCGACCACGGCGCTGCGATGAGCATCGCCGCCAGCACGATGTTGATCCCGAGCAACCCCCATCCGCGCCCGTGGATGCGTAGCGCCCGTCCAAGCTCGCTCGGGCTCGTGACCGCCATGACGCCTGTCGTGATCCACGCCAGCAGGCCCGCGCGACGCTGCCACGGGCTGCCCGCGCGGCGCGCCGGGTCCGAGAGCGCGGCCGGCCGGGCACACTCCGGGCACGCGGCCCCGCCCGGCAGACCCGCCAGGGGGTACCCGCACTGCTCACAGAGAATCGCAAACTCGTCCACAGAGTCCTTTCTGCGTTCCCGCCCGTCCGGCGGTCAACCCGAGCCACCTGCTGGCTTTCCGGGTCGTGCATTCCAATACTGATACCATGGTTCCCGGCGAGAAGTCGCACCCCACCCCCGAGTTCGTCCGCGAGGTCTTTCGGCGGCACGACCTCCGGTGCACCCATCAGCGAGAGATGGTGTTCGTCGGGCTGTGGTCCATGCTGACGCACCCGACGGCCGACGAGCTCTACCAGACGCTGCACGCCCAGGACCCGAACATCAGTCTCGCGACGGTCTACAACACCCTGGACGCGCTGTCCGAGGTCGGGCTCGTCCGCAAGCTGCCGTCTCCGTCCGGCCCGTGCCGCTACGACGCCGAGATGTCCCCGCACGTGCACATCGCGATGCCCGACGGGCGCATCATGGATGCCCCGCCCGAGGTGTCGTCGCGGCTCCTCGCCGCCCTGCCCGAATCCGTGCTGCGCGATCTCGAGTCCTCCATGGGCATCGCCGTCGCGGGCGTCCAGTTGCAGGTGGTCGCCGCCCGCCCGCAGTAGGTGCAGGGCCGGCGCCCGGCGCGCAAGATTGTGGGATACTTCAACCGGCGCGTGAGTACGTCACGGCGCTGTCGCTCGCATCCGTGGTCCCCGGACATCCACCCGTGCTGCCCCCTCCCCAGTCATCTCCGCCCCCCAGCGGCGAGGATCCGCTGATCCAGGCCGCCCTGCGCCAGATCGACGGCCTGCCGAGCGATGCGCCGACGTCGCCCAGCCCGTCGTCGCTGCTGACGGCGTCGGCCGGAATCGCGCCAGATATCTTCCCCGGGTACATCGTGGTCCGAGAACTGCACCGGGGCGGGCAGGGCGTCGTGTATCAGGCGATCCAGAAGAGCACGAAGCGCAAGATCGCGATCAAGGTGATGAAGGAGGGACCCTTCGCGGGGCCCAAGGAGCGGGCGCGGTTCGAACGCGAGATCGAGGTGCTGGCCCAGCTCAACCACCCGAACATCGTGACGGTGCAGGACAGCGGCGTGCTGCCCCCGGAGAAGGGCGGGCTGCACTACTTCGTGATGGACTACGTGTCCGGGCGCTCGCTGGACCGGTTCCTCGAGGAATCAAACCTGGCGCCGCGCGAGGTGCTCGGCGTGTTCGCGAAGATCTGCGACGCCGTGAACGCCGCCCACCTGCGCGGGGTGATCCACCGCGACCTCAAGCCCGGCAACATTCGAGTGGACTCCAACGGCGAGCCGCACATTCTGGATTTCGGGCTCGCGAAGATCGTGGGCGTGCATTCGAACGACACGCCGGACCTGATGACGGTGACGGGGCAGTTCGTCGGCTCGCCGGCGTGGGCCAGCCCCGAGCAGGCGGCGGGCGACATCGCGCGGATCGACGTGCGGACGGACGTCTACTCGATCGGCGTGATGATGTACAAGGCGCTGACGAGCCAGTTCCCCTACGCGGTGGTGGGGGTGCTGCGCGAGGTGCTCGACAACATCGAGAAGGCGCTCCCCCAGCGCCCGCGCTCCATCAGCCGCAGCGTGGACGACGAGATCGAGACGATCCTGCTCAAGGCGCTGTCGAAGGAGCGGGAGCGTCGGTACCAGACGGCCGGGGAACTCGCGCGCGACATCCGCCACTACCTGAGCGGGGAGCCGATCGAGGCGAAGCGCGACAGCGTGCTGTACATGGTGCGCAAGGCCGTGTCGCAGCGCCGGGCGCTCGCGACCACGATCGTCGCGGTGGCGGCGTCGCTGGTGCTGGGGCTGGTGGTGTCGCTCGTGTTCTGGCGGGGCGAACAGGCGCAGCGCGTGCGGGCCGAGAGAGCGGCGTTGCAGGCGACGGCCGCCCGTGAGGAGTCCGAGATCGCCCGTCGCCGGGCGGAGCGCGAGGCGACCAAGGCGCAGCGCATCGCCGACTTCGTCGACGAGATCTTCTTCTCGGCCGAACGCACGCTGCTGACGGGCGTGGGCCCCGAGCCCATCGTCGAACTACTGCGCCAGGGCGACGCGCGGGCGGGGGCCGAGCTGGCGGCCGAGCCCCTCGTGCAGGCCGCGGTGCTCGACACGATCGGGCGCGCGTACCTGGCGATGGGGCGCGTGGACCTGGCCGACAGCGCGATGGAGCGGTCGCTGGACCTGCGGGCGAAGGCGGCCGGGCCCGACCAACTGTCGCCCGACCTCGCCGACAGCTACGAGAGCCTCTCGATCCTCCGCACCTTCAAGGGCGAGCACGACGGCGCGCTGCGCATGCTCGACAAGGCGTTGCCGGTGCGCGTCGCGGTGCACGGCGAAGAGAGCATCGAGGTGGCGCGCACCGAGCACATGATCGGGCGGGCGCACAAGTACCGCGAGGCCCTCGACGACGCCGAGGCGTGGTACACGCGGGCGCTGGCGCGGGCGCAGCGCGTGGCGCCCGACACGCTCGAGGTGGCGGAGTTCCAGACCAGCCTGGCGTCGGTCGCGATGGCCCGCCAGCAGTGGGACAAGGCGATCCCCCTGCTGCAGAACGCCCGCGCGTTCGCGACGCTGCGCCTGGCGGGCGAGGACAACCTTCCGGGCGGAACGATCAAGCACCATCTCATCGACTGCTACCTCGCGCGCCGCGAGACGGGCGACGTGCGCCTGGCGGTGGGCCTGGCGCGCGAGGTCGTCGCGTCGTACGAGCGCCTCTACGCCCCGCTCAACCCGCGTCACCCGGCGCTCGTGCGGGCGTACTCGCGCCTGGGGCGGACGCTGGACGCCGACGGCGACGCCGCGGGCGCTGAGGGGGCGTTCCTCAAGTCCGTCGAGGCGGCGGCGGGGGACGGCGCCGAGCCCCGGCGCTTGCGGGGCATCGTGCTGGGGTACCTGGCCGGGCTCTACGAGCGGACGGGCCAGGCCGAGAAGCTGGCGGAGACGCGCCGGCAGATCGACGCCCTGCGGTAGGCCCCGGCCCTGCGCCAGGTCCCAGAAGCCCTCGGCGTGTGCGGAAAAGCGCGTGCCCGGGCGGAACTCGGCGCGATTCTCGTCCGATAGAACGCCCGGCGCGTTTGTTCGCCCGTCCCCGCGTCGCTGAAAGAGCGAAGGGCGGCCGACCGCCGCCGACACGCCCCAATACGGGAGTTCCCCATGCCCGCGCTCGCCCACAACCGCCGCCGTCACGAACGCCTCGCCGTCCCCCCGATGTACGCGGGCATCCGCGTGCGATTGCTCACGGAGAAGCGGTTCACGCGCGACGGGCACACGTACGACATCTCGGAGGGCGGCGTGCAGTTCGAGCTCGACGGCGCCATCACGCCGGGCACGCCCATCGCCATCCGCCTGACGCTGCCCTCGAGCGTCGCGGGCGAGCACGCGGGCGAAGAGATCGAGGTGTTCGGGAATGTCGTCTGGGCGGACGAGTCCGAGCCCGGCCCGGTGCGCCACGCGGCGGTCTTCTCGCGCTTCGCCAGCGAGGCGGCGCGCGACGTGCTGCTGGCGTCGCTCCGCCGCTCGCTCACCGCGTCTCGGGCGGCGTAAGGCCTTCCGGCGGGCTCCGGCCCCCACGCTCCCTACGCTGCTCGCATGTTCGTCGATCGTGCAGTGATTACCGTGCGCGCCGGCAAGGGCGGTGATGGGCGCGTGTCGTTCCGACGCGAGAAGTTCGAGTCCAAGGGCGGGCCCGACGGCGGGAACGGCGGGGAGGGCGGCTCGGTCGTCGTCGTCGCCGAGGAAGGGATGAGCACCCTCTACGACTTCCGCCACCAGCGACTCTGGGCGGCCGAAGACGGCGGGGCGGGCGGCGCCAAGCAGTGCAGCGGCGCGGCCGGGCAGGAACTCATCATCCGCCTGCCCCCGGGAACGATGCTCTTCGACGCCGACTCCGGCGAGCTCGTCCACGACCTCAAGCCCGGCGAGCGGGTGGTCGTGGCCAAGGGCGGGAAGGGCGGCTGGGGAAACGAGCACTACAAGCGCTCGACCAACCAGGCGCCCCGCACCGCCGAGCCCGGCGCCCCGGGCGAGGAGCGCCGGCTCCGCCTCGAGCTCAAGCTCATCGCGGAGGCGGGGATCATCGGCAAGCCCAACGCGGGCAAGTCCACGCTGCTGGCGGCCCTCACGCGCGCCAACCCCAAGATCGCGAACTACCCCTTCACCACGCTCTCGCCCCAACTGGGCGTCGCGGAGATCTCGGGCGAGCGCCGCGTGATCTTCGCCGACGTTCCGGGCCTCATCGAAGGGGCGGCCGACGGCGCCGGGCTCGGGCACGAGTTCCTTCGCCACATCGAGCGGACGAGGGTCATCGTCCACCTGCTCGACCTGTACCCCGAGGACCAGTCGAACCCCGCCGACAACTACCGCGCGGTGCGCGCGGAGCTGGGCGCGTATTCGCAGGCTCTGGCCGATAAGCCCGAACTGGTCGTGATCAACAAGGCCGACCTCGCGCCCGACGAGGCCGACCTCGCGAAGCGCACCAAGGCCCTCTGCCGCGCGCTGGGCCTGCGGGCCGACCGCGACGTGCTGGTGATCTCCGGCGCGGCCCGGCAGGGGCTGGACGACCTGCTCGAGCGGGTGTGGTCGCTGCTGCACCCGCAGGGCGAGCGCGAGCCGGGGTGGGGACGCTCGCCCGCGCCGGCCTGAGGCCGGGTGCGATGCACGCGTTGGGACGACTCAGGTGCCGCGAGCGGGGCCCGGCCCGTACCGTTGGCCCATGCTGTCCATCATCGTTCCGTGCCGCAATGTGCGGGAACTGACCGTCGAGTGCCTGACGTCGATCCACGGCGCGGTGACGGCGCTGGGGCTGACGCCGCGGGTGGAGTACATCCTGCTGGACGACCAGTCGGACGCGGGCGAGCAGATCCCGGAGTTGTTCCGACAGTTCCGGGCCGGGGCAGGGGCCGAGGTGCGGGCGTGGACGTTCAAGCAGCGTCAGCACTACACGGGGTCGTTCGCGTTCGGGCTCTCGCGGGCGCGGGGCGACCTGGTGCTGTTCATCAGCAACGACATGCACGTGACCGCGCCGTGGATGCGGACGCTGCTGGCGGTGGCGGCGGTGGATCGGCGGCACGGGATCGTGCGGGGTGTCGCGAACATCTGCGACTCGCACGAGTATCACCAGGTGCAGCCGCCCGTGGAGCGCGGGCCCGACGACTACCACGCGTTCGCGGAGTACCTGGCGAAAGCGCACGGGCTTACGCACGTCGAGGACACGATCTTCTCTGGCGACGCGGTGCTTATCCGGCGCGAACTCATCGAGAAGATCGGCGTGCTCGACACGCGGTTCTACGGCTACTTCGGCGACCCCGACTACGGGCTGCGGGCGCGCCGCGCGGGGTTCAAACTCGTGTGCGCGAAGGGCGCGTGGCTCAAGCACTACGGGCAAGGGCACGTCAAGGGCGAGCACCTCGCGACCGGCGTGCAGATGGACGAACTCAAGCGCGCGCGCATGGAGCTCGTGGTCGCGGCGTTCGAGAAGTTCCGGGCGAAGTGGGGCTCGCCCCCGGTGCCCGCCGAGCCGGCGGACCTCAACCTGTGGGACTGGCCCGCGCTGCTCAAGGCCCCCGCGCCCAAGGGCGGGGAGTTCCAGAACCCGCTGCCCGACGACGGGTCGATCGCCCGCCCGATCACGTGATGTCGCGCGGGAAGCCCCCGCGGTTGGCGTTCTCGGGCACCAGCGCTGCGTACGTCTGCAGGACCGCGCGGACGTGGTCGCTGGCGCGCCGGTGGGTGCGGATGAACTCGTGGGCGCTCGCGGCGAGCATGCGGGAGCGTTCCGGGGTGCGGAGGATGTCGAGCAGCGTGGCGCTCCACTCGGCCGGGTGCTGGGCGCGCACGAGCCGCGCCGTGCGTCCGTCGATGAGGACGCTGGCCATCGGGTCGGCGGCGGCGACGACGATCATGCCCGACGCCATGGCCTCGAGCACCACGCTGCGCGACTCGCCGTGGGCGTCGGGCTGGATGAGCAGGTCGCCCTGGAGCAGCAGGTCGCGCCGGCCCTCGAGGTCGGCGATCAGCGAGAGGTGATGATCGAGACGCAGCCGGCGGGCGACGCCCCACAGCCCCGCGCGACGGGCGGTATCGGCGTCGCAGAAGACCAGCAGGTCCGGGTGCGCCGCGGCGACGGGCTGCAGGCCCTCGATGATCGCCGCCATCGCCGAGGCGTCGCGCCCCGAGCCGACGATCATGGCGCTGACGGCGCGGCCTTCGGGGAACACCTGCCGCAACGTGGGCTCGGCGAGCACGCCCCACGGGGCCGCCCGGATCTCGCGCCCTTCAATCGATGCACGGAGCACGCGCTCGATGGCCGGGTCGGGCGCCTGGAGCGCGGTCCGCCACGCGCGGGGCGCCAGTTCGCGGGCGCGATCGACCAGCCCGGAGCGCCACACCTCCAGCACGAGCGCGCAGCCGAGTTCATCGGCGATCTCCGTGGCCAGCGTCCACGCCGACCCGCCGAACACGTGCAGCACGTCGATGCGTTCTTCGTCGGCGCCGGCGGCCTGCTCGAGCAGGCGGGCGACCCGGGCCGCCGACGCGCTGCGCAGGATCGAGAGCGTCCGCGCGGGGTATCCCACGCACGTGCGGAACATGCTCTCGCCCTCGGTGGGCATGACCGACTCGGGAACGGCGTGCACGACGCGGACGCCCTCGTCGGCCAGCCCGATTTCCAGGCGCTGGAGCAGCGGGCGCTCGCGCGTGGCGAAGAACTCGTCGGCCAGGATGACGGCCCGCATGGGGAAGTCATAGGCGGGGCGGGCGTTCGGGGGTTCGCGCGTGCGCTACCCTCTCCGCGAGAGGGCTGTTGGAAACGTCTACGAGCAAACTGATACCGCCGCCCGCGCAGACCGGACAGGTTCCGCCCGAAGTCGTGCAGACGCCCAGCGCGGGGGCCTCCCCGGGCACGGACGACGCGCCCCCGTCGCGCTGGGGCGTGCTGCGCCACCGGCATTTCCGCACGGTGTGGATCGCGTCGTTCGGGTCGTATGTCGGCGGGTGGTTCGAGTTCGTCGGCGTGCAGTGGATCGTGACCGAGAAGACCGGCGAGATGGTCTGGTCGAGCTACCTGGGGGCCGCTCAGTTGCTCCCGTCGCTCGTGCTGGGCATCCTCGGCGGGGTGGTCGCGGACAGGGTGAACCGCAAGAAGCTGCTCCTGGTGACGCAGGCGGCGATGATGGTGATCGCCATCGCGTTCGCGCTCGTGGTGTGGCTCGATCCGCCCCAGCGGGTGCTGCTGCCCGCGCTGCTCGGGCTCTCGCTGGCGCAGGGCGTGGTCGTGGCGTTCAACAACCCGGCGTGGCAGGTGCTGACGCCCCGGCTGGTGCCCCGCGCGGACCTGGTGAAGGCGATCACGCTCCAGGGCATCTCGTTCAACGCCGCCCGCGCGGTGGGGCCGGCGCTCGCGGGGGTCATCATGGGCCTCTGGAGCCCGATGGCGCTGTTCGTGGTAAACGCGGTGAGCTTCATCGGCGTCATGGTCGCGGTGCTCACCACGCCCGACGCCCCGGTGGTGAACCCCGAGAGTCGCTGGTGGCGAAAGCTCTGGGCCGACACGAAGTTCTCGGCGGAGTTCGTGTTCAAGCGGCGGGGGCCCCGGGCGGCGCTGCTCGCCACCACCGTCTTCGCGGCGTTCGGCACGCCCGTGCTGCGGTTCCTCTCGATGTTCGTGTCGAGCGTGTACCACCTCGAGGAACGCACGTTCGGGGTGCTGACCGGGGTCATGGGCGCGGGCGCGGTGGCCGGGGGCTTCGCGATGAAGCTCGTCCCCCCGTGGTACCCGCGCCATCACTTCATCCCGCTCTCGGTGCTCATGGGAGGGTTCTGGATCCTGCTCTTCTCGATCACGAGCAACCCGTGGATCGCCGGCGGGCTGATGTTCTTCGTCGGGTGGTTCTGGATGTGGTCGTTCAACTCGGCGATGAGCGCCCTCCAGATGCTCGTGGAAGACGCCGTCCGCGGGCGCGCGCTCGCGCTCGTGAACGTCGTGGCGCTCGGGGCCATGCCCCTGGGGTACTTCTTCGCCAGCGGCGTGGGCGAGGGGGTCGCGGCCGCGGTGAAGCGGGCCGCCCCTGATGCATGGCACGACGGGCTCGCCACCCAGACCGGCGTCGGCGTCTGCGCCGCGATCCTGTTCATCGCGGGCATCGTGATGCTCACCTTCCGCACGCCCGAGGTGGACGGCCTGTCGCCGGGCGATCCCGGGTACGACCGGCGGCCCGGGCTCATCCGGGGGCTGTTCGCGCGGGCGCATCGCCCGCCGTCCGCCTAGGTCGCCGGGCCTTCGCCCGTCGTGTCCGCCGGCGCCCTGGGCGAGTCGCTCCACCCGCGCACACCTTCCAGCGACGTCGGGAGCGTCCCGGTGCGGTCGGCCGGAACGACGCTCAGCGCCCCGCTCGACTCGAGCACGACCGCCTCGACCTGGCGCAGCGCACCGAAGCCCTCGCTGCGCACGCCCGTTCGGACTTCGTCTTCGGTGATGCGTTCGTCCTGCATGGCGTCGCGGAGGAAGCGGCCCCGGAAGCAGAGCAGGCGCGGCTCGGACTTCACGACGCGGTCGGCCGCCCGGACGCGCACCGACAGCCACGTCACCACGAACTGCATGGAGAGGAGCAGCACGAAGGCCAGCACGCCGTCGGCGAGCGCGGTGGACCTCGAGAGCAGCGCGGTGGCGAGCGTGGACCCGAGTGCGACGGTCACCACGAGGTCGAAGGCGTTGAACTGCGAGAGGGATCGCTTGCCGTACACGCGGATGAGCAGCACGAGGGCGACGTACGAGCACGCGCCAACGACGAGGATCCGCAGCAGCGAGTCGGTGCTGGTGAAGAACATGCCGTGGGAGTGCGGCCGGTCAGGGCGTGGGGTTGCCGCCGGTCACGCCGTGAATCTCGCCGGTGACGTAGCTCGCGTCGTTGCTCGCCAGAAGCACGTAGGTGGGGGCGAGCTCGACGGGCTGGCCGGGGCGTTTGAGCGGGGTGTCCGTGCCGAAGGTCTCGAGCTTTTCGGGCGACATCCCGCCGCTGGGCTGCAGCGGGGTCCAGATCGGGCCCGGCGCCACCCCGTTGACGCGGATGCCCTTGGGCGCGAGTTCCTTCGACAGGCCCTTCACGAAGATGGCGTTGCACGCCTTCGTCATCGCGTAGTCGAGAATGTGCTGCGACGGATCGAAGGCCTGGATCGACGTCGTGCAGATGATCGAGGCGCCGGGCTTCAGGTGCGGGATGGCGGCCTGCGTGATCCACACCATCGCGAAGACGTTCGTCCGGAACGTCGACTCCATCTGCTCGGTCGAGACATCCATGAACGACTGCTGGAAGACCTGCTGGCCCGCGTTGTTCACCAGAATGTCGAGCCCGCCGAGCTGCTCCACCGCGTCGGCGACCAGCGTGCGCGCGGTCTTCTCGTCGCGGATGTCGCCCGGCAGCGGCACGGCTTTGCGCCCGGCGGCCCGGATGATCTCGACCACCTGCTGCGCGTCGGGCTCTTCGGCGGGCAGATACCCGAACGCGACGTCGGCGCCCTCTCGCGCGAACGCGATCGCCGCCGCGCGTCCGATGCCGGAGTCTCCGCCCGTGATGAGCGCTCTGCGTCCGGTGAGTTTGCCCGAGCCGCGATAGCTGTTCTCGCCGTGGTCGGGCGGGGGCTTCATCTTGAGCGCCAGTCCGGGCGCTTCCTGGCGCTGGCGTTCGAACGGAGGCTTGGGGTACATCTCGAGCGGGTTGGTGCCCGGCGCCACGTGCCCGCTGGCGGCGCGGGCGACGTCCTGTGACGCGTTCGCGTCGGGCGCCGCCCCGCCGGCCGGCTGCGGCTGGCCCCTGGAGAAGCCCATGAGAAGCGGGACGCCGAACAACCCGCCGCCGCCGACCATCATCGCCCGCCGAGACAGAATGAACTGGTGCACGCGCCACCTCCTGGAGTGGGGGAAGGATGCGTGCGCGGAGCGAAGCGGGGATGAATGCGCGGTGACGCGGAGCGCCGCCGCCGGGGAGACTTATCGCCGGCCCGGGCCGCGCTCGCGCCGGATGCGCATGGCCTCGCCGACTTCGTGCCCGGCGAAGCGCATGCCGAGCACCTGCGCCACCCAGGGGATGGCGACCATGGCGATGCGGGCGATCATGACGAGCCCCGCGAGGCTGCCGAGCGTCGGGGCGGGGGGCGGCGGGACGGCGCGGTAGCGGATGACCGGGCGGTTGACGATGAAGAGCGCCATGCCGGCGGCGAAGAGGGAGAGCCCGACGGCGGTGCGGGCTTTGTTCCGCTCGCCGGACTTGCGCCCGAAGTCGAGCAGTTCCTGCTTGGCGACGCGGGTGGTGTTCATGACGACAGCATCCGTCGTGCCTGCAGCACGCACCCGACGCCGATGAGCAGCCCCGCGCCGCCCGCCGCCACGGCGCCCCAGGCCTGCCCGGCGACTTCACGCACGGCGAAGTAGATGGCGCCGAGCCAGAACAGGACGCCGATGAGGATGATGATGCCCCCGCCGGCGGCGGTGAGCAGGCCGACGCCGAGCCCGGCGACGCTGTCGCGCATCCGACGGGTGTCGGCGTGCACGACGTCGTACGCCGCCCGGGCTTCGGCCTCCAACAAGTTGGTGACCTTGACGATGAACTCGGTCACGTCCTTCACGCGCGTCTCCTTGGGGCTCCGCGGGGCAACCCGTTCGCGGCCGGCGCGAGAATCACATGCGGCGCATCATCGAGGCCAGGAGCACGCCCGCGCCGAAGGCGATCGCCGCGGCGGCGAGCGGGTTCGCACGGATCGCGTCGCGCGCGTGGTCCACGGTCTCGGTTCCCTGCTCGCGGACGGCGTCGATGCCCGAACGCGCCGCGCCGCTGATGTCGCGGGCGGTGGTGGACACGTCCTCCTTGAGGCGGGAGAGGTCGTCCTTCACGTGCCCGACGTCGTCGCGGAAGCCCTGGCGCATGTCGGTGGACTTGGCGTTGGGATCAGAGTACTGGCTCATGGGGTCTCCTTGGTGTGAAATCGAGGTCACGATTCGAATGCGCCGGCCCGGGTCCGAGAGGGAGTGACCGGGCCGGCACGAGACTCGGGAGCTTCGCGTCAGCGAAGCGGAACCTCACTGCTTCGATGCGGACTTGCCGCTCTGCGTAGAACCGCTGGACGCGCCGCTGCCCGACGAACCGCCCGAGCCGCTCGTTCCGTACGACGAGCCGTACGACGACCCGGCGCCCGAGCTGCTCTCGGCCGACTGACCAGACGCGGACGAGCCGGACGAGCTCTTGTCGGAGCGGCCCGAGCGAACGCGGACCTTGATGTCCACGTCCTGAACGCCCATGGTGTCGGACGCGACCTGCTCCATGCGGAACTTGTCGATGCGGTCGTCGACCTCGCCGGAGATGGTGACGACGCCGTCCTTGGCGCTGATGTCGACATTGCTGCAGTCGATGCCCTGGCTCATGAGTCGCTCGCTGACGCGCTCGGTCAGCCGCTCGTCGGAGAGCTTGAAGTTTCGCGGAGCGGAGCCGGAGCGCCCGCGCCCTGACATCGTGGACGTGCCGCCCTGGGATCCGGAGCCGTATTCGCTCTGGCCCATGCCGCCCGACTGGCCGTAGCCAGCCTGCGATCCGCCGCCGTACTGGCCCTGGCCGTAGCCGCCCTGCGAGCCACCGCCGTACTGACCTTGGCCGTAACCGCCCTGCGAGCCACCGCCGTACTGGCCCTGGCCGTACCCGCCCTGCGAGCCACCGCCCATGCTGCCGTACTGGCCTTGGCCGTAGCCGCCTTGCGAGCCGCCGCCGTACTGGCCCTGGCCGTACCCGCCCTGCGAGCCACCGCCCATGCTGCCGTACTGGCCTTGGCCGTAGCTACCGGACTGGCCGTAACCGCCCTGCGAGCCACCGCCGTACTGGCCCTGGCCGTAGCCGCCTTGCGATCCGCCGCCGTACTGGCCCTGGCCGTAACCGCCCTGCGAGCCACCGCCGTACTGACCTTGGCCGTAACCGCCCTGCGAGCCACCGCCGTACTGGCCCTGGCCGTAGCCACCCTGCGAGCCTCCGTACTGGCCCTGGCCGTAACCACCCTGCGAGCCACCGCCGTACTGGCCCTGGCCGTAACCGCCGTGCGAGGCGTAGCGGCCCGACTGGCCCTGTGAGCCGTAGCCCCCGCCGTACTGCCCGTACCCGCCCTGCGAGCCGCGCTGGCTGCTCCAGCCATGGCGGCTCGAGCGTCCGGCGTGCTCGTCGCCCTCGTACTGGCGGCCCTGGTCGCGGGACGATTCGCCCGCGTAGTCACTGTGGAAGGCGCCAGTGTCGTACTGATCGCTGGGATAGCCCGACTCGTAGCCCGGGCGACGGTAATCGCCCGAGGCACGGTTGCTCTCGTGCTGCGAGTAGCGTCCGCCTTCGGACGCGCGAGTTCGCGACGAGCCATCATCGTCACCCTGGAACTCCGGGCGGATCCCCGTGCCGCGCTGCCCCGTCCAGGAGCTCTCGTCGTACTCGCGGCCGCTGTATCCCTGGCTGTCCTGCTGCGACCGATTCCGTGACCTCATGATCGTGCTCCTTTTCCCCTGCTGGTGCGCGGGGGCGAAAATGAAACCGAAAGGCAAGCCCGCGGCGTCCCGCCGAACGGAGCTTGCCGTAGCGGGCTCAGCATGCCCTGCAACCCTGAAGCCCGTGTTGCGAGAAGCGTGAACAGGCGCTCACGACGCCGATCGCCCCGGCGCCTGCCTCGTCCGTCGGATGATGCTGGGTTCACAGCGATCTCACCCGATCCGCCCTCTCACGCCGCACATCAGGCACGTCGGACGCGGCCCGAGCGCCCGGCACACATCCAAAGGAGACACCTGATGCGCACGACGCGATCCAACATCACCCGAACCATCGCCTGCATCGTGCTGGCGGCCGGCGCCGCGACCCCGGCCTTCGCCCAAGGGCGCGTTCAGCCCCGCACCCCGACCACCACCGAACGCGACGGCACGCGCGAACAGGACCGCCGCCAGGACCGCGGGCGCACCGATGACGGGGACACGATCAAGAACAAGGACTACTACGGCCTGAACTGGCTGATGGATATCGACATTACCGACACCGGCGGGGACACGATCGGCGAGGTCTCCGACTTCGTGATCGACCGCGGCTCCGGGCAGATCGAGTTCATCATCGCCGAGATCGACGGGCGCGACGTCGCGGTTCCCTACGCCTCGCTGCGCTGGAACTCCGGCAACAACCAGTTCGTCTCCGAGATCGGCGCGGCGCAGTACCGCGAGCACCCGGCGTTCTCGTCCGAGGACTGGCGCAAGATGCGCGAGCCCGTCGCGGGAGAGACCGCCGCGGGCCGCATGCTGCCCGACTGGGACTGGGACTGGGACGACACCGACGCGGACGACGACGACATGAACCGTCGTCCGACCGACGACCGCCGCACGACCGACGGGCGCGACCGCGCGAGCGACGGAGAGAACCGCACGACCCAGACGCAGGACGGGATGCGCCGCGATTCTCGCCAGAAGTGGGACGAGTACGAGGGGCGGTACGACCGCAACCAGACCGCGTCGATCGAAGGCGAGGTCACGAGCGTCGAGCGCATCCGGCGTGACCGCTTCGGCGAGCAGGTGATCCTGACCGTCCGGTCGAATGACGGCGAGACCAGGCGTGTCGCGATCGGGCCCTCGTGGTACGCCGCCGCCGGCGGCGCCATGCCCAGCCGGGGCGACACCGTCGCCATCGACGCGTATCGCGTCACCAACGACAGCGCCATGCTCACGGCCCGGCGCATGACGGTGAACGGCACCACCGTGAACTACCGCACCGACCAGGGCCAGGCCCGCTGGGGAGACGACACCATCGAGTCGAGCGGGCGCCGGTACCGCGCCGAGCACTGGCGGTACATCCTCGCCAGCGAGCTCGACGGGATGGACGCCCGCGCCCGGGGCACGGACTGCGGCGAGGTGCAGTCGGTGGTCGTGGAGCGCCGGTCCGGGCGCGTCGTGTTCCTCTCGATCGACCCCGACGACAACTTCCTGGGCATCGGCGACACGACCCGACTCGTGCCCTGGGACATCGCGAGCATCGGCGCGGACGGCATCGTCCACCTCGACGCGAACAAGGCGATGATCCTCGCCAGCCCGCAGACGCCCTCGGACTTGACGCTGCTGAGCACGAACTCGGTGCCCCAGATGGTGTACCGCGCCTACGAGATCAAGCCGCCGCAACTCCAGCCCGTGCGGTACCGCTCGATGTCCCGCTCGTCGGGCGGCTCGGACCGGGACGGCGTCCCGTACCACCAGTGGTCGAAGAACGACGCCTGGTGGCGCGACGACCCGCGCGTCAGCGAGTCGATCCGCAACGGGCAGACCTCGACCTGGACCGGGACGGTCCTGGGCATGAAGACCGTCAACGTCGGCGAGTCTGACCAGCCGCACACCGCCGTGCGGGTGAAGCTCAGCAACGGCACGACGCAGACCGCCCTGCTCGGCCCGGCCAAGTTCATGGAAGGCCAGAAGCATGACATGAAGCAGGACCGGGAGATCACCCTCAACGTCGTCCGCGCGACCATCGGCGACGACACGCACTGGATCGCCCGGTCGTTCGAGTGCGACGGCGAGCGGATGACGCTCTGGAACGGCAACAGCCCCGTGTGGGACGACCGCTAGCCCCGCACGATCGACATCTCATCAGACGCCCATTGTGGGCGCGGCGCCTGCCTGCCTGTCCCCCCCCGAGGCGACGCCGCGCCCTTTTTCTGCGCCCACCGCGTCGTGCCCGGCAATGGCGACTCGTGGCTCCAAAACCATGAGCCGTGACTCACGGACATCTCACTGCCGCACGCGACATTTCGAGCATGCTCTCTGCGACTCACGCATTCCGTGCGCAGTCTGCTCGGATCGTGAACGCGGGCCCGTCGCCCGCGTGCCGACGAGTGTAAATAAGGAGCTTCGACGATGACTTCGAATCGCAAGACGCTGTTCATGGGCCTCGGAGCGGGCATCCTCGTGACCGTCGCCGGCGGGCTGCTCATGGGCCAGGGCATCCGTCAGCCCGGCGACACGATGCGCCCCGGCATGGACGCCGATTCCGGCAACTACTTCGTGACCGGCGACAGCACCCGCGCCGTGCTCTGGAAGCGCGACGGCAACTCGCTCCGCAAGGTCGGCGACGGCGATTCGACCGACGATCCCATGCGTCGCGATCGCGATCCGCTCCGCCCCAACATGCCCCGTAACCCCAACGACCCCAACAACCCCAACCACCCGAGCAATCCCAACGACCCCGACTCGCCCCGCACCCCGGGCACCCCCAGCAACCCCAGCCCCCGCAACCCCACCAACCCCCGCTAACCGAGCGCACGGACTCCCGGTGTTCGCCAGCCCGCGGCCCGCGCCGCGGGCTGTTGCGCTTTTGCCCCCGCGGGCCGCCCGACCACGGCGCCGCCGACCCGTTCACCACCGGTTCATCCGCGAAGGGCATGCTCTGGCGCGTGCCGCCCCGCGTGCGGCACGCACATGACCGCACGCAAGGAGGCATCCATGAAAGTCAAGACGCTGAGCGACCTCTACCTCGAGCAGCTGCAGGACCTGCACAACGCCGAGACGCAGCTCCTGGCGGCACTTCCCAAGATGGCCCAAGCCGCCGGGCACCCCGAGCTCAAGCAGGCGTTCGCCGAGCACCTCCTCGAGACCCGCGAGCACGTCGCCCGGCTCGATGGCATCCTGGGCTCGCTGAACAAGGGCGGAACCACCAAGAAGTGCCCCGCCATGCAGGGTCTCATCAAGGAGGGCGAGGAACTGATGGACGAGTCCGCCCGCGAGAACGCCCGCGACGCCGGGCTCATCTGCGCCGCGCAGAAGGTCGAGCACTACGAGATCGCCTCGTACGGCACGCTGCGCACGTTCGCCGAACTGCTCGGACATGCAGAGCACGCCCGCACCCTCGAGCGCACGCTCGAGGAGGAGAAGAAAACCGACGGTCGGCTGAGCGAGCTCGCGACCAGCGTCATCAACCTGGACGCGCTCGCCTGAGGTGGCAGACACGCGGCGCACCGCCGCGCACACGGAGTGACACCATGAAGTATGCGTACGCCCTGATGGTCGCGGTCGTCGGTGTGAGCGGCATGGCCCTCCCCGCCTGCGAAGATACCCGCAACGACCGCGACGCCGACACCACACCGGCCATCCCCCCGACCCCGGGCACCACCGATGGCACGTCCCCGCGCACCGATGGCGAGCGGACCGGTACCACCACCCGTCCCCCAGCCCCCCCGCCGGCCCCGGCGCCCGCTCCGGCCCCGGCGCCCGCTCCGGCGCCGCGCAACGACGTCCCGCCCGTGGGTCCGCCCGCCGGCGACGTGGACGTCGACGACCGCATCGCCCGCGACGTCCGCCAGGCCATCCAGGCCGACACCGCGCTCGCCAACGCGCGAGACATCGAGGTCTCGGTCGACGGCGCGGTTGTCACGCTCTCGGGCATGGTCGCGCTGCAGGCGGACAAGGACGCCGCCGGCGCCCGCGCGTCGGCGGTCCAAGGCGTCGTGCGGGTGATCAACAACATCGAAGTCCGCCCGCCGCAATAGCGCCGGGTCGCGGCGCCATACCCGGGCCGGGCCCGCACGGTCAGGCGTGGGTCTCCGGCTCGGTGCGGACGGGCAGGCGCACCGTGAACTCGCAGCCCCCTTCCGCGCAGTTCTCGAAGGTGATCGTTCCGGCGTGGAGCCGGGCGATCCCCATCGCGACCTCGAGCCCGAGCCCCGTGCCGCCCGAGTGGCGCACGCCCGCGACGCCGTTGACCGACTGCGTGAACTGCTGGAACATGCGCGGGATCATCTCGTCGGGAACCCCGGGTCCAAAGTCCCGGATCCTGATGAGGCACGTTGCGTCCCTGAACTGCGTCCGCACTGACACCACCGCGCCGGGTGCACTCACCGTGACCGCATTCTTCAGGATGTTGCCGAGCAGCAGACGCAGCAGTTCGCAGTTGCCGTGCACGGCGGCCTCGGCGTGCGGGCCTTCCGGCAGGCGCACGTCGATCGAGACCCCTTGCGCCCGCGCGACCGTCACGCAGTCCGCGTAGCTGTCCAGCAGCATGTCACGCACGTGGCACCACTCGGCGGCGGGAATCTGCAACTTTCCGTGGCGTACGCGCGTCAGGATCGAGAACGTGTCCACCGTCGTCGCCAGCCGACGCAGTTCCTCCACGCCGCTGCGGAAGAACGCGCGAACCCGCGGCGGGAGGTCGCTCGTGTCCAGCAACTGGATCTCGGTCAGGATCGTCGCGATCGGCGTCTTCAACTCGTGCGACACGTTCGCCAGGAAGCGCTCCTGCGTCGCGAAGCCGGTTTCCAGGCGCACCCGTGCGTGCTCCAGTTCGTCCCGGAGCTCCTCCACCTCCGCCAATCGCGACGACGGCGGCATCTGCTGCCCGATGCTCTCGGGCGCCAGTTGGCGCGCCGACTCGGTGAGGCGGGTGATCGGCCGGACCGCCACGCCCGCGACGATGTACGCCGCTACCGCCACGATGAGCATCCCGAACGGCACCATGACGAGCGCGACCCGCGTCACCAGGCCGATCATGGCGTTCGTCTGGTCGGCGTCCGCCACGAGCACCAGCGCGTACCTTGACCCCTGTTCGTCGTAGGTGTGCATCGCGAAGGCCCGCAAGCTGCGCGCACCGGCGCCCTGCGCGCCGAACGTCGGCGGGCGGATCTGCGTGACGGGCGCGTGCCGTGACCCGGGGCGGCTCCGCGCGCCGGCGTCCAGCTTCATGTCGGTCGGGCGCGACGAGGCGAGCATCACGCCGCGATCGTCGAGCACCACGATGATCACGTCCGTCGACAGCACGCGGCGCTCCCGCTCCGCGATCGGCGCGAGATCCGAGGGTGTCACCGTCGAGAGGACGGGGCGCAGCGCGTGCTCGACGAACTGCAGGCGGGTCGCGATCCGCCCGTCGAAGAAGTCGTTGATCGCCTTCGTCTGGTAGTAGGTCATCACCAGCGAGAACGCGATCTGCGTGCACAGATAGATCACGAGCATCCAGGCGGTCAGCCACAGTCGCAGAGAACGCCGGTGCCGCGCGAGCAGGTGCAGTGTGAGCGCGGGACCGCCCATGCCGGGCTACTCCAGCACGCCGAAGCGATAGCCGGCATTCTTGACGGTGTGGATGAGCGGACGGCGCCCTTCCCCCTCGATCTTCTTCCGGAGCGCCGAGATGTACACGTCGATGACGTTGCTCGTCGCCTCGAAGTTCAGATCCCACACGTTCTCGCCGATCTGCGCACGGGTGAGCACGCGGTCCTGGTTGCGCATGAGGTACTCCAGCAGCGCGAACTCGCGCGACGGCAGGTCCCACTGCTTGCCCGCGCGCGACGCGCGCCGCGTGTACAGGTTCAGCTCCAGGTCGTCGCACCGCAGCGCCTTGCCCTCCGTCGCCTGCCCGCGGCGCAGCAGGGCACGCAGGCGCGCGACGAGCTCCTCGAACTTGAAGGGCTTGGGCAGATAGTCGTCCGCCCCGGCGTCGAGCCCGTGGACCTTGTCCTCCACCGAGCCCAGCGCCGTCAGCATCAGGATGGGCGTCGAGATCTTGCGCCGGCGGAGGTTGCTGCACACCTCGACCCCGTCCCGGTCCGGCAGCATGAGGTCGAGCACGACGACGTCGAACGGGCGCGTGGCGGCGAGCTCCTCGCCGTCGATCCCGCTGGGGCTGAGTTCCGTGGCAAAGCCGGCCTCTTCGAGCCCGGCCTTGATCGCCGCGGCCATCTTGGGATTGTCTTCGATCACGAGGGCGCGCATGTGGTGTTCTCCAAGTGACAAGGCACTCCAACGATCGAAGCGACGTCCCCCGCCGCCAGCCTAGCACGATCTTCGCGTCGGCGGGGAGGAATCATGCGACCGAGTCCATCCGGTGGCGCAGCGTCATGCGCTGTCCGCTCGCGCGCGGGCGCGACGCGCTCGCGTGACGCCCCAGCTTCGCCATCGCCATCTCCAGGCGCGTGCGGATCACGCGGGGCTGCACCCGCAGCATCGACGCGATCACCGGGATCGACCGCGCCTGCGGGCCGTCCAGGCCGAAGCGCAGCTCGACGATCCGCCGTTCATCGGCCGAGAGCACGTCGAGCAGCCCGCTGATCATCCGGCGCTGCTCGTCGCTGATTCCCTCGGCCTCCTCGGCCGCCGGCGTGTCGTGCGGCGCCGGCCCCGCGTCGCCCAGCGAGAGGGGCTGCGTCCGCGCCGACGCGAGCAACTGCACCGTCCGAGCCTTCTCGATCGGCCAGCCGAGCGCGCCGGCCAGTTCGCCCACCGAGGGCAGATACCCGTGCGTGGCGCGGAACGCCGCCTCCGCGCCCCGAAGCGTCGTGATGTCGCCCCGCTCGCCCCGCGACAGCGACGGGCGCGCCGACGCACGCGCGAACGCTTCCGCGATCGAGTGGCGGATCCAGTACGCGGCGTACGTGCTGAACCGTACGCCGGCGTGCGGATCGAAGTGATCCACCCCGAGCACGAGCCCGATGTTCGCCTCCGCCACCAGCTCGTCGAACGCGATCCCGCGGTTGAGATACCGACGCACCATCGAGATCGCCAGGCGCAGGTTGGCCGTGATGAGACGGTCGCGCGAATCGCGGCACTGGCGCTCCCGCCACGCGATCGCGAGCGAGCGCTCCTCGTCCGCGCTCAGGCGCGGGATGTGACGCAGCGACGAAAGATACTGGTCGATCGAATCGGCAGCGCTCGAGTATCGAAGTGAACCCATGTCGCAGAACTCCTTGGAAGTGGCGCAGCCCCGCCCGCAATGAATGCTTGGCCTTCCCTTCGGGCGCATCCTGAACGCGGGCTGAGTAACACGTGAACCCGCGCTCACGCGGCGCACCGCCCCGCGACAACGCGCCACGCGTCCTTCTGAATCGCGCATCACCCGGCGTTCACGGTGCGAGAAGCGGCGCCGGGCATCTTCGGCGTGTCCGCGATGCGGGGCGGTATCCCGCACACGGGCACCGGGGACCATCACCGTGCACAACGCTTCTTCCCGCTCGCGTCGTTCCATGTCGATGTTCGGCACCCTCCTGGCGGCCCTGCTGCTCGCCGGCGTCGCGGGGTGCCAGACCACCAAGGGGTTCGGACGCGACGTCGAAAACACCGGCGACGCGATCGAGGGCGCCGCCGAGGCCAACGACTGATCGCGACGCGCCGTGCGCGCCGCGCCACCGTCCGTACACAGGAGATCGCACATGCATCGGATCATGACTACCGCCGCGGCACTGCTGGCGCTGGGCGCCGCCCAGGCGTGCCAGTCGTCGCGCACGTCGAGCACCGGCGAGCGACTTCCCTCCATCGCCGTCGAGGCGTCCTCGCGCGAGGTCATCGCGGGCGAGCTCGTGACCTTCATCGCCCGCTCGCGCGACACCTACGGACGCGAGACGGAGATCCGCTGGCGCAGCACCGCCGGTGATATCCAGACCGACCAGGACGGGCGGGTTGCCCGCGTGAAGTTCGACCAGCCCGGCACCTACAGCGTCAGCGCGGTGCTCATCTTCGACGGGCGCGAGGTCGAGCGCGACACGATCGAGGTGCGCGTCCGCCCGCTGAGCTGAACGCCCGCGCCGGGCGCCGCCGGCGAGCGCGGGCCCGGCGCACATCATCAGGAGATTCCGCATGAACTGGGACACCATCGAAGGACAGTGGAAGGACATGAAGGGGCGCGTCCGCGAGCAGTGGGGGCGCCTCACCGACGACGAGATCGATCAGATCGCCGGGCGGCGCGAGCGCCTCGAAGGCGCCGTGCAGCGCGCGTACGGCAAGACGCGCGACGAGGTCCAGCGCGAGGTCGACGACTGGGCCCGCGACTGCAACTGCCCCTGAGGGCCCGATCCGACACGCCAAGACCCCGTTCCAAGGAGAGTGATCATGCATCGTGACGGTGAATCCGTGTGCTTCGAGGCCCTCGAGACGCGCCTCGCCCTCACCGGCGAGGGCTTCAAGTTCGAGTCCGTGTACCCCGAGGGGTACGTCTCCGCGAACGTCAACGAGTACGTCCCCATCACCAACTACAACGACCAGGACGCGTCGTGGGAGCTGCTCGCCCGGTACGAATCCGGCGAGCGCGACCAGGTGATCGCATCGGGCGTGCTCCCCGCCAACGCGCGGGGCGGGGTCACCATCAGCGACATCCTCTTCCCCGAGCAGGTGCTCGTCCGCACCGACGTGCCGTTCGCGCTGATCCTCCGCTCCACGCTGCCGCTGGCCGCCACGAGCAGCCACTACGACTTCGGGTCGTCGCTCGGCGAGTCCTTCACCGCGGCACGCGACACGTTCTGGACCTTCAGCGACGGGCAGAAGGACCCCTTCATCCGCGACTACTTCCTCGTCTACAACCCGCAGGAAACCACCACCACCGCCACGCTCACGCTCTACTACGAGGACGGCTCCACCTACACGAACACCAAGCTCGTCGAGGGGCTGCGCCGCAGCGGCTGGAGCATCGCCGACCTTCCCGCACCCACCGGCGCGTTCTCCGCCAGCATCACCGCGAACGCCGAGGTCGTCGCCGCCCACTCGCACTACGACCTCCGCCAGGGACGCGGCTACGGCGAGATCGGCAGCCCCGGCGGCGGCACGCTCGCCGGCGCCATCGGCTCCATCGACTACGACGGCAACTTCTACGAGGTGAACGGCGACGACGCGGGCGGCGCCCGCTTCGAGGCCCAGAGCTACGTCACCATCCTCAACACCGGCAACACCGACGCCTCCGTCACGCTCTACTTCATCCTCGACGAAGCGGGAGACCCGCCGCCCGTTACCCGCACGATCAACGCCGAGCCCGGGCGCACCACGTTCCGCGTCGACGATCTCGACCTGCAGATCGGCGACGAGATCGGGCTTGTCTTTGAGTCCGATCGCCCCGTCACCGTCGGCGGCTCCGTCTACCAGGGACGCGACGCCACCGGCCAGGTCGCCACCTCCGTCGCCGCCACCGATTGGGTCTTCGGCGAGGGCTACATGGACCGCACCTTCGCCGGCAGCGGGCTCCTCGAGAACCTCTACATCTTCAACCCCGACGACACCAGCGTCGAGGCCACCATCGAGATCTTCTTCAGCGAGGGCACCACCGTCACCCTGGTTCGCGGCGTCGACGACCGCGAGTTCGAAGATGTCGTCATCAACAACCTCGACGAGATCATCAACCGGCCCAACGCCACGAACTGGTACGGCTTCCGCGTCACCGCCCCGGCCCCCATCGTCGTCACCTTCGAGCATTGGGACGGCGGCCTCGGCGGCGGATTCCAGACGCCCTTCATGCCTGTGAACGGCATCGTCCCGCTCTCCGACGTGCTGACCCTCTAGCACGCCCGCCTCGAAACTCAACGAACCACGCGCCCGCGGACCACTCCGGTCCGCGGGTGTTTCCTTTTGCATGCGCCTATCGGACCACCCGGTCGTGTGTTTCTCCCGCCGGAACATGGGGCCGTCGCCCAGCGCGATGTCACTGTGGGCGATCTGCGCGGCGTGCCCGGGCGAGCCCGCGCACGTCGTCCGCTCCCTTGCGCCCAAGTGTGCGAGCGCCGCGGACGATGACCCACCGTCATCGATTGCCCCGCAAACAGGAGTCCGGACCATGAAGTGCGCCCGCCCGTCGTCTGTGTGCCGCAACGCCGCCACCATGCTCCTCGCCGGCGCGGCGATTGTCGCGCCCGCCCTCGTCGGCTGCCAGACCACCACCTCCGCCCGCTCCGCGAGCGGCGCCCGCGTGATGACGGCCTCGGCCCAGCAGGCGATGTCGCCCGCGCAGGTCGTCGAGGACCTCCGCCTGGGGAACGCCCGCTTCGTCGCGGGCACGCCCGATCGCCACGACTACGGGTCGCAGGTCCGCGAGACCGCCGGCGGGCAGCACCCCAAGGCCGTCGTGCTCAGCTGCATCGACTCGCGCGTCCCGCCCGAGATCGTCTTCGATCAGGGCGTGGGCGACATCTTCGTCGGGCGCGTCGCGGGCAACTTCGAGAACGAGGACCTCCTCGGCGGCATGGAGTACGCCACCGCGGTCGCCGGCGCCAAGGCCATCATCGTGCTCGGGCACTCCAGTTGCGGCGCCATCAAGGGCGCGATCGACCACGTCCGCCTGGGCAACCTCACCGCGTCGCTCGAGAACGTGCGCCCCGCCATCGAAGCCGCCAGCGCGCACGCCCACGCCGACCACCTCGACTCGCACAACGCGCCGTTCGTCCAGGCGGTCGCCGAGGCGAACGTCCGCCAGACCATGCGCGACATCATGGCGCGCAGCGAGGTGCTCCGCGAGCGCGTGGAGCGGGGCGAACTGACGATCGTCGGCGCCGTCTACGACCTCAAGACCGGCGCCGTGCAGTGGCTGAACGAGGACGTCTCCCGCCACCAGGTGACACACGGCGACAGCGCGCTCCCCGGCGAGCACGCCCCGGCCCGCGTCTGGGACGCGCGGTAGGACGCCGCCGCCGCTCATCGACTGCGCTCTGAAGCCCGGGATGCTGCGCCGTCCCGACGCACCCCGGCACATGCCGCCTTCATCTCCCGCGTGCATAATGCCCGTTGCCGCTCGCGACAGGCGCCGCGGCACATGCCGCCAGCCGCCGCGCGGGAGGGTTCCGTGATCCAGCCGCCCGAGATCGTCTCCGCCTCGACCCGCCCCGCCGCGGTCATCCGCCTGGCGATCCCGCGCGCGGAGATACGCCACGTCATGGGGCCGGCCATCAGCGAGATCCTGAGCACCGTCGCGGGGCAGGGCGCTGCCGTCAGCGGTCCGATGTTCTCGCACCACCTTTCCATGCCGTCCGGTCACTTCGACTTCAACGTCGGGTTCCCGATCACCGGCGTGCTCACCCCGCAGGGGCGCGTCGCGGCGGGCGTGCTTCCGGGCGGACGGGCCGCGCGCACCGTCTACCGCGGGAACTACGAGGGACTTCCCGCGGCGTGGGGCGCCTTCGAAGCCTGGCTCGCCGCCCAGAAACTCAGCCTCGGATCAGACCTGTGGGAGGTCTACGTGCGCGGCCCGGAGGCGTCTGCGGACCCCAGCGCCTGGGAGACCGAACTCTTCCGCCGCATCGACGCCGAAGGGCTCGACGGCCCCAAGTAGGTCCGAACGTCGTCGCATCGGCCACGCCCCGCGCCTGAACGCGCGAGGCGCAGGTCCGCGCTGTCAGTCGCCCGTGCCGATCTCGCACGCGCCGACTTCGCGCGGGCCGCGAGACCGCCGCTCACCCCGCGATCGGGGGCGTGCGGTCCAGCGAGAGCAGCGCGGTCGCGCCCAGGAACACGGCGTACGACCCCACCAGAATCGCGCCCTCCACGCGCGACACCGTGCGCCCGAACGTGCGGCTGATGGGCACCAGCGCGATCGCCAGCAGCGCCATGTACCCCAGGCCGAGCATGAGCGCAGGATCGTGCGGCGGGGGCGAGATCAGCGCCGCGATCCCGAAGATCGCCCCCGCGTTGAACAGGCACGACCCCAGCGCGTTGCCCACCGCCAGGTCCGTCTGGCCCCGGCGCACCGCCGTCACACCGGTCACGAGTTCCGGGAGCGACGTCCCCAGCGAGACGATCGTCACGCCGACCACCGCGCGCGGCAGGTCGAGCCCCGCCGCGATCCCCGACGCCCCCCCCCGTCGCCAGCATTCCACCCAGCGAGAGCAGCGCCACCCCGCCCGCGCCGAACAGCAGGATCAGCACCCACGACAGCGGCACGCGCGTGCCGACCGGCGCGGGCTCGGGCCCGGTGGCGGACGCGGCGGCCGGCACCGCGCGGCCGCGCGCTCGCATGGCCGACATCACCGTCCACATGCTGTACCACCCGAACACCGCGAGCATGATCCCTGCTTCCAGCGACGAGAACCCCGCCACGAGGCCCAGCACCGCCATGAACGTCAGCACCGCCGCGTTCAGCCAGATCTCCACGCGGATCAGACGCTGCTCGACGACCAGCGGCGTGAAGAGCGCGCACACGCCCAGCACCAGCGCCATGTTGCAGATGTTCGCGCCCACCACGTTGCCCAACGCCAGGCCCCCGAACCCGCGCAGCGCCGATACCACGTTCAGCGCCAGTTCCGGTGCGCTTGTCCCCCACGCCACCAGCGTCAGGCCGACCACCAGCGACGGCACGCGCAGACGCACCGCGGCGTCGACCGACGCCGAGACCAGCAAGCGCCCGCCGGCCAGCAGCAGCACGAGCCCCCCGACGAACTCCGCGACGCTCGCCAGCATCGTCCCCCTTTCCGGCGCTCAAGACGCCCGCCGAGTCTCGATCGGCAGGCATACGACGCGTACCGTACTCCTGTTCGGCAAGCTGCCTGTCATCGCGCACGGGCGCGCGTGTACGAAGGGAGGTACGACATGCGTGTGCTTCGTTCTGTGGCCGCCGCCGTCGACTTTACCGCCGGTTCCCGTGTCGCGCTCCACTGTGCCCTTCGCATCGCCGCGCGCGACAACGCGACCGTCCACCCCATCCACGTGATCGACACGCTCGTCGCCACCGAGCTGGAAGAGGCCCTGAGCCCCTACCAGAAGGACCTGCGCGCCGGCCTCGTCCGCGACGCGCAGCTCGCATGGGACTCCTGGCGCAGCGCCAGCCCCGGCGCCGCGGCCCTCCCGCTTGATGTTCGCATCGACACGCGCGTCATGGGCATCCTCCGCGCCGCCGCCGACGCCAAGGCCGATCTGCTCGTCGCCGGCGCCTACGGCACGACGCGTCCGGACGTCGGCATGGGCACCGTCGCCACGGCCTGCGTGCGGTACGCCGCCATGGACGTGCTGCTCGTGCGCGACACGCACCCCGCCGGGTTCCGCCGCATCGTCGCGTGCGTGGATTTCTCGCAGGCCTCGCGTGCCGTCGTCGCCGATGCCGCCCGGATCGCCGCTCAGGACGGCGCCGAGCTGCACCTGCTCCACGTCTTCCGGGCGCCGTGGCACGAGCTGCACTACCCCGCGCCCACGCCAGGAGCCGACCCTCGCCTCCAGAAGCAGTATCGCGACGGGCTGGAGGGACGCCTGCGCGCGTTCTGCGACCAATGCCGCGACGATCTCAACGGGGTCACGCCCGTCCGCCAGCTCCAGGACGATCGGGGGCATCGCAGCGGGATCGTGGAGTACGCCGCAAACGTCCAGGCCGATCTCATCGTGCTCGGCACCCGGGGTAAGTCCAACATCCGCGACATCGTCCTGGGCAGCACCGCGGAGAAGGTCCTCCGCGACACGCCCTGCTCGGTGCTCGCCGTCCGCGTGACGGCCTAAACCGGGCGTGCAGTGTCAGGCCTGGGGCCGGGGAGCGTCTCGCCCGCTTCATCCGCATCCAGGAAGCGATTGCGCACTTCCGGCGCGGGGACCATGCACGCCTCGCGTCGACCGAACCAGCGGTACCGCCGCCGCGCGATCGCGTCATACGCCCGGTCGCGCAGCACGCGCGGCGCGAGCCCCGCCACCCGCGCCAGCACCCCCCACACGCCCCCCACGCCGCGCGCGATGCGCAGCACCGCGTCCGAACGCACGTGCACGCCGTCGGCGTCGATGAGGACCATGCTGTCGGGACGCGTTGGTGGGCCCGACGTCCCGGGGGGGCCATCCTGCGCCCGCGGGGCGGTCTCCGCCGGCATGCCGCCCTGCCCGAGCAGGCCCGCCGCCGCCCGAGATTGCAGCGACGCGAACCGGAACACGCCCGCCCGATCCCGCCGCACGATCCAGGCGACCGATCTGTTGCACAGCGTGCACACGCCGTCGAACAGCACGACGGGGTGCGGGGCGTGGGGGGCCATCAGCGCAGCATAGGAACCGGGCGGCGTCCGCCCGCGCCGCCGCGACTCCACCCCCGGCACGCCCGTAGGATCGGCCGATGACACCCCTCAACGTGCTCCTCATCGGCGGCGGCGGACGCGAGCACGCGCTCGCGCTCGCCATCGCACGCTCCCCCCTGCTCGGGACGCTCTACGCCACGCACGTCGACAACCCGGGCATCGCCGCCCTCGCACGCCCCGCCGACGTGCCCGTGAACATCCGCGAGATCTACCGCCTCCAGCAGTTCATCGAGAAGCACGCGATCGACCTCGTCGTCGTCGGGCCCGAAGAGCCCCTCGCCGACGGGTTCGCCGACAAGCTCGCCTCGCCCCGCACGCGCGTCTTCGGGCCGGTCGCCGCCGCCGCACGCCTCGAGGGCGACAAGGCCTGGGCCAAGCAACTGATGCGTTCGGCGTCGATCCCCACGGCCGAGGCGCGGGTCTTCACGAACGCTGACTCCGCCCGCGCGTACGTCGAGTCGCGCGAGTCCGACGACCCGGTGCTGGCGCGCCTCGCCGCCGACCTCGCGCGCCACAACGACCCCGCGGAGCGCCGGCGCGCGCTCGAGCAGCGCGCCCGCGAGAACCGCGACGTGCAGCGCGCGCTCGACGCCGTCCGCCCGGACCTGCCCGTCATCAAGGCCGCCGGGCTGGCGAAGGGCAAGGGCGTCGTGGTGCCCGCGTCCCTCACCGAGGCGTTCGGCGCGATCGACGACATCATGGTCCGGCGCATCCACGGCGACGCCGGAAAGCAGATCGTCGTCGAGGAGCGTCTCGACGGGCCCGAGGTCTCCGTGCTCGCGCTCTGCGACGGACGCACGCTCTACGTCCTCCCGCCCTGCCAGGACCACAAGCGCCTGGGCGACAACGACACCGGCCCCAACACCGGCGGCATGGGCGCCTTCTGCCCCTCGAACGTCCTCGACGAAACGCTCATGGCGCGCGTCGAGCGCGAGGTCCTCGTCCCCGTGGTCGACGCGCTCCGGCGCGAGGACGTCGAGTTCAAGGGCGTGCTGTACGCCGGGCTCATGCTCACCCACGCCGGGCCCAAGGTGCTCGAGTTCAACGTCCGCTTCGGCGACCCCGAGTGCCAGCCCCTCATGGCCCGCCTCCGCACCGACCTGCTCCGGATCATGCTCGCCGTCTGCGACGGCCGCCTCGACGAGACGGCCATCGAGTGGGACCCGCGCCCCGCCTGCTGCGTCGTGCTCGCCAGCGCCGGCTACCCCGAGAAGCCCCGCACGGGCCTGCCCATCGTCGGGCTCGACCGCGCCGCCGCGCTCCCCGACGTCACCATCACCCACGCCGGCACGCGCCGCGCGCCCGACGGCACCGTCGTCACCGCCGGCGGGCGCGTGCTCGGCGTCACCGCCCTCGCCGACACCATGGCCGCCGCCCGCGACCTCGCCTATCGCGCCTGCGAACTCATCCACTTCGAGGGCAAGACCCTCCGCACCGACATCGCCGCACGCCAGTAGCGCCCGCCGCTCGCCCCGCCCGCGCCTGTACCATCCACCCCATGCCCGCCCTGATCATCGACGGCAACTCCCTCGCGCACGCGCTCCGCGAGCGCATCCGCGCCCGCGTAGCGGCCCTCGCCGCCCGCGGCGTGCCCGTCCGTCTCGACGCGGTGCTCGTGGAGTCCGGCGACAACGCCGCCCGCGTCTACGCCGAGAACCAGCAGAAGACGTGCGCCGCGCTGGGCATCGAGTACCGCCTGCACCGGATCGTGCCCGCGCCGGGGCAGCAGGCGACCTTCGACGACATCGCCGGGCGCGTCCTGCTGCTCTCCAGCGACGACGCGGTGTCCGCGCTCATGATGCATCTCCCGCTGCCCGAGGGCGTCGACGCCTACCGCGTGCAGCGCCTCATCGCGCCCGAGAAGGACGTCGAGGGCGTCAACCCCGCCAACATCGGCAACATCGTCTACGGACGCTCCAGCCTCGCGCCGTGCACCGCACTGGCCGTCATCAAGATGATCGAGCACGTCGTCGCGCCCGAGGTGTCGCTCGCGGGCGGCGGGCTGTGCTCGGGCGTGCCGTCCGAGCCGCTGCTGCGCGGGAAGGTCGCGGTGTGCGTGGGCGCGGGCGATGTCGTCGGCAAGCCCATCGCCGTGCTCCTCATGCGCCACGAGGCCACGGTCATTTCCTGCAACAAGCACACGCCCGATCTGCCGGGGCTCGCGCGGTCGGCCGACATCCTCGTCGCCGCCGCCGGCGTGCCCGGGCTCATCTCGCGCGACATGGTGAAGCCCGGCGCGGTCGTGCTCGACGTCGGGGTCAACCGCGTGAAGGGGGCCGACGGCAAGTCGCGCACCGTCGGCGACGTCGAGTTCTCGGGCGTCAGTCAGGTCGCCGGACACGTGAGCCCCGTGCCCGGGGGCGTCGGGCCCGTCACGGTCGCGATGCTGCTGCACAACGTCGTCGAGGCCGCCGAGGCCCGCCTCGCCCCGCGTCGGTAAAGCCCGAAGGTCCGGCCCCGCCCGGCAATGCGCCGACGCTGCTATCGTTCCCCCGTGAGCAGCCGTGTGCCGCCCCGCGCGGGGACGCACGCCAAGCCTCCCGGAACCACCCATGTTCGGCCTGAATCACTGGGAACTGCTGATCATCCTCGCCATTGCGCTGCTGCTCTTCGGGCGCAAGCTGCCCGACGTGGGTCGCAGCCTCGGCAAGGGCATCATCGAGTTCAAGAAGGGCCTCAAGGGCGTCACCGACGAGATCGACGAGGCCTCGCGCGCCGACGTCGAGCGTCCCAACCCCTACCGCGCCCCGCTCGCCGAGAGCGGCGAGGACCGGCGCGTGAGCCGCGAGGACGTCGTCGTCGAGGCCCCCAAGCCCGCGCAGAACGCGTGACACGCCCGTGACCGGGCCCCCCGCCCCGCGCGGGTACACTCGCGCGCATGCCCCGGTTCATTCCTCCCCGTCTCGGCCGTCCGCTCATCGCTCGCGCGTGCGCGGGCTTGCTCGCGTGCTGCGGCACAACGCTCGCCGCGTACGCCCAGCCCGGCTTCACGCCTGACATCACGCTGCCCGACGTCCTGGTGACGCGCGACAACACGCGCATCGACCGCTCGTGCCGCGTCGTGATTCCCGAGGGGCTCGTCATCCCCGACGCCGACGGCGACGGCGTGATCCACATCCTCACCCCGGGCATCACCGTCGAGTTCGCGGCCGGCGCGCCCCTGCGCGGCACTCTCGTCGGCGACGCCCCCGACCACACCCCCTGGGACGCGCTCGCCGGCGTCGGCATCCGCGTGGAGAACGCCGCCAACGTCACCATCCGCGGCGCCCACGTCGGTGGCTACAAGGTCGCGATCCTCGCCCGCAACGCCGACGGGCTCACCGTCGAGCACGCCGACCTGCGGGACAACTTCCGCCAGCGCCTGGGCTCGACGCCCTGGGCCGAGGACGCCCGCGACTGGCTCTGGCCCCACGCCAACGACAGCCGCGAGTGGGCCACGCGCTACGGCGCCGCCCTGCTCGTCGAGCGCTCGCGCGACGTCACCATCCGGCGCGTCGTCGCCCGGCGCGGGCAGAACGGCATCATGCTCGACCGCGTCTCGCACGCGAGGATCTACGACAACGACTGCTCGTTCCTCTCCGGCTGGGGGCTCGCCATGTGGCGCACCTCCGACAGCGTCATCTCGCGCAACGCCTTCGACTTCTGCGTGCGCGGGCACAGCGAGGGCGTCTACAACCGCGGGCAGGACTCCGCCGGCATCCTCTGCTTCGAGCAGTGCTCCCGCAACCTCTTCGCCGAGAACTCCGCCACCCACGGGGGCGACGGCTTCTTCGGCTTCGCCGGCAAGGAGGCCCTGGGCGAAACCCCGCCGCCCTCCCCGGACTTCGACTACGCCCACGCCGGCTGCAACGACAACGAGTTCCGCGCGAACGACTTCTCCTGCGCCCCCGCCCACGGCCTGGAACTCACCTTCTCCGAGAGCAACATCATCCGCGACAACCTCTTCACCGAGAACGCCATCTGCGGCATCTGGGGCGGGTACTCCTCCAGAACCCTCATCGTCAACAACTCCTTCGCCCGCAACGGCGCCATGGCCTACGGCCTTGAGAACGGCGCCATCAACATGGAGCACGCCTCCGCCGTCTTCATCACCCGCAACACCTTCCTCAACAACCGCACCGGCATTCACCTCTGGTGGGACAACGACGAAGCCCTGCTGAAGCTCCCCGGCGTGCGCGCCGGCTCGGTCGATGTCACCGGCAACGCCATCGTGGACAACACGTTCACGATCACCCCCGACCATCCGTTCACCCAGCCGCGCGACGCCACGTCGCCGCTGGTCGTGCTGCGCCTGCGCGACGATCCCGCCGCCGATCCGCCGCACGTCTTGGGCAACTGCTACGCGGGAAACACCGTGACGCTCACCGCCGCCACCGCGCGCGAGTTCGACGTCACGCCCGGGCGCGAGCCCGAGCCCCGCAAGTTCGAACCGCCGGTGATCCCCCCGCCGCGCGAGGGCGTGCTGGGCGAGACGCGCCCCGTCGGCGCACGCGGGCACCTCGCGGGTCGTCGCGCCATCATCATGGGCCCCTGGGGCCCGTGGGATCACGCCGAGCCCATGGCGCGCCTCGCAAAGGCCGACGGACGTACGCGCACGTACGAGATCTTCGCCGGGAAGTGGGGGGGCAACGCGCAGGTCGAAGACCTGCGTACGGGCGAGATCACGCGCTGGGCCGTTGCTCCCAGCGCCGACAGGCCGCTGCAGTATGTCGTCTCCGCCCGGCAGGACGTGCACCCGTACGCGTTCCGCGTCTCCGACGGGCTCGGGTGGTCGACCGACATCCGCGGCGTCATCGTCGCCGCAACGTGGGACGCGCGGTTCTTCGCATGGACCGACGCCACCGACCCCCGCACAGACCTCGCGGCGTGGCGCGCGCTCGCCGCGGGCGCCCCCGCCGTATCCCTCCCTGATCTCACGCTGCGCTACGCGCACGCCGGGCCCCGCACGCAGCCGTGGGCGAAGGCCCACGCCGACACGTTCCCGGGCGCCGATCGCTTCGGCATGATCGCCAGCGCCCGCCTCGCCATTCCGCAGGGCCGGTGGCGCATCACCACGCTCTCCGACGACGGCGTGCGCGTGCTCGTCGGCGGCAGGCCGGTCATCGAGAACTGGACGTGGCACGCGCCCGTGCGCGACACCGGCGTCTTCGAACACGCCGGGGGCGAGGTCGAGATCGTCGTCGAGCACTTTGAGATCGACGGCTACGCCGTGCTCGAGGTCGAGATCACGCCCGAGCCCTGACCCGCGCGCGACGACCGCGCCCGGCCCTTACGAGAACAGCCCCGCGTCGGGCTCGACCATCTGCGTCAGCCGGGCGTCGTTGTTCTTCGGGCTGTTCACGAGGCGGCTCACCGGGTGTGCGGTCAGCACTCCGTCCGCCGCGGGCGCGAGCAACTCCGCCCCCGGCGGCGCGGGCGAGTCGATCCACGCGCGCGCCACCTCGGGCTCCAGCACCACGGGCATGCGATCGTGCATCCGGCGCATGAACTCGTTGGCCCGGGTCGTGAGAATCGCGTACGTCACGAGCGCGTCCGCGTCGGGCGCCGCCGGGTCGCGCCACGACTCCCACAGCCCCGCGAACAGCAGCGGCGCTCCGTCCGCCCGGGAGATGTAGTACGGCTGCTTCGCCCCGCCGTGCGGGTCCGCGGCCCATTCGTAGAACCCCGACGCAGGCACCACGCACCGGCGCGACGCGTACGCCGTCCGGAACGCCGGCGCGCCCGCCGCCGTCTCCGCGCGCGCGTTCACCGTCTTCGCCCCGATCGACGCGTCCTTCGCCCAGAACGGGATCAGCCCCCAGCGGGCGTCCACCATCTCGCGACCGCCCGCGTCCGCCCGCACGATGGACGAACGCTGCGTCGGCGCGACGTTGTAACTCGGGGAGATGTCGACGGGAGGCGACGTGAGCGACAGCAACTCGTGGATCTGCCGCCACGTGAACTCGCGCGTGGTGCGCCCGCACATGACGAACGGTAGCCGACGCGACGGGCGGATCGCCTACGTCTCGGCGCGGCGCGACCACTCGAACTCGAGCGGCTCTTTCTCCCCCGCCAGGCGCCGGCGCTCGTCGGAGAGCTTCGCCGAGCGTGCGTGATCGCGCCAGACCACGGGGTCGGCCAGCAGCGCGTCCACCTCCGCGATGCGCTTCTCGAGTTCCTCGATGCGCTTCTCGATCTGCTCGGTCTTCATCTTCGCGAGCTTGTCCCCCGCCGCGGCCCGCGTGCGCTGGTCAGCCTTCGCCCGCTCCTCCGCCGCCCGGCGCTGGCGTTCCGCGTCGTCGGCCCGCGCCTTCTGCTGGGCCGCCTGCTGGGCCGCGTGCGCGTCCTTCACGTCCGCGCGCCGGCGCCACTCCGTGTAGTTCCCCGCGAACAGCTCGGCCCCGCCCTTGCCGTCGAGCACGATCAGGTGGTCGCACACCGCGTCGATGAGCGCCCGGTCGTGCGAGATCAGCACGAGCGTGCCGTCGTACCCGGAGTCGGGCGAGAGCGCCTGCTCCAGGCGCTCCGCGCTGGGAATGTCCAGGTGGTTCGTCGGCTCGTCGAGCACGATCAGGTTCTTCGCCGAGGCGAGCAGCCCGGCCAGCACCGCGCGCGAACGCTCGCCCCCGGACAGCATGCCCAGCAGCTTCTCCTGCTCGTCGCCCGAGAAGAGAAACGCCCCGGCCAGGTCGCGGGCCGCCTGCTCGCTCAGCGCCGCCTTGGGCGCTTCCTTCAGGATCACGCCCTGGATGTACCGGTACACCGACTGGTCCATGGGCAGCCCGTCGTGCGTCTGCTTGTAGTACCCCAGCTTGATGTTCGATCCCAGGCGCACCACGCCCTCGTCCGGCGTGACCTCGCCCAGCAGCGTCCGCACGAGCGTCGTCTTCCCGGCACCGTTCGGGCCGATGATGCCCCAGCGCTCGCCCCGCTCGATGCTCATGTCCAGGTCTTTGAACAGCACCTTCGCCGGGCGAGATCCCCCGGGCGCCGAATCCTCGGGCGACGGGTCGTCGGGGTCCGCCTGCGGGTGCGCGTACTGCTTCGAGACGCCCCGCGTCGACACCACGATGTCGCCCGTGCGCTCGGCCTTGGGCAGGTTGAACGAGAACGTGCCGAGTTCCATCGGGCGCTCGAGCGTTTCTTCCTTGGCGCGCTCCAGTCGCGTCTCGCGTCCGCGCGCCTGCTTGGCGCGCTGCCCCGCCTTGTACTTGCGGATGAACTCCTCTTCCTTCTTGAACTTCGTCTGCTGCGACTCGTACGCCCGCAGCATCACCTCACGCCGCTGCGCCCGCAGCTCGCGGAACTTCGCGTAGTTGCCCGGGTAGTCGATCAGCCGCCCCTGCTCGGTCTCGATGATCCGCGTCACCACCGCGTCCAGCAGGTACCGGTCGTGCGACACAAGCACCACCGCCCCGCGATACTCGTCGCGCAGGAACGTCTCGAGCCAGATGCGCCCCTCGATGTCCAGGTGGTTGGTCGGCTCGTCGAGCAGCAGGATGTCCGGGCTCTCGAGCAGCAGTCTCGCCAGCGCGAGCCGTCCCTTCTGCCCGCCCGAGAGGCTCTTCACCTTCAGCGACATCTGCGCGTCGGTGAAGCCCAGCCCGTGCAGCACCTCCTCGATGCGGTGCTCGATCGCGTACCCGCCCGCGGCCTCGACCCGCGTCTCCAGTTCTGCCTGGCGCTTCAGGAGCGAATCGAGTTCGGCGGCCGACGCCGTCGCCATCCGGTCGAAGACCCCGTGCAGCTCCGCGTGCAGCGCGTGCAACTCCTCGAACGCCCGCTCGGCGGCATCCTTCAGCGTTTCGTCGGGGTCGAGATTCGGGTCCTGCTGCAAGTACCCCGCACGGCAGCCGCGCTGGATGGAGACGTTCCCCGCGTCGGGCACGAGCAGCCCCGACAGCACCTTCATGAGGGTCGACTTGCCCGTGCCGTTGCGCCCTACCAGCCCGATGCGGTCACCCGGCTCGATGCTGAGGGACACCCCGTCGAGGATGATGTCCACGCCGTAGCGGACGGCGATGTTGGTCGCGGCGAGAATTGGCACGGGGGCAGCGTAGGTTCGGGGGGCGGTGGGTTCTCCAGGCGCAGGCCGCCTCGGCCCGAACCGTGACCGCCAAAACGAAAAAGACTCGCCTGCGCGTTTCCGCTCGCAGCCGAGTCATAGGAGGAGAGAGAGACAAGACACCGTCGGGAGCGGGCCTTCCCGCGTCCCCTGAAGACTCGCCTGTGCGTTTCCGCTCACAGCCGAGTCATAGGAGGAGAGAGAGACAAGACAGTGAGAACGTGCCACGCCTTTCACGCGGTGCAAGCGATCTGCGCGGAAAATCCTCACAGTCAAGCCAAAAACTGCCTAACCCGCTGAAACGGAACATCTTGCCCATCTTCGCGCAGCGACGCCGGCCGCCGCCTCGGGCGCCGGTGCATCGCATCCAGATGGACGGATTAACTACTGCGTCTCGGTCTGCTCGAACAGACACTGAACAAACGACCAGTTCACGACCTTGAACCACGCGTCGACGTACGAGGCACGCTGGTTCTGGTACTTCAGGTAGTACGCGTGCTCCCACACGTCGCAGCCCAGCAGCGGCAGCGCGCCGGTGAACAGCATGTCCTGCTGCTTCTCCTGCTGGACGATCATCAGGCGCCGGCTGAGCGGGTCGCGCACGAGGTGCGCCCAGCCGCCGCCCTCGACCTGCGCCGCGGCGGCCTTGAAGTGGGCGACGAACTTGTCGTACCCGCCGAAGTCGCGCTCGATCGCCGCCAGGAGCGGCCCCTTCGGCTGGCCGCCGCCGCCCTTGCCCTCCGGCGCCATCATCTGCCAGAAGAGCGCGTGGTTCACGTGCCCGGAGAGGTGAAAGCTGAGCTCGCGCGACCAGTGCTTGACGAGGGCGGCGTCGCCCCCGGCGCGGATCTGGAACAGTTCGGTCAGCGCCTTGTTCGCACCGCTGACGTAGCCCTGGTGGTGCTTGCCATGGTGGATCTCCATCGTCTTGGCGTCGATGTGCGGCTCGAGCGCGTTCGTCGCGTACGGCAGCGGCGGGAGCACGTACTGCCCCTTCTCGGCGTCCCAGCCGAGGTTCGCGAGCGCACAGCCCGGGGTCGGGGCGCCGGAGGGGCGGATGGACGGCGCATCGCCGGGCTGTTCGCCGGGCGCGCGGGGCGAGCGCACCGGAGGGACGGAACCGGGCTGGGCGAGGGCCAGCGAGGCGACAGTGGCGCCGGCGGCGGCGCCGAACAACTCGCGACGGGACAGACGGTCGGGCTGCATGAGGGACCTCCTGGGTGGACCGATCGGACGATGGTACGAGGCGGGCGCCGCCGGGCGGGCGCGCCGGGGTGCAGGGATGAGCGTGCCGGGCGCGGGAACGCTTACGCCGGACTCAAGCTGGTCTCACGCGAGGGCGCACGCAGGACACGGCGGGCCGGGCCCGCCGCCGCATGCCGCGCCCCATCTGGAAAGGCTTCATCGCGTTCGGGCTCGTCAGCGTGCCCTGCGATCTGTCGAGCCTGGAGGCGCCCGAGCGCGACGTGAACTTCACGATGCTCGACAAGCGCGACCACGAGCGCATCCGGTACCTTCGCGTGAACGAGCGGTCGGGCAAAGAGGTGGAGTGGAGCGACATCGTGAAGGGGCACGAGGTGGCGGAGGGCGAGTACGTGATCGTCACGCCCCAGGACTTCAAGAACGCGTCGCCCAAGGCGAGCAAGACGATCGACATCCACAGTTTCGTCGAGGCGTCGGCCGTGCCGCCCTGGTACTACAAGCGTCCCTACCTCGTGCGTCCCTCGGCGCACGGGGAGAAGGGGTACCGGATTCTGTGCGACACGCTGAAAGAGAGCGGGCGGGCGGGGCTGGCGAGCGTGGTGCTGCACACGCGTCAGCACCTGGCGCTGCTGGTGGCGCACCGGGGCGTGCTCGTGCTGAACACGCTGCGCTACGAGAGCGAACTGCGCGGGTTCGAGGATTTCGAGCTGCCGGACGCCTCCGACGTGAAGGTGTCGAAGGGCGAGGTGGAGATCGCGCTCAAGCTCGTCGACGCGATGACGGAGGCGTGGGACCCGTCGAAGTTCCACGACCAGTACCGCGATGCGCTCGTCAAGTGGATCGCCCAGCGCGCCAAGAAGGGAACGAGCACGCCCGAGCCGGCGGGGGCGGACGAGCCCGAGGATTCGGGCCCGTACAACATCATGGAGATGCTGCAGCGGAGCGTCGAGAGCCGCACGCACAGCAAGCCGCGCGCATCGCCCAAGAAGGCGGCGTCGCGCCGCAAGAAGGCCGGGTAGCGCGTGGCGAAGCGAACACCCGCGCGCCTCGGCGAGTACCGGCGCAAGCGCCGGTTCGAGACGACGCCCGAACCCCCGGGAAAGGCCGGCGCGCGCGGGGCGGGCGCACAGGCCCGGGGGCGCGCGAAGGGCCCGGCGTACGTGATCCAGAAGCACGACGCGACGCGCCTGCACTACGACCTGCGTTTGGAGGTCGGCGGCGTGCTCAAGAGCTGGGCGGTGCCGAAGGGGCCCAGCACGGTCCCCGACGACAAGCGCCTCGCCGTCGAGGTCGAGGACCACCCGCTCGAGTACGGGTCGTTCGAGGGCACGATTCCCCAGGGTGAGTACGGCGGCGGCACCGTGCTGCTCTGGGATCGGGGCACGTGGTCGCCCGCGAACGACGAAGACCCCGCCCGCGCGCTCCGCAAGGGCAAGCTCGAGTTCGAACTGCGGGGCGAGAGGTTGCGGGGCCGCTGGATTCTGATCCGTATGGGCGCACAGGGCGAGGCCAAGCCGCAGTGGATCCTGCGCAAGGTGCAGGACGAGTTCGCGCGAGCCCCCGGCGACGACGATGTGCTGGAGACGATGGCGACGAGCGTCTCGACGGGCCGATCGCTCGAGGAGATCGCCGCGGCGAGCGGCACGCCGGTGAAGTCGAAGAGCGCGACGCCCGTCGAGAGGCCGGCACGATCGCGGCGCACCGCGGCGGAGGCGCCGCCCGAGGCCGACGCCGCCCCCGGCGCAGGCGAGACGCTCGACGTGGGGTCACTGGCGGGCGCGAAGAAGGCGCCGATGCCGCGGAGAATCCGCCCGCAACTCGCGACGCTCGTGGAGCGGGCGCCCACGGGCCCGCAGTGGCTGCACGAGGTGAAGTTCGACGGATACCGCATGCTGGCGCGCGTCACGCGCGAGGGCGTGACGCTGATCTCGAGGACGGGCAAGGACTGGACGCCCAAGTTCGGCGCGATCGCGCAGGGCGTGCGGGCGCTCGGGCTGCCCGACTGCGTGCTTGACGGCGAGATCGTCGCGAGCGACGAGCAGGGGCGTCCGAGCTTCCAGTTGCTGCAGGCGGCGCTCGACGGACGGTCGGGCACGCCCTTGCGGTACTGGGCGTTCGATCTTCCGTTCGCCGCGGGGCACGACCTGCGTGCGTGCGCGCTCGAGGGGCGGCGTGGGGCGCTGCGCACGCTGCTGGAGCGGGCCGGGGATGGTTCTCGGGTGCTGTTCAGCGCGGAGATCCCGGGCGACGGCGCGCGTGTGCTGCGGGAGGCGTGCCGCCTGGGGCTGGAGGGGATCGTGTCGAAGCGGCGCGACGCGCGGTACGTCGAAGGACGGACCAGGTCGTGGGTGAAGTCGAAGTGCTCGAGCCGCCAGGAGGTGGTGATCGGCGGGTTCACGGATTCGACGAACGCGCGGTTCGCCCTGGGGGCGTTGCTCGTGGGGTACTACGACGCGGGAAAGCTGGTGTACGCGGGCAAGGTGGGCACGGGGTTCGATCAGGCGACGCTGCGCGATCTGTCGGTGCGTCTCAGGCCGACGAAGCAGGATCGCCCGCCCTTCGCCGACGCGCCGGCCCGCACGGCGGGCGTGCACTGGGTGCGTCCGACGCTCGTGTGCGAGGTGGCGTTCGCCGAGTGGACCCGCGACGGGCGCCTGCGCCATCCGTCGTTCCAGGGCCTGCGCGAGGACAAGCCGGTGGGAGACGTGGTGCGCGAGCTGCCCAGCGCACTGCGGGCCGCGGATGCGGAGGAAGACGTGGCGGCGGGGGACGTCGGAACGATCGGCGCGGGCCCGCAGGCGAAGGAAGACAAGGCGGGCGATACGCGCAAGGCGAACAAGGCGGGCGACGCACGCAAGGCAAACAAGACCGGCGGGGCGGACGTGACGAACAACGCTGCGAAGCGACGCGTGCCGGCGAAGCGCTCATCCGAACGCCGAACGCGACGCACGAGCAACTCGGGCGATGCGTCGGTGCTGGGCGTGGCGATCACGCACCCGGACCGGGAGGTGTACCCGGACGTGGGCGTGCGCAAGCTCGACCTGGCGCGGTACTACGAAGCGATCGCGCCGTGGCTGCTCGCCGAGTCGCGCGGACGGCCGCTGTCGGTGGTGCGCTGCCCGGACGGGCTGAAGGCCGCGTGCTTCTACCAGAAGAACTGGAAGGACGCGGGCGAGGTCGGCTCGCACGTGACGCGTCTGAAGCTGTCGACGAGCACGATCTCGTGCATCGTGCTGGATGACGCGTCGGGCGCGGTGTGGCTGGCGCAGCGGGGCGCGCTCGAACTGCACTCGTGGGGATGCCGCGAGCCGGACGTCGAGCACCCGGACCGGATGGTGTTCGATCTCGACCCCGGGCCCGACGTCGCCTGGAAACGCCTGCGTGATGCGGCCAAGGACCTGCGCGGGCGGCTGGAGGCGCGCGGGCTTCCCAGCGTAGTGAAGACGACCGGCGGCAAGGGGCTGCACGTGGTGGTGCCCTTGGCGCCGGCAGCGACGTGGGACGAGGTCAAGGAGTTCTCGCGCGGGGTGGCGGAGGAGATGGCGCGCGAAGAGCCCGAGGCGTACGTCGCGACGATGTCGAAGGCGAAGCGGGTGGGGCGGATACTCGTGGACTATCTGCGCAACGCGCGGGGCGCGACGTACGTGGCGCCGTACTCGACGCGGGCGCGCCCGGGCGCGCCGGTGTCCATGCCGCTGGCCTGGGACGACCTGCTGTCGCGCCGTGTGATGCCGATGTGGACGGTGCGCGAAGCGCCGGCGTTCCGTGAGAAGACGCCCGACCCCTGGGCGGAGATGCGGGGCGCCGCGTTGCCCCGGGCAGCGCCCGCTAGCGGGGGCGCAGGCGCAGTTCGTGCGTCGCGCCGGACGCGTGCACGAGGATGACCAGCCCCCGATCGTGATCGATGCGGTCGACGGTCCAGCCCGGTGCGGCGGCGTCGCCCTCGCGTCGGAGCGATCCCCCGACGACGGCCATCGGCGTCGATCCGGCGACCATGATGGACGTGACGCTGATGTCCGGGGGTGCCGGCCGGGCCGACTGATTCGGCACGTGCGTGTTCGCAGGATCGGGTTCGAGCGCGGGCTCGTCCGCCATGACCCGGACCCGCAGCGGCGAGGGGCCAAACGCCTCGCGCGCTGTCGTGTCCATCAGCGACTTGAGTTGCTGCTGCTGGTCGGTCAGGGAGCGCACGGGCGGCAGCATGAGGGGCGCTTGGGCGTCCGTGCCGCCGCCGGCGTGCGCCGATGACGGGGCGCGCACGGGCGTGACGATCGCGACCGCGACGAGGATGATGCAGGGCGCGAACGCGAGTGCCGTCGTCCGCAGCGGGTTGACGAAGCGGGTCGTGCGGTGCGGGATCACGGGCGATCCTCCGCGGAGGCGGGCGGGCGGAGCTTCAGGTGCACGGTGTCGATCGTCGCCGTGAGCACGGGCTCTTCGCCGGGCTGGGTGGGGCCGGTGGCGAGCATGCGCGCGCCCGCGACACGGCTGGCGCCCAGGCGCGTGGCGCAGGCGTCGATGAACCGGGCGATGGACTCGTACTTGCCGATGACCTCGACGGAGTAGGCGACGGACTCGGCCGCGGGCTCGCCCGGCGCCGGTCGCCTGGTCGTCTGGCGCGCGCCCGAGGGCTCGATGCGCTGCAGGCGGACGCCGCAGCCCGATGCCAGCGAGCGCAAGGATTCGTAGAGCTTTCCGGCGTCTCCCGAGGGCGTTGCCCAGCGGTAGATGGCGTCCAGGCGTGCGCTCAAGGAGCTCACGAGCGGGCGAAGTTCGCTCTCGCCCAGTTCGCCCGATTCGTACAGGTCGATCTCGGCCGCCGCGGCGCGCAGCGTCGCACGCCGGTCGGCGGTCTGCTCCTGCTGGGGGCGCACCAGCACGAGCCACGCGCCCGACGCGACCACGCCGGCCACGACGGTGCGCACGATGTGGGTTCGCCATCGGAGGTGGTTCAGCCGCACGGGCCGCGCGCCGGTCACGGGGCGTCCTCCGCAATGGCCGCCACCATCGGCGCGGGGGGGAGTGTCGGGGTCGTCCGCACCTGGGCGGCGATCTGGAACTGGCGTACCTCGGTCCCGCCCACGATCTCCGATCGCGTGGACACGATGCGCGCGGATTCCACCATCGGCGAGCGGCTGAGGCGGTCGAGGAACGAGGACACGGCGTCATCGCCCGAACGCCCCGCCTGCGGCCACGCGGTCCCGCGCAGCAGCAGCAGCATCCCGGGTGTGTCCTTGCCCGGGCTCGTGTTGAGTTCGGCCAGCTCGACACTCCCTCCCGAGAGACGCGACAACTCCCCCAGCACCGCGAGCCAGCCCGGGGCCGCGGCCAGTGTCTGCTCCGCGGCGTGGGTCGCCCCGCCGAGCTCGACCGACAGCGCCCGGGCACGCTCTCGCAGTTCGCGCACGTGCCGGATCGCCTGGGCCCGCGGCTCGAGCGCCGCGATCTGCGATTCCACCCGCGCTCGTGCGTGGTCGCTCTCGACGTACAGCAGCGCGACCAGCCCGAGCGACGCCGCCGCCCCGGCGTACGTCAGCCCTCGCAGCCTGCGATCCATCCGCCGCACGTGCTCGTTGTGCGGGACGAGCATGCACCGGCGCCCTCCCAGGCGCACCGCGGCCTCGAGGTCGCCCTCCGTGTGCAGGCACGACGCGTCGTCGCGGGGTTCGCCCTCGCCGTGCAGACGCGCCAAGGGCCAGTCCATCTGGCCGGAAAGGAACTCGAACAGGCCCGGGATTCCCGCGCCCGGCCCGTTCACCCACACGCTCGCGCGGGGGGCTTCCTGCTCAGGGATGCCGAAGCGGAGCGTCTGCTTGATCTCGACGAGCAGGCGCTGCAGCACCGACTGCATGAGCGGCAGCACCGCGTCGGCGTGCAGCGTGCTCCCGAGTTCCACGGTCTGCCCGCGGTGCGGGATGCCCACCGACGCGAGCAGCCGGCGCGCCGCCTCGCGGTCCATCACCGCCGCTGATTCGGCGCTCGCGCGGATGAAGGCCTCGGCGAGCTGCGCGAACCCCAGGTCCACACAGCGGACGAACTCCAGACGCCCGCCGACCCACGCCGCGAGCACCGTCGCGTGCTCGTCGAGCCACACGAGCCCCTGCGCGCCGGTGGTGGGAAGCTCGGCGCCGGCGTCGAGCGCGGCGCGGATGAGCACCGCCCGGCTGGGCAGGATCCCCACGATGTCGAGCCCGGCCCGAGACACCCAGCCCGAGATCGACTCGGCCGTGTCGTGCGTTTCCGCCGCCAGCAGCATCTGGCTGCGCACGCGCCCGTCCGCACGCTCTTCGTGCAGCGACTCGGTCAGCGTGAGCCACCGGCTCGGGTCGCGGATGGTCTCGCGCAGGGCGAGCGTGGCGGCCTGCAGCGCGGCGGCGCCACGCAGCGGCACCGCGCCGACGTCCACGAACGTCTCCGGGGCGGCGTACACGACCCGGCAGCTCGCCCCACCGCGCACATCCATCGCGCCCAGCAGCCCGCGCAGCGGGGCGTCCAGCGGACGCAGCCCCTTCTCCCAGTGCTCGGCCCACAGCCCGGGATCCAGCGGGATGCGGTCGAGCCTCGACAGACGCGACCCGTTCACCACGCCCACCCGCATCGCGGTCGGGGTCAGCCCGATCAGAATGTTCTGACGCTGCAGCATCCGGTCTCCGAAAGCGGTCCATAACGTCATCGACACGCCGCGACGCCGACTTGTCCGCCGGTCAAGGGGAGTCGACGAGCGTGACGACCACGCGCCGCTGGCCCAGCCCGCTGCGTCCGAGAATCACCACGTCGCCGGGCTCGCCAGCGCCGGGCGCCCGCTCGACGGTCGCCTCCGCGTCGGCGAACGTCAGCACCGAGCCCGCGCCGGGGGGGGCCAGCCCCTCGCCGGCCAGTCGCACCGCGACGATCGCCCCGCTCTCGGCGGCGTAGAAGGCGCGGAGCGTTTCCAGGCGCATCGCGCCCACGTGCACGTCGTCCGCCGACGCCCGGACAGCCCCGAGCACCGCGAAGTTGATGATCGCGAGCATGACGATCACCGCCGCGACGCTCGCGCCGCGCGCCCACCGGCGGGACATGGTGCGGGCGCTGCTCATCCGGTCATCCTCGCGCGGGCCATCACCGCCGTGCGCAGTTCGAACTCGCCGACGCGCAGGCGCACGCCGAATCGCTGGGTGAGGGCCGGGCTGGCGGCGGCGGAGGTGACGCCGTCGTCCGCCAGGTACTCGACGACGAACGCCTCGACGCCCTCGCAGAGCGTGGATTCCGATCCGTCGGCCGCACGCAGGCGCAGGGTGGTGCCGGAGAGCTCGAGCCCGCGCCCGTCGCTGAAGCGGACGCGCTGCGGCTCCGCGATCACGACGCCCACGGACGCATCGACGCCCCCCACGGGGCAATCGCGCAGGAGGCGCACCGTGCGCTCGAGGGCATAGGCAGCGCGTTCGGCCGTGGCGCGCGTGCGGACGGCGCCGGCGTACGCGTCGGTCGCGCCGTGCACGATTGGGAGGGTCATCGCGCCGACCACGCCCAGCACCGCGATCGACACGACGGTCTCGACGAGCGTGACGCCCCGGGATGGTGCTCGACGACGTGTCACAGGCTGGTCACCATGGCTTCGATGCGCACGTCGATCGGCGTGCTGTCCGCCTGCGACGGGAACGTCACGCGGACCCCGACCACGCGGAAGATGTTGAGCCCGGCATCGGCGTTCACCGCGCCGGCGGAGTCCACGAGCGGGCCGATGTCGACGTCGTACGTGAAGCCGAGGGCGGCGTACCCGTCCGACATCGGCGCGAGGCGCGCCCGAAGGCCCGTGGCGGGCGTGTCGAGGTATGTCGCCTCGCTCGCCAGCGCGCCGAAGCCCAGCGACGCGTGCGGGCTCGCGACGTCGGCGAGGATCGTCTCCATGACGCCCGTGGCGAGCGAGGAGGCGCGGACGGCGTTGACGGCGTCGGCGCGCCGGGCGGCCGATTCGCCCAGCCACGAGACCGTCGCGGGCACGCTGATCGCCAGCACGACGATCGCCACGACCGCCTCGAGCAGGCTGAACGCGCGCCGGGTGTGGGTGCGTCCCCGTGTCATCGGGTGATCGCTCCGGAGCCGGCGTGGATCGTCAGCGTTCGTCCCCCGCTGAGCGAGAGGGTCGCGTCGGTGGCGAGCGCTCCGACGAGCGAGCCCGTGCCGGTGCGGGCCTGGGGCGTGCCGTCGAACGCGAACCAGATCGTCGCGCCGTCGCTTCCCGGCGCGTGCACGGACACGGCGTCGAGGGTCGCGCCGGGAAAGAGCGAGCCGAGGTGCACCGCGGGCGACGGCTGGCCGAGCGGATCGGTGGCCGCGCCGGGAAGATCGCCCGCGTTGAGGATCTCGATGGTCTCCAGGGTCTGCGCGGGCACATCGATGCGCACGCCGACGGGCCTTCCCGCGGCGAGCGCCCTGGCCCGCGCGTCGAGGAGAATGCGCTCGACCTCGTCGGCCGCCGCCGCGTGGCGTGCCTCGCCCATCACCGACAGCGAGGGCGCCGCCAGCATCGCGAGGATCGCCGTGATGATGACCACCAGGCTCATCTCGAGGAGCGAGAACCCGCGTCGATGGTCGGTCGCAGCCCGGTGCATTCGTTGCTCACAACTGGTTCGCGGCTTTGAAACCCCCGGCCCCGTTGGTGACGGTCGTCTGCTCGGACGAGTTCGCGTAAAAGATGGCTGCGGGGGGCGTGGCGGCGTTGTCCACGTAGTAGTTCCACCCGTACGTCGTCGGGTTCACGACCGTCCGCGCCTGCGCCTGCGCGAGCGAGACGGCCTGGACCGTCGCCAGCCCGTTGAAGGGGTTCGTCGGCATCTCCGACTGCATCACCGTGCCGGCGGTGGTGAGCTGCACCAGCGTGGGGAAGGGGTCGTTGCCGGCGAGCACCTGGCGGGAGCGGTACCCCGCCAGGCCCGACCGCACCCCGCCGAGCGAGCCCTGCAGCGATGCGCTGCGCGCCTCGTCGGTCACGCCGCCGAACTGCGGGATGGCGATCGCCGCGAGGATCCCCACGATGACGACGACGATCATCACCTCGACAAAGGTGAACGCGGGCCGCAGGGCCCCGAGCGAGCAGAGTCTCATAGCGAGTCCATCGGCCGTGCGCGGGAGAGAGTTGCCCGGTGCCGGCCACCCCCGGACCGGTCGCGTCCGCGCACTGCCGAGGACGTCGTCCGTAGCGGGTGTGCGGCGTGCGCCGCGTGGGCCGGCTCTGCGGCGTGTGGCGCGCACCCCGCCCGTGTTCATTGCGAGATCGAGGCCACCTTCCACATCGGCAGGAAGACCGCGAGCGCCACCAGCAGCACGATGGCCGCCAGCGCGACGGTGATCAGCGGCTCGATGATCGTGCTCACGTTCTTGGTGAGGTGCGAGGCGTCCCGGTCGTAGTACCGGGCCACGACCTCGCAGGATCGGGCCAGTTCGCGCGAGTCCTTGCCCGCGCCGAGCATGCGCACCGCGAAGCTCGGGAGGTACGCGCTCCCGCGGATCGCCTCGACGAACGGCTCGCCCGTGCGCAGGCGCTCTGCGATCGCCTGGCACTCCTGCGCGAAGAGCGGGCGGCCGGTGGCACGCCCGCCGATGCGGACGCTCTCGACAAGATCGAGCCCCGACGTGAGACTGATCGCGAGGACGCGCGCGAAGCGCCCCGCGGTGATCGCGATGATCACGTCGCGGAGATAGGGCACCCGGAGGAACACACGCTCGAACGCCGCGCGACCCCATGGACGCATCCACGCGACCGTGACGCCGACGACCGCGAACGCCGCCGCCGCCACGAGCTCCGCCCATGAGGCCTGCGCCCCCTGCCCCACGGCCTGCAGCACCCGGGTCGCCAGCGGGAGCTGCGCCTGCTGCGCCGCGAACGTCTCGGCGAACTTCGGGACCACCAGCACGACGATCACCCCGACGGCGATGGCGACCACGCCGATCACGATGAGCGGGTACGCCAGCGCCCGGCGCACCTGCTGACGCACCTCGAGCTGGCGCTCGAGCAGGTCCGCCAGGTGCGTCATCACCGCGGCGAGGTTCCCCGATTTCTCACCCGCTCGGATCGTTTCGACGTACACGTCCCCGAAGATCGCCCGGTGCTTCTCGAGCGCGTCGGTCAGCGGCTGCCCGGATTCGATCGCCGCCGCCATGGCGCGGACGATGTCCGTCAGCGGGCCGCGCCCCGCGTCCTCCGCGATGGACGCCAGCCCGCGGTCCAGCGGGATCCGTGCCTCGGTCAGCACGGCGAGTTCGCGCGTCAGGCCCACCACGTCCGTCAGCTTCACCCGCGGCGCCGAGAACAGCGGCGCGCGCTCGCGCCGCTCGCGGATCTCGAGGGGCGTGAGACCCCCGCCCACGATCCGGCGGTAGGCGTCGGGCTCGTCCGTCGCGAGCAGGCACCCGCGGCGCGAGACGCCCGCCCCGTCGGTGGCTGTGTAGTCGTAGTTCCGCAGGCTCACGCCGCCCTCCGCGCGTGACGCCCGCTCGGGTTGCCCTCGGCGCGGAACTCCAGCGCATCGCCCAGCCAGACCTCGCCCCGGGCGGCCTTTGCCAGCGCGTCGTCCCACATCGAGCGCATGCCGTCGGCCCGCGCCGCGAGTTCGATCTCGTGGCGCGGCGCGTGCCGATCGAGCGCTTCGTGCAGCGCCGCGGTCACGCGCAGCATCTCGAACGCGCCGACGCGCCCCTTGAACCCGTTGTTGCGGCACTCCGGACACCCGACCGGCCGGCGGAACGTCGCCCCGGGGGCCTCGACCGCGCCCAGGAGCGTGCCGTCGTTCTCGGCCTGGGCGCACGCGGGGCACAGGCGCCGGAGCAGGCGCTGCGCGATCACGCACAGCAGGGCGTTGGACACCGCGAACGTGGGGACGCCGAAGTCGGCGAGCCGGGCCAGCGCGCCCACCGCGTCGTTCGTGTGGAGCGTGGAGAAGACCAGGTGCCCGGTGAGGGCGGACTGCACGGCGATGCGCGCGGTCTCCTCGTCGCGGATCTCGCCCACCAGCACCACGTCCGGGTCCTGGCGCAGCACGCTGCGGAGCGCGCTCGCGAAGGTGAGACCGATCTCGGTGTTCACCTGCACCTGGCGCACCAGCGGGAGGCGGATCTCGACGGGGTCCTCGATCGTGACGATGTTGACATCGGGCGCGTTCAGCTGCGCGATGGCGGTGTAGAGCGTCGTGGTCTTGCCCGAGCCCGTCGGGCCGGTCACGAGGATCATCCCGTGCGGGCGGGCGATCGCCGCCTGGTACCACGCGCTGATGTCCGGGGGCATGCCCAGGTCCGCGACGCTGCCGATCGTGGAGGCCGACCGCAGCAGGCGCATCACCACGTTCTCGCCGTGCACCGTCGGGAGCAGCGACAGGCGCACGTCGACCGCGACGTTGCGGTGCACGTAGCGGAACTTCCCGTCCTGGGGCTTGCGCGTCTGCGCCAGGTCGAGGCGCGCCATCACCTTGAGCCGCTGCACGATGCCGGCGTGGCTGGAACGGGGCGGGCCCTGCTGCGGGCGCAGCGCCCCGTCCACCCGGTGACGCAGCACGAGGTCGTGCTCGTCCGGGTTGATGTGGATGTCCGAGGCGCCCGCCTCGATCGCGCCCGCCAGGATCTGGTTCACCGCCGCCACGATCGGCTCGTCCCCGGTCGTGAGCGTGAGTTCCTCGTTTGCCTTGTCGGCGCCCGCGTCCCCCTCGCGCGACATCGAGTACGCGCGGGTGATCAGCGCGCGCAGTTGCTCGGCGTCCGCCACGACCGGGTCGACGTCGGTCTTGACGACCTGGCGCAGCTGGTCGACCGCCTGCAGGTTCAGCGGGTCGAGCATCGCGACGGTCGTGGTGTCGCCGAAGCTGAAGATCGGGAAGACGCACAGGCGCTCCGCCACCGCGCGCGGGAGCAGTCGCGTGTTGCGGAAGTCCACCTCGTAGTGCGAAAGGTCGACGAACGGGTACTCGCAGATCTTGGCCTTCGCGATCGCCAGCCGGCGGGACGTCACGATGCCCAGCGAGGCCAGCGAGTCCAGCAGGTCTCCGCCGCCCGAAACAGCGTGCTCCGTCGCGCGCCGGACGTCCTGCTCGGTGACGACGCCGTCGGCGAGCAGCGTGCGAACCACGAAATGGCGAGAGTCCATCATGCCCCGCCCGCTCCTCTGCAGCCCGTCGAACGACGTCTCATGTCAGTGCCCGTCCATCCCCGCCAGCAGCCCGATGAGCGCAGCGAGCTGTGCGTCGGCCTGCGGCGTCTGCGCCTCGAACGCGCAGCCCATGAGGTACGCCGGGCGACGATCCGTCATGCACACCCGCTGCACCCGCGCCGTGCACTCGAGCAGCGTCGGGGGCGTGTCCCCCTGCCCCAGCACCCGCACGCGCAGCAGCACCCGCCTCGGAAAGAAGATCGAGGAAATGAACCCCAGACCTCCGGTCGCGAGATCCACCACGTCGACGTCCAGCCAGCCGTTGCGCACGCCCGACGCCGTCGTCAGACGCACGCCGCCAACCTGCTCGTCGATCACCGACACCATGCCGCGCAGACAGACGTCGTAGCGGATCGAGTTGCGCACGATGACAGGCGGTTGCATCGAACACCCCAAAGAAACCGCGGGCCCGCTTCCGGGGGCACGCCTCGGTCGTGCTGAACTCGACACAACCGCCGCGCCGGTTGACGCGAAGAAGCGGAAAAGTCCGCGCGACCGGCGCCGGCCCCCCGTTTGACCGGAACCGTCATTTCATTTGCCGCCCCCCATGCCGGGTTCCTACGATGGAGGACTCGCCGAAGGGTTTGTCGGCGGGTCGGGCCCGGAGATAGGGTGATCTCCGGGCGTGACGTTGTACTTTCGTTCGGGTCGAGTTTCTCGACCAAACCGAAGCGCCCTCACGCGTGTTCAGGCCGCGCAAGGCACCCGTGCCTTGACGGCCCGCCGACCCGAGCACGCGGGTGTCGCTGCCAGCAGGTGTCATCATGGCAAACACGCTCGTTCAAGACCTCGTCGAATCCGGGATTCACTTCGGGCAACGCTCCAGCGGGTGGAACCCGAAGATGCAGCCGTTCATCTACGGCAAGCGCAACGGGATTCACATCATCGACATCAAGGAGACCATCAAGGGTCTCCTGCTCGCGAAGAAGTTCCTCACGAAGATCGTGAGCGAGGGCAAGGACGTGTGCTTCGTCGGCACGAAGCGCCAGTCCAAGAGCGTCCTGGAAACCCGCGTGCCCGACGTCAAGATGCACTACGTGACGGAGCGCTGGCTGGGCGGCACGCTGACGAACTTCCGCACGATCCGCCTGCGCCTCAAGCGCCTCGAAGAGCTCGACGCCATCGAGGCCAACGACAACTTCGCGTCCTACTCCAAGAAGATGGAGAGCCAGCTCAAGCGCGAGCAGAAGAAGATCAAGCGCAACCTCGACGGCATCCGGCGCATGGAGAAGCTCCCGGGCGCCATGGTCGTGGTCGACGTGCGCCACGAACTCACCGCGCTCAAGGAAGCCCGCAAGCTCGGCATCCCGACGATCGCGCTCATCGACACCGACGGCGACCCCGACCTCGCCGACATCGCCATCCCCGGCAACGACGACTCGATGCGCTCGATCGACGTCGTGATCCGCGAGCTGTGCCTCGCGATCGCCGAGGGGCGCGAGCAGCGCAACGCGGCGACCGCGGCCCAGGAAGCGGGCGCCAACGCCGCTCCCGACCAGGGCACGCAGCAGCCCCGGCGCAGCCGTCGCGCGCAGTTCCGCGCGGAAGACGCCGTGACCGCGCCCGACGGGCACGAATCGCCGGCTCCCGCGGCGGCGCCCACGCAGGCCGGTGCGCCCACGACGTGATCGAGCCGGCACGCCGGCCCGATCGAACCGCCGCGTCTTCCCAGTCCCCCATAGCGAGCATCCGCTCACCGAATCGACGACCGTTCCCCGCGCCCCCGAGCGCCGTTTTACACGAGGTTTTCCATGGCCGAGATCAGCGCAAAAGATGTGATGGCCCTCCGCAACATGACCGGGCTCTCGATGATGGCGTGCAAGGCCGCCCTCGCCGAGGCAGGGGGCGACCTGGAGAAGGCCCAGGACATCCTGCGCAAGCAGCTCAAGGGCAAGATGGACACGAAGACGGACCGCGCAGCGGGCGAAGGGCGCATCGCGATCGCCCGGTCGCGCGAGGCCGCCACCATGGTCGAACTGCGTGCCGAGACCGACTTCACCGCCAAGAACGAGATGTTCATCCAGGCGACGCAGAAGTGCGCCGATCTCGCCCTCGCGGCCCACGCGGGCGACGTGCCCGCGACCGCCGAGATCACCGCGCTCATCGACCAGCTCCGCATCTCCACGGGCGAGAACATCTCCTTCGCGCGCGGGCACAAGCTGCTGCAGGACCCCTCCTCGGGCGGCTTCGGGACGTACGTGCACCACGACGGGAAGACCGGCGTGCTCGTGCAGGCCGAGGGCAGCGTGAACGAGGACGTGCTCAAGGATGTGTGCATGCACATCACGGCGGCCACGCCCCGGCCGATGGGCGTCACCATCAACGACATCCCCGCGGACCTGGCCGAGAAGGAACGCCGCTTCCGCGTCGAGCAGGCGATGGAATCCGGCAAGCCGCAGCAGATCGCCGAGAAGATGGTCGAGGGCGCCATGCGCAAGTTCTTCGAAGAGCGCGCCCTGCTCGAGCAGCCGTTCGTGCGCGACGAATCCAAGAAGATCAAGGACCTTCTGGGGCCCAAGGCGACCATCGTCGCGTTCTACCGCTGGCAGGTCGGCGTCGCCGACTGATCTGATGGACGTGTACCCCGCGCACCGGGCGACGACGCACGCCGCACGATGGTGGTAATGCGCGCCGGCAAAGTCGCGCGCACGCCGTCCGCGCGACGGTCAGTCGCCTCGATACGCGTTCCCAAAGCAAAAGCGATCGACCGGAACTTCCCGAACGCGTGGTCAAACGTCCCGGCCGCACGCACCGTGGCGCGCGCCGAACTCGCGTCGGCGGACGCAACGCCGAACACCCGCCCGCACACATCGCGGACTACCGGGAAAATGGGCGCAACAGGACTCGAACTCCCCCCAAAACCGCCGAGAAAACCGGGGGTATCGACTTCGACCGGCGCAGATTCCGGCGCACGGAATGACGATCCGGCCCTTCCGACCCCGCCGGGCACGTGCTCGGATGCCCCCGCGAGCCCGCACCCCGACCCCGAGCCCGACGCACCCACCGACCCCGACCTGCACGCCGTCGTCGCGGCCTGGCCCGACCTGCCCCCCGCGATCCGGGCGGGCGTGCTGGCGCTGGTGCGGGCGGCGGTGCCCGGGGGTGGCGATGAACCCGCACGACGCACACGGGCGGGCGTGGCGGCCCGCTGACGCAAGCCCGCGCCCGGACCCGATTGACGCCGGGCCGACGCACGAGCCCCGCACGGGCGGCCCTGGTGCCGCTGGCGATTGGAGCGGTCGGACAGGCCCCTACCCGCGGCAATGTGACCGGGTTTGCCTTGTTCTCATTGTTCCGGATTATTGCATGCTCGCATGCTGGGGGTGTCGTTGTCCGGGCGTGTTGTCAGTCGCCAACCTCCTCGCTCATCGTCATTGATACCCCGCCCCCGTGTGAAGGCGCCTAGACGGTCGTGTTCACCAACGCATGCGGCAGCGAGACGAATCGTCCAGCCTACTCCGGCTCCGAACTGGACACTCATTCGGCGAGTGCTTCGATCAGGATGACACCGACCTGCTCACCCAGGTCGTCGGCGCGCCGTGCCCCTAAGCCCGCGCCCGCCCGCAATCGTCCCTCGTTCCGCCGGCGGAGTGGTCCGGGCTGTCTTGTCGCGCCTATCGAGTGACGGGCGAGCGGGAGCGGTCTGCGCTGAAGCGGGCTCAAGACGCGGTGCTTCTGTCGGGACGAAGGATGCGCGACGAGCTCGTCCGCGTGGAGCTCCGCGAACGCGGCGAGCCCCGCGGCCTCGCACGTCCACCCACCGGCCGCGAACCGCGGCACGCACCACGTTCGTCGGCAGGTGACGAAGAAAAAAGTGAATCTCGGCGCGCCAATCTCGACGCGGCCGGCCTGTCTGGGTTGAACCCAGCACAGGAGCCGAGCCATGGAGAACGCGAACCCGACCCCCGACCCCGTCACCCCCCTCCCTGAACGCACCCGCCGCTGGCTCTCCGAACAGCAGCGTTCCCTCGATGAACTCGCCCGCCTCGACGACACCCGCGCCGCGCTGCGTGAGTTGGTCCGAGATCTCCGCGCCCGGCTGTTGCGGGCCGAGCGAGCCGTGTCTGTCCACTCGAATCCGTCCGCACGTGTTTGAGCCCGTCTCCCCGCGTCGGCGGTGTTCGCCGGCGCATCAGTGAGGTTCTTGCAAGGAAGGAGCCCGTCATGTTTGGTTCTCGCACGATCGCCGCTTCTCTCGTCGCTCTCTCGTCCCTGACCCTGAGCCCCGGCGCGCTGGCCGCGGCCCCGGCGCCGGCGTCCGCCGCCCCGGCGATGCAGGTGCCCCCGCCGCGCAGCGCCGTCACGGGCCGCGTGCAGGCCTTCGCGACCAACACCTACACGACCTTCCTCGTGGCCGGCCAGTTGACCATCATCGCCGGCAAGGGCGACGGCAGCACCGACCTGGACATGGCCGTGTACGACCCCGCCGGGCGCCTGGTGGCGTGGGATTTCCGCGCCGATGATCGCATGCTCGTGAACTTCATCCCCATGCGTACCGGGATCTACCGCATCGAGATCCGCAATCGCGGGCGTTGGTTCAATGACTTCGCCCTGGGCATCTGGTAGTTCCTTGTTTCGCGTCCCCCGATCGGCGACTCGCCGGTCGGGGGGCATTCGTTAGAGTCTCGCACGCTCGAACCGCTGGAGGCCGGGAGATGCACACCGTACAGCCCGTGTCATACGCTGGAACGACGCATACCACGGCGTTGGGGCCGCTCCGGCTGCGTCGAACCGGCACCGAATCGACGGACACAGCACGCGGCATGGATTACTTCCCGACCACTCGGTTCACGTGGATCGACGAGGAGCTCGGGCGCGGCGAGGCTGGGCGCGCGTCGCTCAACGCGTTTCTGATGGATGTCTATGCCGAGCCACTGAAGGCGTACTTCCTGGGAAGCTCGGCTCGGTTCAGCGGCATGGACGCGGATGATGCCATCAACGGCCTGTTCGCGGCGTGCCTCGGCCGTCCGACGTTCGTCGCCGAGTGGCGCGCCAGCGGGATGCGTCTGCGACGCTGGCTGATGAACGCGCTATGGCTGCACCTGCGAACGCTCCGCACCGCCCAGCGACGCGAGGCGTGGCGGACGGGCCCGCTCGACGCCCTGCCGACGGAGCCGCCCGCGGCCGAGCGTTCGCTCATGGAGATCAAGTTCGTGCAGAGTCTCGTCGGGTCCGCGATGGAGCGCACGCGCCGACGGTACGAGACGCTCGACATGCCGTCGCACTGGGACGCGTTCGTCGCCTTCCGTGTGCGAGGAGAGTCCTGCGAGAGCATCGCGGCCCGGTTGGGAAAGTCGCCGGGCCAGACCCGCGTGATGATTCGCGGCGTCGGCGCCCACTTTGCGCAGGCGGTGCGCGACACGCTCGCCCGCGACGGCGCCGCACCCGACGAGATCGACGCCGAGATTCAGCAGTTGTTGTCCCGCACGTCCTGATCGCCCAACAGGAAGGAGCACGCGGTGAGTTCCTACCCGCCCTCGCACACTGGCCCAGTTCGACCGATGCTCGATGGGGTGAAGAGTGCATCGCTGCTGCACCTGGCTCTCAGCCGGCGAGACTCGGCGATGCGCTCCTTGGTGGATCGACTCCGCGCGTCGGACGGGGCGCGCTGGTTCCGCGGCGCGGCGCATTCCGCGCCGGGACTGTTTTCCATCGAGTCGCTGCTGCGGGGCGAGTCCGTCACCCTTGCCCAGATTCGAGATCTCAAGTCCACCGCCAAAGCGCTCATCGCGGGGGGAAGCACGCCGGACGAGATCCTTCGAGGCCGGCTCGTGTACATCCTGAGCGTGGCGGCGGCGCTCGCGCACCATCGTGTCTATGTGTCCGAGCTGCCGCGTGAGGAGATGCTCGATCTGTTCGGCGAGCTGGCGTCCTCGCTGCCGGCGCCGTGGGATGAACTCGTAGGACTGGCGGACCTGCGACTCGAGGCGGAGTTGAAGTGAGCGCCGGCTGCTCCGGCGCTGGTACGATGTTCTCGTGATGGCGCGCGAGGGGGAGTTCGTCGGTCACTTTCGCATCGAGCGCGAGCTCGGTCGCGGCGGCATGGGTGTGGTGTATCTCGCCGTAGACGAGCGATTGAGGCGCCGCGTCGCGCTGAAGACGCTCGCGCCCCGATACGCCCGGGATGACCGGTGGCTCAAGCGGCTGGCCATCGAGGCCGAGCGGCTGGGCACGCTCAACCACCCGCATATCGCGGTGATCTACGAGCGCCTGGATCTGGATGACGGCAACAGTTACCTGGTGATGGAGTACGTTGAGGGCAGCACCTTGCGACACCGGCTCGAGCGCGGCCGCATCGATCTGACCGAGGCGATGTCGTGGACTGCGCAAGTTGCCCGGGCCTTGGAGGCGGCGCACAACCGGAGCATTGTGCATCGGGATGTCAAGCCTGAGAACATACAGATTCGAACTGACGGTGTCGTCAAGGTGCTTGATTTCGGACTCGCGCTCGAAACGCCGCCTCTTCAGGCGGGGACGGATGTCCCGACGCGTGTCGGCGATTCTGCGGGGCACGGCTGGGTCGCCGGCACCCCCGGCTATATGAGTCCCGAGCAGGCGCGGGGACGTCCCGTCGATCGACGCTCCGACGTCTTTTCCTTCGGGTGCGTTCTGTTCGAGAGCATCACGGGCCGACCGGCGTTTGCTGGTGCGAGCGAGTCCGATCGCATCGCCGCGACCCTTCAGGACGAGCCCGATTGGGACCTGCTTCCGGCCTCCCTTCCCGCTGGCATCCGCGACCTGCTCTCCCACTGCCTCGAGAAAAACCTGATTGATCGACTGGTGGACATCTCGTCCGCTCGCTATCAACTTGAGGTGTGCGCTGGGCAGCGATCGCAGCACCGCTCGCGCCCTGCGCCGCCGCCCCCGAACAACCTGCCAGTGTCGATGCAGAAGTTCATCGGGCGATCCGAGATCGTCGACCGCCTCATCCCGATGCTGGCGACGCTGCGGCTCATCACAATCGTCGGTGCAGCCGGTTGCGGCAAGACCTCGCTGGCAATCCGGATTGCCACGGGGCTGCTGCAGGATCGGACGTGCGCGGCGTGGTTCGTCGACCTGACATCCGCGGAGAGCCCCTCCCACGTGCCGGGTGTGCTCGGAGCAACCATCGGGGTTGCGCCAGGGGGCGATCAATCCGTGCTGGAGGCGGTCAAGTCGGCGCTCGCCGTGCACGAGACGCTGCTCATTCTTGACAACTGCGAGCATCTCCTCCCGGCCCTCACGAGCCTCGTGGCGGAGCTTCTGAAGTCATGCCCGCGCCTGCGGATTATGGCAACGAGCCGCGAAGTGCTCGGCCTGCCCGCGGAGCAGGTGTTCTTCCTGCCGCCCCTGGCGCTGCCGGGAGACGTCACCGGCGGCGTTGATGCAGAGACGTTGCAGGCCGAGTCCGTCCAGCTTTTCATCGAGCGAGCACGCCTTGTCCGACGCGAGTTCGATCCGCGCGGCGCAGCCCTGGCCGCGGTCGCCAGGATCTGCCAGCGACTCGACGGCATTCCACTCGCAATCGAGATCGCGGCCGCGCGAGTCCGAATGCTCACACCGGAACAGATCGAGCAGAGGCTCATGCTCATCGTCGGCGGTGCGCAGGCGATCAAGGCGGAGCAGGACTCCGTGTCACGACACGCGACGATGGAAGCCGCGCTCAACTGGAGCTATCGGCTGCTCAGCGACGAAGACCGTCTGGCGCTCCATCGCCTCGAAGTCTTTGCGGCGAGCTTCACGCTCGAGGCCGCGCAGTCCGTCCTCGAACAGGAAGATCTGGTCACGCTCGAGGTCCTGACGCGGCTGGGTGACAAGTCGCTCTTGGTGGTTGACATGCCCAACGTCGACAGCGGCAACCCGGGAGAAACTCGGTTCCGGCTGCTCACGCTGGTGCGCGAGTACCTGGCCGCCATCCGCCTGAAGCCCGGCAAGTCGCCCCTTCCGCCCGAGAGTGTTGCGTACGCGACCGTCGTCCGGCAGATCACCAAGGACATCGCCTGGTCACGGGTGTGCGAAGCCCACCTTCTCTACTGCGAGCAACTCGCCAAGCGAATCGAGTCCGGCCTCATGACCGACGCGGCGGCCTCGCGCGCGATGCTGGTCGCGGAACGTCCGAATCTCATGGCCGCGATGCGGTACGCGTTAGGGCCGGACCACCCGGGAAATCGGGGCTTCGAATACGCCAATCGACTGCGACGCCTCTGGAAGGCCGTGTTCACCTCCCAGAGTGAGGCCGACCGACGGTCCGCGCTTCCCAAGCCGGACGGAAGCACCGTCGGATCATCGCTGGCTGAGCGGTTCCTTCAGCTCGCGCGCGGTGCCCCGTTCCCGGACGATCCGCGAGCGTTCCTCGAGCGGCACGGGCTCTCGCGCCCCCAGCTGGAGCAGTACAGGGACGTGGCCATGGAATGGGTCGCAAAGCCATCGACGCCCGACGACGCGGTGCGAGGCCGCCTCGCGTATGTGCTCTGTGTAGCCGCCGCGCTCCACCATCACGGCACGATGATCTCCGACCGCCCGCGCGAGGATCTCTTGCGGCTGTTCGACTCTTCGTTGCCGCTCTGCCCGCCCGAATGGCAGGGCCTGCTGTCAGCCGCCTATCAGCGGCTCTAGCCGCTCGATCATTTTGGTCCGCGTCCCGCGCCAACTTCGCCGATGTGTGCCTGTCTCGGCCGACACCCAGGAGGTCGGCCATGTCGGTCAAACTCTCGCCCCGCGCACTCTCGCACCGCATCTCGACCGGCGCCGCGCGCCGCCTGCTGCCCGCCGGCTTGCGCGTGACCTCCCCGGCCCGCCCCGGCGCCGCCGTCACACTCCTCCGGCCCACGCGCGCAAGCCGATTCCTCGGGCCGCGTGCCCTCCGCCGGCGCATGCACCGCGTGTCGCTCCTGTTGGTCGTGACCGTCGCGTGCGGCGTGCTCGACCTCGGGCTCACGCTCGGCTTCATGTACTCCGGCGGCATGTACGAGGACAACCCCCTCGTGCACTGGCTGCTCGCCTCGACCGGGTCGGGCCTCAGCGTCGTCGCCCTGCGCCTGGGCACCCTGGCCATCGCCGTGGGCGTGCTCTACGCGCTCCGCCGTCAGCGCCGGGCCGAGATCGGCGCCTGGATCGTCGCCCTCGCCCTCGCGTGCGTCGTCGTGCGCTGGGTTGCCTACCTCGACGAGGCACGCGAACGCCAGGACGCCATCCACGCGGCGATCGCCTCGAACGAACTCGGCTTCGCCCGCGTGCGCTAGCGCGGCTCGGACGCCGCTGTCTCTCAGCGGCACGCGCTCACTGAGGCGGCACGCCCATCGCGTCCGCGCCGCCGGCCCGTTGCTCCGCCAGCCAGGCACGCACGATCGCCCCGCCGTCCTCGCCGCGCTGCTTCGCCGCACGCTCCGCGTACCGGATGCGATACGGCACACTGTCCCACACCCGTGCGGTGCTGTCATCCGACGCGGTCACGATCCGGCTGCCGTCGGGGCTGAACGCGACCGACAGCACCCGGCTCGTGTGGCCCTTGAGCTCGGCCAGGTTCGCCCCCGTCGCAGCGTCCCACACCCGCGCGGTATGGTCATCCGACGCGGTCACGATTCGCGTGCCGTCCGGGCTGAACGCGGCGGAAATCACGTCGCCCGTGTGCCCCTTGAGTTCGGCGAGGCTCGCGCCGGTGGCCGCGTCCCACACCCTCGCGGCTCTGTCATGCGACGCGGTCACGATCCGCGTGCCGTCGGGGCTGAACGCGGCGGACCGGACCCAGGCCGAGTGCCCCCTGAGCTCGACCAGGCTCGCCCCCGTCGCGGCGTCCCACACCCGGGCGGTAGCGTCATCCGAAGCCGTGACGATCCGCGTGCCATCCGGGCTGAACACGGCTAAGTTCACTTCCGCTGTGTGCCCTGTGAGTGTCGCGACGGTCACCCCCGTTGCGGCATCCCACACCCGCGCGGTGGTGTCATCCGACGCGGTCACGATCCGAGTCCCGTCGGGGCCAAACGCGGCGGAACTCAACTCGCTTGTGTGCCCCGTGAGCTCGTGCAAGCTTGCTCCCGACTCGACGTTCCATATCCGCGCACTGCCATCGCGTGAAGCCGTTAAGATGTGGGTGCCGTCGGGGCTAAAAGCCGCTGAAATGATCCGCGCAGTGTGCCCCCTCATCTCGGCGATTGACTCGCCCGACTCGGCGTCCCACAACTGCGAGGTACCGTCATCCGAAGCCGTGACGACCCGCTTACCGCCGGGGCTGAAGGCGGCGGATATCACCCTTTTCGTGTGACCCCTGAGTTCGGTCAGCAACGCTCTTGTACCCGCATCCCATACCCGCGCGGTTCTGTCCCGCGACGCGGTCACAATCCGCGTTCCGTCCGAGCTGAACTTGGCGGACGTCACGCTCTCGGTGTGGCCCTTGAGTTCGGCCAGGCTCGCCTCCGTAACCGCGTCCCATACCCGCGAAGAGCCGTCCCATGAGGCCGTTACGATCCGCGAGTTGTCGGGACTGAACGAGGCTGAAACTACCAATTCGGTATGTCCTTTCAGTTCAACAAGCGACACGCCGGAAATGGCACTCCACGCCCTGGCAGTACCGTCATCCGAAGCCGTGACGATCCGCGTGCCGTCGGAGCTAAACGCGGCGGACCTCACCGCGCTCGTGTGCCCCCTGAGCTCCGCTACAGTCGCCCCCGTCGCGGCATCCCACACCCGCGCGGTGGTGTCATCCGACGCGGTCACGATCCGTGTGCCGTCCGGGCTGAAGGCGGCGGAGCGCACCCATTCCGTGTGCCCCGTGAGTACGGCGAGGGAGGCCCCCGTGGCCGCATCCCACACCCGCGCGGTGCGGTCACCCGACGCGGTCACAATCCGCGTGCCGTCCGGGCTGAACGCGGCGGAGTACACCGAGCCCGTGTGCCCCTTGAGTACGCCGAGGCTTGCGCCGGTGGCCGCGTCCCACACCCGCGCGGTGCGGTCCCACGACGCGGTCACGACCCGTGTGCCGTCCGGGCTGAACGCGGCGGAGCGCACGAACTCCGTGTGCCCCGTGAGCTCCGCCACGCTCGCCCCGGTGGCCGCGTCCCACACCCGCGCGGTGTTGTCATGCGACGCGGTCACAATCCGCGTGCCGTCCGGACTGAACGCGGCGGAGGACACCCCGCCCGTGTGCCCCGTGAGTTCGGTGAGGCTTGCGCCGGTGGCCGCGTCCAACACCCGCGCGGTGTTGTCACCCGACGTGGTCACGATCCGCGTGCCGTCCGGGCTGAAGGCGGCGGAGGACACCCCGCCCGTGTGCCCCGTGAGTTCGGTGAGGCTTGCGCCGGTGGCCGCGTCCCACATCCGCGCGGTGAAGTCATCCGACGCGGTCACGATCCGCGTGCCGTTGGGGCTGAACGCGGCGGAGTACACCGAGCCCGTGTGCCCCATCAGCGCGGCGAGACTGTTGTCGGCGCTAGCGTCGAGCCAGCGCCACTCCCACCCGCGTCGATGGGGCGGGCAGGCGTCGAGCCGCTGGCGCACCCGGTCGAACAGCCGCATCTCCAGGGCCGCCGCGGCCATCTCGACGTTGGCTACGTAGGAGTTCCTGGCGATCGTCTCGGCAGCTGCCACCGCGGCGTCTCGCTGCCGCTCCGCATCCGCCTGTGCGGCTCGCGCCAGGTCTCGAGCGTCTCGTACGTCCTTGAGCGCCTCTTCTAAGTTTGAGAACTGCACTTCCGCGAGCAAGGAGAGGTCGAGCGCCCGCTGTTCCTTCCTCGTGAGTGGTGGATCAAACGCGGAATCGGCTCCGTACAGCCGATCGAACAGACCGCTTGCATCGCCCAGGTTCCGGCCGGGGGTGCCCTGCGTCATGATGTCCAGCGGTCGCTCCAGGAAGCCGATCATCCGATCGCTCTCTCGCAATCGTGCCATCGCGATCCGCGACTGCCACATGACCGCGACGAAACCGATGACGAACGTCCCGGCTACGACAGCGGCGGCGACAACCGGCCCTTTGTTGCGCCTCAGGAACTTCTTCGCCAGGTATCCCCGGCTGGGCGGGGCGGCCTCCAGCGGCCTGCCCGCGAGGTAGTTCCGCACGTCGTCGGCCAGGTCTGTCACCGACCGGTACCGCTCGGTGCGCTCCTTCCGCAGCGCCTTGAGGGGAATCCACTCGAGCTCGCTCCGCAGTTGGCGAGCGAGTTCGTCGAGCCGCGCCCGCCGTGCCTCCGCCGCCCGCGTGCCCTGCTCGGCCTGGCGGCTGAGCTTTGTGCTCGGCTTGGGGGGTTCATCCTCGCGGATGATGCGGCGGATCTCGGCCAGCCCCCTCGATCGCAGTTCCCGTGGGTCGAACGGCACCGCGCCCGTGAGCAGTTCGTACAGGATGACGCCCAGCGAGTAGACGTCGCTCCGTGTGTCGATGTCCTGCACGGTCATCTCGGCCTGCTCGGGGCTCATGTACTCGGGCGTGCCGATCAGCACGCCGTGCTGCGTGAAGATCGTGTGCTGCGTCAGCGGCTGCGCGGTGGCCTTCGCGATGCCGAAGTCGATGATCTTCGGCACGGCCTCGCCCGACTCCCGCACGGTCACGAGGATGTTGTCGGGCTTGAGGTCGCGGTGAATGACGCCCTTCGTGTGCGCGTGCGCGACCGCGTCGCAGACCCGGGCGAAGAGCTCCAGCCGGTCGGTGATGCTCAGCCGGGCCGTGTCGCAGTGCGTGGTGAGCGGCACGCCGGGGACGTACTCCATCACGAAGTACGGGCGCCCCGCCTCCGTCACCCCACCCTCGAAGATCTTCGCGATGTTCGGATGGTCCATCAGCGCGAGCGCCTGGCGCTCGGCCTCGAACCGCGCGATGATGGCTTTGGTCTCCAACCCGGGCTTGATGACCTTGATCGCGACACGCCGACGCATCGGCTCGGTCTGTTCCGCCAGCCACACTTCGCCGAAGCCGCCCTCGCCCAGGCGCGACAGCAGCCGGTACGGCCCGATCCGGTCCCCGGCCTTGGCGCCGGTGGGCTCGCCCCAGAGGGCCGCGGAACTGATGTCGTGAACAGTCGGGCCCTGCGCGCCTGCGCCAGTGCCGCCCCCGACCCCGCGCGCGTCGCCGCCCGGCGAGTCACCCGAATCGCCGCCGGCTCCGCCCGCCGTGCTCGCCGTGTGGTCGTCCCCGCCTGCCACCGGTGCCTCCCAGAGAGCGCATGCTACCAGCGCCGCCGACGCGGATCACGAAGGCCGGGCAGCGCCGCGGGCGTTACCGAGGCTCCGATGCTGGATCGGGTGCGGATGGGCGATCCGCGGTGGATGTTGACTGTCCGAGTGCCGCCGGGGCCACACTCGCCGAGGAGCGCCGGCGGAACCGTTGTGCTCGCGATCATCCTGCCTCCGCACAGAGCAGTTCCGCCTGTCCAAGTACGGTCAAGGTTGCCCGCTCTTGCTTGTCGGGTGGATAGCCGTGCTTGCGAAGGACTCGCTTGACGATGACCCTGAGCTTGGCCCGGACCGACTCCTTGATCGTCCAGTCGATGCTCGTATTCGCGCGGACGGACTCGACCAACTCGCGGGCGATCTGTTGCAGCGTCGGTTCGCCCAGAACCTTGACGGCGCTGTCGTTCACTTCGAGAGCGTCATAGAACGCGACCTCATCCTGCGTGAGCCCGAGCCGCTCGCTGCGCTTGTCCGCCTCGCGCATGTCCTTCGCCAGCGCGATCAGTTCCTCGATGACTTGGGACGCTTCGATGGCGCGGTTCTGGTACTTCTTGATCGCGTTCTCCAGCATCTCCGAGAACGACCGCGACTGCACGAGGTTCTTGCGGCCCCGTGCCTTGATCTCACCCGCGAGCAGCTTTCGGAGCAGCTCCACGGCCAGGTTGCGATGCGGCATGCCGCGCACCTCGGCCAGAAACTCTTCCGACAGGATGCTGATGTCGGGCTTCTTCAGCCCCGCTGCGGCGAAGATGTCAACGACTTCCTCGGATGCAACGGCCCGGCTCACGAGCTGTCGAATCGCGTGCTCGATCTCTTCGGGGGATCGCTTCTGTCCTTCGGTGGACTTCGTGAGCGCCGCTCGCACCGCCTGGAAAAAGCCCACATCATCCCGGATGCGGATCGCTTCCTCGTGCGGGACGGCGAGCGCGAACGCCGCCGACAGTTCCTTGACCGCCTGCAGAAACTTCGTCTTGCCGTCCTTTTCCGCGAGCACATGCTCCTGCGCCGCAGGCAGCAAGGACAACCGTTCTTCGGGCCGTCCCTTCGTCCACGGAGTCCAGTCGAAGCCCTCGAAAATCTCGCAGCACACCTCATGCTTGGCGAGCATGAGCGCGACGGCCTCTTCTTGGTCGATTGCCGCCTTCCCCTTACCGCCGCTCTCGGTGTAGACCGCCAACGCCTGCTTCAACTCATGGGCGAGGCCGAGGTAGTCCACCACGAGGCCACCCGGCTTGTCGCGGAAGACGCGGTTCACGCGGGCGATGGCCTGCATCAGCCCGTGCCCTCGCATCGGCTTGTCCAGATACATCGTGTGCAGGCACGGCGCATCGAAGCCCGTAAGCCACATGTCGCGCACGATCACGACTTTGAACCCGTCCTTCGGGTCCTTGAACCGCCTGGCGAGTTCCTCGCGCTTGGACTTGTTCCGGATATGCTGCTGCCACTCGACGGGATCAGACGCCGAGCCTGTCATCACGACCTTCAGCATCCCCTTGTCGTCGGCCGTGTCGTGCCACGCCGGGCGCAGCGCCGCGATCTCCTTGTAGAGCTCGACACAGATGCGGCGGCTCATGCAGACGATCATGGCCTTGCCTTCCATGCCGTCCTCAAGGCGGCGCTCCCAGTGCGCCACGAGGTCCGCGGCGACTAGCCTCAGCCGCTTCTCCGACCCAACAACTGCCTCCAGCTGCGCCCACTTGCTCTTCAGCCGTTCCTTCTTCTCGACTTCCTCGCCTTCGGTCGCCTCCTCAAAGCCAGGATCGAGCTTTGCGGCGAGGGCGGTCCGGTTGTGAGCAGCTCTTTGGTGATGGGCGTTGGTCATGCGATCATCCGTTCTGCCCCAGCAGCCACAGCAGGCCGACAAACCCGCCGAGCATCAGCAGTTGCTTCTGCTCCTCGGCCTTCTTCAGTTTCATACCGTGAATCACGCGCTGCACCACGCGTAAGGCCGCGCCGGGATTCTCCCGGCTGATCGGCTGGTAGATGACGACAACCCCGGCGGCTGGGCGGCGTCGTGCATCCGCGACGGGTACGACGTTCCGCCTCCGAGCGAGGCCGACGCCAAGGCGGCGGCGAAGGCGCGGCGCGATGCGTTGCTCGCGGACTTCGATCGGCTGCCGAGCGACAGGCGATCATCGCCGAGGCCCGGGCGCTGTACCCGAACCTTCGCGACGAGCGTTCCCACCCCGCCGGCTCGCCGGCGGTGCGGGGCGCGGTTGCGAAGCTGCTGGCGGACCGGGCCGCGCCGTGCGACCGGGAATCGAGCGGACGGGGGCTTGACACGATGCATACCGTATGCGAGACTCAGGCATGAACAGCCGGGACGTGATCCGACGACTGCTGGCAGACGGGTGGGAGCTGGCCCGCACGAAGGGCAGCCACCACCAGTACCGCCACCCGACCAAGCCCGGGCTCGTAACGGTCCCCCACCCCAAACGCGACCTGCCCATCGGAACGGTTCGCAGCATTGCCAAGCAAGCCGGATGGTCCGGCCCCGCCGGAAGGAACAAGCCATGAACTATCCCGTCGTGATCCACAAAGACCGCGCGAGCGACTACGGCGTGAGTGTCCCCGACCTGCCCGGGTGCGTCTCCGCCGGCGCGACCGTCGATGAAGCGCTTGCGATGGCCCGCGAGGCGATCGAACTCCACCTGGAAGGGCTGATCGAGGAAGGCGGCGTGATCCCCCTGCCGACGCCAATCGAGAAGCTCCACGCCGACCCTGACTACTCGGGGGGGACGTGGGCGATCGTCTCGGTGGACGAATCCACGCTGCGCGTGAAGATCGCCCGCGTGGGCATCACCATGCCTCAGCGCGTGCTGGACGCGATCGACCGCCACGCGAAGGCGAGCGGCGAAACCCGGTCCGGGCTGCTCGCCCGCGCGGCGGTGCGATACATCGGGCGCGAACAGGGTTCCATGCCCGAAGCCAAGCGGGGCGGGTCGAAACTCCGCATCATGCGGCGCAAGGCGAAGGCGGCCAAAGCCCGGAAGGGACGGTGATGGATGGCGAGTCTCTCTCGATCGAAGTCCGGCGAGTGGCGGGTGCTGGTGGTGCTGGGCGATCGACGCCCGGCGATCCGGCTGGCGGCGAAGACGCCCGTGAAGACGGCCCGGTCGATCGCGTCGAAGATCGAGTCGCTCGCCGCGTGCCGCGCGGGGAACTCTGGCCCCGACGAGGAACTCGCGGCTTGGCTCGCCGCCCTGCCCGACACGCTGCACGACCGCATCGTGCGCGCCGGGCTGGCCGAGCCCCGCGAGGGCGCGAACGTCGTGACGCTGGGCGAGCTGCTCCGCCGGTTCGACGCGGCGGTGACGGTGAAGCAATCCACCCGCGACGCCTACCGGCAGGCGGTGAACAGCCTGCGGGCGCACTTCGGGGACGAGCGCCCGGTCGGGGACATCTCGACCGCGGACGCCGACGGCTGGCGTCGGGCGATCGCCGAGCCCTACACCGTGACCGACGAGAAGGGCGTCACGCGCGAGAAGCGCCTCGCCGCGGCGACGGTCGCGAAGCGCACCATCATCGCCAAGGCGATCTTCCGGCGCGCGCTCCGCTGGGGACTCATCGCGTCGAGCCCGTTCGCCGATCTTCGGACCGGCTCGCAGGCGAACCCCGACCGCGCCCGGTACATCCCGGCGTCGTGGATGCCCGCGCTGCTCGCGGCGTGCTCCGATGACCGCTGGCGGGGCGTGATCGCGCTGAGCCGGTACGCCGGGCTGCGCTGCCCCTCCGAACTTGTCGCGCTCCGCTGGGGCGACGTCGATTGGGAACACGGGCGGCTCGTCGTGCGCAGCGCGAAGACATCCGGGCACGAGGGGCACGCGGTGCGCGTGGTGCCGATCGCGCCGGAACTCCGCCCGATCCTCCAGCGCCTGTTCGACGCCGCCGAGCCGGGCACCGGGGCGGTGATCCCGCGCCTGCGCGACGGGTCGATGAACCTGCGGACGACGTTCGAGAAGATCATCCTGCTGGCCGGGCTGACGCCGTGGCCCCGGCTGTACCACAATCTCCGGGCGTCGTGTGCGTGTGATTGGGTCGAGCGCTTCCCCGGGCACGTCGTCGCGGCATGGCTCGGGCACTCGCCGACGATCGCGGCGAAGCACTACCTGCAAGTCCGCGACGCGCACTTCGACGCGGCGGCGGGGCTCACCCGCCCGACCGGCGCAGAATCCGGCGCACGAGGCGCTCAAAACCCGGCGCAGCACGTTCCCGCACCGGATCGCACCGATCGGCGGGAATCGTCGGAAGTCCCGTGCTTACAGGGTGTTGTGCGGGACGAGGCGATACCGTGCGAACCCGTACAAAACACGAAAATGGGCGCAACAGGACTCGAACCTGTGACCTCGGCTATGTGACAGCCGCGCTCTAGCCAACTGAGCTATGCGCCCGCAATCGCCGCTCGGCGGTGCCCCGCCGGAAGGCCTCGTCGCGTGCCGCGGCGTGGGCCGACCGGCACGAGTCGCCATGATAGGCGACACCCCGGCGTCGGGTCTGCCACGCCAGCGCGCCGACCCCCGAAGTCGACAGGCCGCACATCAAATGCCGCGCGGCTGAACGTCATGCGGCGTTTCGGCAGAAGCTGCGCCACGGCCGACGCCGACTTGGCTCAACTCCCCCAAGCAGGCGAGCGCACTGCGCGGACACGGTGGTACTCCGGCCGTTTGTTCGGCTCGTTCATCGTTCACGCTGTCAGATCCGTGGCGTGTGTTTGCGCGTTCTTGACATCGTCTTCATAACGAGTCGGTCATCATTGCGGCGTTGCCGGTGACTCTCGTTTCGATTGCATGAAATCAGACGGACCGCGTTGACCGGTGCGGCGCGCGGGACTTAGCCTCCAACGGAACTGCGTGTTCTGCTGGCGTGCTCTGTTCGCGCTCCAAAGGCGAGCAGACCTCGGAGGCTCTTCCATGCGAAGTGCTCGGGTTGATCGGCGTGGCGGTCGGGGGTTCACGCTGATCGAGTTGCTGGTTGTGATCGCGATCATCGCGTTGCTGATCTCGCTGCTGCTTCCCAGCCTGGGCAAGTCGCGCGAGGCCGCCCGGCAGGTGGTGTGCGCGTCGGGCCAGCGTCAGCTCGCGGTGGCGGCGGCGGTGTACGTGAACGAGTGGCGCGACTGGATGAACCCGCTGCAGGACTCGGTGAGCACGCCGGAGTTCCCCAACGAGGTCGAGAGCTCGTACCGCATTTATCTGTACCCGTACCTGGGCGATGTCGCGAAGGCGTTCGACTGCCCGGCGGAGAAACTGAACCAGTACGCCGACGGGCTGTCGGCCGATGACATGGCGTTCGCGCGTCTGCGCGTGCGGCCGAACGACTCGTACCGATTCCTGTACGGGTTCCTGCACCCGTACGAGAACTACAACCCGGGCGGCATCGGGGTGAGCGGCGCACACTACTGGACGGCGGAGGCGACGATGCCGTTCGGGCGCCCGCGCGAGTCCGGGTACCCCGAGGGGCTGGTGAAGTACTCCAGCGTGGTGATCGCCAACAAGCTCATCTGGTTCGGCGACGGGCACAGCAGCGCGCAGGACCTCTGGCCCGAGGACTGCTGGTGGATCTACCGCTCCGTCGGCAACCAGGCGTCGTACGGCTTCAACCGCGTGCAGCAGAACGACTACGGCGCACGCCGTCACAACCGCAAGGCCAACTACGCCTTCGCCGACGGGCACGTCGACATCTACGACGCGAACGACATCCGCTGCGACCGCGACGAGTGCTGGTGGTCGGTCGAGTTTGACGCGCATTCCGGCACGGAGCCTCGCTGAGCGGCGGGCCGGGAGGGGGGCGCGGGTGGCGATCACGGTCGGCAACGCGGTGAAGGTCTCGATCGCGATCGCGGCGTTGAGCGTAGCGGGCGTCTTCGCGGCGTCGCACCTGCGGCGGGCCGCCGCCTCGGGCGAGGACGGGCTGCAGGCCTGGTTCTTCGACGAGAGCGAGCAGCGTCTGTACACCGTGCCGCGGGACACGCTCCCGCCCCACGCGGGCGTGGGGGGCGCCGCGAACGACGGGGTGCGGGCGGTGGTGGTCGCGTGCCGCGACGCGTGCCAGGACGCCTCGGCGCGGCGCATCGCGTATCTCGAGACGTACACGCCCGAGCTGAAGGACTCGATGGAGAAGATCCGGGCGGCCCGCGCGCGGGGCGACATGGACGTCGGGCCCGGCAAGTTCGCCGACAAGGGCGCCGTCATCGCCAGCACGCTCGTCCGGCGCGAGGGCGAGTCTACCTGGCACTCCATGTCCTCGAAGGAGGGCAACGCCATCGTGACCGAGTGGCAGAGCTGGGCGTGCCCCGACGGGCGCGGCCTCGTCGTGTGCACTCCCTGAGCGGGAGACCGGATGTCCGATCGGCCGGCTCGCGCGTATCGCGGGCCGGCGTGTTCCGTGTGTTCGCAAAAGAGAGATCGATCGAGTTCCCACCGGAGGATGTCATGAAGATCACGCGCTCGTACCTGTCCGCGGCGGTGCTCGCCGCCTGCGCCGGCGCCGCCGTCGCGCAGCCCACCATCTGGAACTTCAGCGGGTCGCTCGCCGCCGACTCGGGCCCGGGCGTCATGACGCCCCGCCCGTCCCAGACGTTCCTCGTCGACACCGCGTCGGCGTTCGGCCTGCCCCTCATCGGCGGCGCCGACTCGGGCGTGCTGCGCAGCGACGTGCCGGTTGATGTTCCCCAGGGCGGGTACGACGTCGCCCACGGCACCGCCGCCAACGGCGGCGGGTCGTACGGCAACCAGTACACCCTCATCTGGGACGTCCTGTTCCCGGTCGTGAACTGGCACTCGTTCTTCAACTCCAACGAGGCCAACGCCAACGACGGCGACTTCTTCGTTCGTCCCGACGGCGGCATCGGAATCTCGGGCGTATACCAGGGCACGATCTCCGCGAACACCTGGCACCGCGTCGCCGTTACCATCAACCTCGCCGGCTCGCCCACGATGAAGAAGTACATCGACGGCGTGCTCGTCGGCACCCAGACCCTCGGCTCGGGCCTCGACGGGCGCTGGGCGCTGTACACCACCTCGAACGCGCCCACCGACTGGTTCATCCTGTTCGGCGACAACGACGGCGACATCGTCCAGTCGTATCTCAGCAGCTTCCTCTTCGAGGATCGCGTCTGGACCGACACCGAGATCGCGTCGATCGGCGGCGCCACCGCCGGCGGCATCACGCTCCCGGCGGGCAGCATCCCCCCGAGCGTCACCGCCAGCATCGCGCCCTGCGCTCCCGCCGGCGCCACCGCGCTCATCACGGGCACGCCCACCTCGGGCCAGAACCCCGGGTCCACGTCGTACACGATGTCCGCTGATCTCTCGTCCATCGGGCTGGGGTCGAACGTCGCGATGCTCGACGACGGCGTGGCGCCCGACGCGGTCGCCGGCGACAACGTCTTCACGGGCTCGTTCGTGATCCCCGTGCTCGCCGCGGGCGACTACGCGCTGCCCGTCAACGTCACCGACAACCTGTCCCGCACCGGGCAGGGCCTCGCCAGCCTGCAGGTCTTCGAGAACCCGCCCAGCGCCGGCACGCACGAGACCCAGGTCGACTTCGACGCCGAGCCCGCGCCCGGCGACCTCATCCCCTCGACCTTCGGCCCCGGGCAGCTCGAGTTCTGGGATCGCGTCGTCCCCGGCAGCACCCGGACCTTCTGCGCCTTCGGATCCACCACGTCCTTCGGCATCCCCGACATCGCCGGCACGCCCGCGAACGTCCTGAACATCCCCGCCTTCTTCGCCGACGAGGGCCTCCGCTACAACAACCTCTCGCCCGGCAACGGCGGCGGCACGTTCGTCAACCAGTACACGATCGGCGTCGACATCCTCTGGCCCTCGCAGGGCGAGGTGACCTCCGGCTGGTTCCCCTTCTGGAACAGCAACAACACCAACAGCAACGGCGGCGACCTCTGGGCCCGCTTCAGCGACTTCTCCCTCGGCTGGGACTACAACGGCGCCTCCGCCGTCGCCCCCTTCACCGCCCCCGGCGTCATCGCCTTCGACACCTGGCACCGCATCGTCTTCTCGCTCGACACCTCCCTCTGCTCCAACCGCGGCAAGATCTACGTGAACGGCGTCAAGGTCTTCGACGGGCCCGTGCCCGACTCCACCGACACCCTCTTCTCGCTCTACTCCACCACCGACGGCGACCCCACCCCGGACGACAACGAGGCCTTCAGCCATTTCGGCAGCGAGAGCACCGGCGCCCGCACCGCCGAGGCCTACATCAACTCGTTCTACTTCGTTGACCGCACACTCAGCGACGCCGAGGTCGCCGCCTTCGGCGCCGCCGACGCCGACGGCTTCCTCGCGCCGCCCGTGTCGTGCGAGCCCGACGTCAACCAGGACGGCAACGTCGACCAGGACGACATCGCCTGCCTGACCCAGGCGGTCGCCGGCGACCCCGCCTGCCTCGGCGGCGGCATCGACCCCGACTTCAACCGCGACGGCAACGTCGACCAGGACGACATCTCGGCCCTCGAGCAGGTCGTCGCCGGGGCGCCCTGCCCGTAACCGTCGGTACGAGCCCGAAGCGCAAGCGAGGGCTTTCCCTGCTTCTCTTCCCTCTTTTTCTCCCATCTCTTTGATCTGATCCTCATCGCCCCGGGCACCGCGCCCGGGGCGTTTTTCATTTCCCGTCCCGCGTACGCTCGGACATGCCGCCCCCGGAACGTGTCGAACAACGGACCGCCGCCGTGCTCTCGGTGGGCGATGAACTCACGCTCGGGCAGACGCTCGACACGAACTCGAAGTGGATCTCCGAGCGACTGTTCGATCTCGGCCTCTCGCCGCTCGAGCACGTGACGGTGCCCGACGACACCGCGCGTCAGGCCGCGGCGTTGCGGCGCCTCGCGGGCGAGGTCGACGTCGTCATCTGCACGGGCGGGCTGGGCCCGACCGCCGACGACCTGACGCGCGACGCGCTCGCCCTCGCGTCGGAGGACGAACTGGTCGAGGACCCGCTGGCCCTGGCGCAGGTGGAAGAGTTCTTCGCGGCGCGCGGGCGTCCGATGCCGCCGCTGAACCGCGTGCAGGCGCGCCGCCCGTCGCGCGGGCTGTCATTGCCGAACCTCAACGGCACGGCGCCCGGGCTCTGGGCGCGCATGCCCGGCGGGGCCGAGGTGTTCTGCCTTCCAGGCCCGCCGGGAGAGTTGAAGCCGATGTTCGAGGCCCAGGTCGTGCCGCGCCTGCGCCCGGTGCGCTCGCGTCTGGTGCGCACGCGCGTGGTGCACTGCTTCGGCATCGGCGAGTCCGACCTCGCGGCGCGGCTCGGCCCCGTCATGGACCGCAGCAGAAACCCGCTCGTCGGGACCACCGCCAGCGGCGGGGTGGTGTCCTGCCGCATCCGGTTCGAGGGCAGCGTGGACGAGGAGTCGTGCGAGGCGGCGCTCACCCAGGCCGAGCAGGACGTACGCGCCGCGGCGGGCGTCTACGCGTTCGGCGCGGGGGACGAGCGCTTGCCCGGCGCGCTCCTGCGACTGCTGCGCGAGCGCGGCGAGACGCTCGGCACGGTCGAGAGCTGCACCGGCGGGCTGCTGGGATCGATGATCACGGACATGCCCGGGTCGTCGGTCGCGTTCGTCGGCGCGCTCGTCACGTACTCGAACCGGTTGAAGACCCTCCTGGCGGGGGTCGAGCCCGGGATGTTCGAGCACGCCGGCCCCGGTGCTGTGAGCGCCGCGTGCGCCCTGGCCCTGGCCCGGGGCGGGCTCGAGCGTCTTGGCTGCACGCACGCGCTCTCGATCACGGGCATCGCCGGGCCCGACGGGGGCGTGCCCGCGTTCGACGGGCGCGACGCCAAGCCCGTGGGCACGGTGTTCATCGCGCGAGCATCGGCGGACGGCTCGTCGCAGGTACGTCGGTTCCGGTTCGCGGGCGATCGCGGATCCGTCCGCCACTGGTCGGCGATGTCCGCGCTCGCGATGCTGCGTCTGCACCTGGTCGGCGCGGGCGAGACGGCGCTGCTCCGCGAAGCCCCGCGCGCCCAGTAGCGGGCTACAGCTCGCGCACGAGCATCACCTGGCACGCCCACGTGAGGCCCGCCCCGAACCCGACGACCGCCACCAACTGCCCCGGCCGCAGCGAGCCCCGCGCACGCTCCAGCGCGATCGGGATCGACGCCGACGCGGTGTTGCCCGTGTCGCCGATGTCGACCACCAGTCGCTCCGGGCCGATGTCGAGCTGCCGCCCGACGGCCTCGATGATCCGCGCGTTCGCCTGGTGCGGGATGACCACGTCGAAGTCGCCCGGCGAGACGCCCACGCCCTTGGCGGCCTTCCGCAGGCAATCGGTCATGCGAAGCACCGCCGTCTTGAACACCTCGCGCCCGTGCAGTTCCAGCGTGTGCCACGCGGTGGCGACCGACTCGGCCGACGCCGGGGTGCGGCTTCCGCCGGCCCGGACACGGATGAGATCGGCCCCGCGCCCGTCCGCGCCGATGTCGGAATAGATGATGTCGAATCGCCCCCGCGCCGCGACGACCGCCGCCCCCGCGCCGTCCCCGAAGAGGATGCACGACTGGCGGTCCGCGTAGTTCGTGATGCGCGTCAGCGTGTCGGCGCCGATCACCAGCACGCGCTTGTTCATCCCGCTCTTGATGGCGGCGGCTGCGAGTTGCATCGCGTACCCGTAGCCGGCGCACCCGGCGTTCACGTCCATCGCCGGCACCCCGCTGCACCCCAGGGCCGCCTGCAGATGGCACGCCGACGACGGCACGGGCGTGTCCGGGGTCGACGTCGCGACCAGGATGAGGTCGAGATCGGTGGGGGAGAGGTGGGCGTCTTCCAGCGCTCGCAGGGCCGCGAACCGGGCCATATCGCTGGTGGCCTCTCCCGGTGCGGCACACCGCCGCCCGTGGATGCCCGTCCGTTCGACGATCCACGCGTCAGAGGTGTCGACGGTGAGCGCCAGTTCGTCGTTCGTCAGGATGCGGCTTGGCAGGTAGTGGCCGAGCCCGAGGATCGAACAGAGCGCGGGGGGCAGGGACGCGATTCGGGACGAAGTCAAAGTCGGTGCCAGGGCGTGTCGCAAGAAGAAACCTCCACGGGCGCGCGAAACGCGCGCACCCACCCGACGCGGTCCCGCCCCATTCGGGCCGGGCAGGGCATTGACACTGTAGCCAGTCCCGCCCCGAGGGGGGTGGTGGAACCCCGCGGCGCACTCGGGTACACTTTCCGCGATTCTGGTTCTGTGCGTCCGGAGTCGGACGCGGTTCTCAGGTTCCCCGACGCTTCCTCGTGCCCGAGTTCGAGACGCCGGTGGTTCATGTTCGGGCACATGCAGGAAAGTTCGGGATGAAAATCTACGTTGGAAATCTGCCGTTCCAGACGACCGAGGATGAACTCCGCGGGCTCTTCGAGCAGCACGGCGAAGTCTCCAGCGCCTCGCTCGTCATGGACCGCGAGACGGGCCGCCCCCGCGGCTTCGGCTTCGTCGAGATGCAGAACGATGAGCAGGCCCGCGCCGCGATGACCGCCCTCAACGGCGCCAACGTCGGCGGGCGCGACCTCGTCGTCAACGAGGCCCGTCCGCGCGAGGACCGCGGCGGCTTCGGTGGCGGCGGCGGCGGCCGTTCGCGCGGCGGCTTCGGCGGCGGCGGCGGTGGTGGCGGCTACGGCGGCGGCGGCGGTGGCGGCGGCTAC